>JAKRSB010000021.1 GCA_022402525.1 Thermosynechococcaceae cyanobacterium MS004
TATTGGCGCACATACCATTATTGAAAGGAGTCCTACAGAAAAGACTATCAATTTGCCAATTGTCGTTTAACCGGCAAATGTCCTCGTTAACACAATAAATTTCCGCTAGAGGGGGTGCCCCAAATGTTCACACTGAGGGCACCCAAGGATCCGTTATTGAGCTGTTGCCTTTGCTGACTTAGGCGATCGCCTACGCGGGGTCTTGTCCAGCCCGCTGCCGTTGCCTGAAGTCTTTGTAGGGGAGTTAATAGGATGGTTGAGATAAATAGGGTTTTGTAATAGGTCTGGCTGTTTTTGGGTACGCTAAGCTTGCTGAATTGAATGCTGGATCCCCTATTTGGGTTTAAGATGCCATCCGTTTGGACAACTGAGAAAGTCCTGGCCCTTTCGCCTGATGCAAGCTCCAGTAAAAGCGGGCAGCAGTTAGCCAATGCCCAAAAGTGGGGAGCATTAGGGCATAGTGAGGTCGCTCTATGGGGAGAATGCCAAGGTAGCGGCAAATCCCCTTACCGAACACAGATTGATTTAACGGAACCTGCCTTTCGTTGTAGTTGTCCTAGCCGGAAATTTCCCTGTAAGCACGCCTTGGGGCTGTTTTTGATTTTTGCGGGTCAGTCTGGAGCCATACCGGAAAGTGAGCCGCCAGACTGGGTGAGAGAATGGCTGGAGAAGCGATCGCAAACATCGCAAAAGAAACAAGAGTCGAAGGCCGAAAAACCCATCGATCCGGTGGCTCAAGCCAAACGCATTGCCCAGCGAGAAGCGAAGGTAACAGCAGGCTTAGCGGAAATGCGTTTATTTTTGCGGGATGTGGTGCGCCAAGGACTTGCTACAGTGCAAACCCAACCCTATAGCTATTGGGATAGAGCAGCAGCAAGGTTGGTGGATGCTCAAGCTCCAGTTTTAGCCAAGCGGATTCGGTCGATGGCAAGTATTCCCCATTCTGGACAAGGGTGGGCAGATCGGCTACTGACTGAATTGGGGAAGCTGCATTTACTTGTGGAGGGGTATCAGCGCCGAGACAAGTTGCCAGAAACGTTACAGGCGGAACTGCGATCGCAAATTGGCTGGACATTGAAGCAGGATGAACTACTCGGCATAGCGGAGCAGTCTGACGGCACCGTCGAGGTTTGTGAGGATTGCTGGCGGGTGTTGGGGCGGCGGGTTATCACAGAAGAGGATTTACAGGTACAGCGCGTATGGCTCCAGGGAAAGGAGTCTAAGAGATCGGCTCTGCTGCTGAATTTTGCCCATCGTAGTCAGGCCCTAGAGTGTTTGGCTGTCCCAGGAACCCAATGGCAGGGCACTCTAGTGTTTTATCCAGGGCTTTACCCGATTCGGGCGGCGCTCAAACATCGGGAGCAGAGCACCGCTTGGACGGAACCGAAGGCTGGGCATCCCTCGATCGAAGCGGCGATCGCACAGTACGGAATAGCAATGGCTCAAAATCCTTGGCTAGAAACCTTTCCAATGCTGCTCACGGCGGTCATGCCCTACTGGGAAGGTAAGACCTGTTGCTTGGCGGATGGGGCAGGAGCGCGGGTGGGGCTGGACAGTGGATTTAAGCAGGAATGGATGCTGATGGCCTTGAGTGGTGGGCATCCGGTGCAGATTTTTGGTGAGTGGAACGGTAGTACGTTAATGCCCTTAAGTTTAGGGGTGCAGGGCCGTTGGATATCACTGGAGGTGCCATCATGAGCCAATCTTGGGAAGCCTTAGTATCGGTGGCGCTTCTCGGTACAGATCGCCAAAAAACGCTTCCGGCGATCGCTGAGGGAAATCTCAAAACCCTACTCAATCAGGTCAATGCAGAGGATGCCGCAGACTGGGTATTAAGCGCGGCTGGAACCTTAGCCGCCTATCAACAGGCAGGGCAAAAACCAGAACAACGAACGGAGCCTTTACCCGAACCGGCTGCTGCTGAAACGACAGCATTGGCAGAGTCAGACGATCTCCCGTATTTACGGATGATTTTTACTCAAGATTTTCAGCCTGCGCTGCCGGAATTTTTAACGCTCTTACAGCAAACGGGGCAGTGCATTCCGCCAGAACATTTGCCACAGCTTTTAGATTGGGGACATTTCCATCCTGAAGTGCGATTGCCGTTACGGTCTGTGATTGGCCCACGAGGCGAGTGGCTTGCCCGTCTTAACCCAAAGTGGCGCTACGCTCAGGCAACTCCTCAAGCATCCAACCCAGAAGAATGGAAGGCGCTCTGGGAAACGAGCGATCGCACGGTGCGGCTTAATTTGCTACGGGAGTGGCGGTTGCAAGATTCTACGGCAGCAAGAGAACTGTTAGCTGCTACCTGGAAACAAGACTCGGCAAAAGATCGCGCTGCATTTTTAGGATGTTTATCCGTAGGGTTATCCCTTGCAGATGAGACGTTTTTGGAGGTTGGATTGGGCGATCGGAGTAAGGATGTTAAAGCTAGTGCAATTGAGCTTCTGACTAGACTTCCTGATTCTCAATTTAGTCAGGAGATAGCGATAAAAGCCTCCTCACTTATCCAGTACACGACGATTGAAGGCAAACTTCAAGTGGAAGTCACGCTGCCACAAGCCGATGATCTGCAATGGAAAAACTATGAGTTTAAGGCTCAATATCCTAGCCGCTTGGTCTCAAAACAGGGCGATCGCGCCAACTTACTGATTCAGATTCTTGAAATTTCGCCCTTGTCAATTTGGGAAAAATTAGGTTCACCAGAACAGCTCATTCATGAAATTGCCAATCATGACTGGGAATTGCCCTTGATTCAAGGATGGAGCTTAGCGTGCCAGCGGCAACAGAATTTGGTGTGGGCGCATACCTTGCTGAGATGGTTTGGACAGAATTCATCTTTCCAGCTACATGAGATGGGCGCAGTAGAAATCGTAGCTCAGCTCTTGTCAATATTGCCGATAGAAACTCGTTGCCAGTGGGTTACGGCTTGGCTAGAGTCACAGGAATGGAATGAGGGAATCCTTCATTTGCTGTCCAATACATCGTCTAACATCTTGAATCCAAGCAGCTATCTAGAGATCCTCAAATTACTGTTGAATACCATACCAGTACCCTGGAGTTTAGCGCTAAGTAAAATCCTTCTCAGTTCAACTCAAATTTATTTAAAAGCCTGTAATGCCCAAAATAATCATGCATTATCTCAGGTCAAGTGGGTCGTAGCACATCACCTAAAATCATTGGCTTATAGCCTACATCCCAGTAGCTTGAATACATTGGAGGTATCCCAACTGCGCCTACTTTATGCAGATCATTTAGAAACTGAATTTGAACAAGTGCTTGAGATTTTAAGATTTCGCCAACAGATGCATCAATCACTGTTTAACAAAAAAGAAGCATCAGGGTAGGTACTCGCTCCCGCAATGACTTTTTACTTACGGATTAATTAGGATTTTTTTTAAGATGCCTACTAAAGCAAAACAACCTACTTTTAAAACACCAAACTCTCAAGCGGTTCAAGTTCTGCGGCAGCACGCAGAAGTGCAATTCTCCCAAGAGCTAGAAGAACTGATTAAAACCGATACCCGTCAACGCCCGCCTAACTGGAAACTCTCTCCCTGGGCTGTCGCAACCTACCTCATGGGTGGCACCCTCGACAACGGGTTTGTCATTTCACCCAAATACATTGGCAACCGTCGTCTCATAGAAATTGCGATCGCCACCCTCACGACTGATCGCGCCCTGCTACTCTATGGTGTCCCAGGTACCGCAAAATCATGGGTGTCAGAACATTTGGCAGCGGCGATCACAGGCGACTCCACTCTCCTTATTCAAGGCACCGCAGGTACCAGCGAAGAAGCCATTCGCTACGGTTGGAACTACGCCAAACTACTAGCAGAAGGCCCCTCTCGTAGTGCGATCGTCCCTAGCCCCCTCATGAATGGCATGGGCGATGGCAAAATTGTTCGAGTGGAAGAACTCACCCGCATCCCCGCAGATGTTCAAGACACCCTCATTACGGTTTTGTCTGAAAAAACGTTGCCGATTCCCGAACTCGGTGAAGAGGTTCAGGCCAATAAAGGGTTCAATATTATTGCGACTGCTAATAACCGCGACAAAGGCGTAAATGACCTCTCCAGCGCCCTTAAGCGTCGCTTTAATACCGTCATTTTGCCTGTTCCTGACACCGAAGCCGAAGAAGTTGATATTGTTCAGCAGCGCGTGACAAGCTTAGGTCGTGCCCTAGAACTGCCCATCGAAGCCCCAGCAGTCGAAGAAATTCGGCGCATCGTCACCATTTTTAGAGAACTGCGAAATGGCGTGACCAGGGATGGCAAAACAAAGCTTAAATCCCCCACCGGAACCCTCAGCACCGCCGAAGCTATTTCCGTTGTCAGCAGCGGAATGGCTCTTGCTGCTCACTTTGGGGATGGGTCACTTCAGGCAGGAGATTTGATGTCAGGACTACTTGGCGCTGTGGTTAAAGATCCAGTGCAAGACCTGCTCGTGTGGCGTGAATATCTAGAAACTGTTGTCAAAGAGCGGGATGACTGGAAAGATCTGTACCGCGCTAACCGAGATATGAGCTAGCAGTACAAATTTTTGAAGGTCTTTAGGTAACAACCCCAATTCTGTATGGCCACTGATTCCAACCTTCATCTATTTGGTGTTCGCCACCACGGGCCTGGATCGGCCCGTAGCCTTCTGGAAAGCTTACAAGCTCTCCAGCCCGATGTCCTTCTGATTGAAGGGCCACCGGAGGCAGAATCGATTTTGCCGCTACTCCTCCAGACACAGATGCAGCCACCCGTTGCAATGCTGCTCTATGTGCCAGATACGCCTCATCTCGCAACCTACTATCCCCTTGCTAGCTTTTCGCCAGAATGGCAGGCACTCCAGTTTGGGTTGCGGCAGCAAATCCCGATCCGGTTTATGGATTTGCCCCAAAGCCATCAGTTGATTGAACTTGCAGAACCCCCAGCAGAAAAAGAGATTGAGGTTGAAACCACTGACTCAGATCGTCCCGAAGGGCTAATTTCCCAAGATCTAACCACAACCCCTGAGCTAGAAATCCGCCGTGACCCTTTGCGCTGGCTTGCACAGGCTGCTGGATACAGCGACGGCGAACGTTGGTGGGAGCAATTTGTAGAACAGCGTCAGGACAGCACCGATGTCTTTTCAGGCATCCTAGAAGCCATGACTGCTCTTCGAACTGAAGTTGAATTGCAATATCCCCCCAACGTAGAAAACCCACGAGATCACCGGGAAGCCCTTCGCGAAGCCTACATGCGTCAAACCATCCGTCAGGTTCAAAAAGAAGGGTTTACTAAAATTGCCGTTATCTGCGGGGCATGGCACGCACCTGCCTTGGTCCCGCCTCTCGCCGCCGCCAAAGCTGATGCCGCTCTCCTGAAAGGATTACCGAAAGCGAAGGTATCTGCCACTTGGGTACCTTGGACCTACGAACGCCTCACCTACCAGAGTGGTTACGGAGCAGGGGTGGAATCCCCTGGCTGGTATGAACACCTATGGGAAGTGAGCGAAAGCCTAGCTTCCCAACAAAAGTCCGCACCAAGAATCCGCCCTTCAGAGCGATGGCTCGTTAAAATTGCGCGTCTCCTGCGAACTAAGGATTTAGATGCATCCTCCGCCAGCGTCATCGAAGCTGTCCGCATGGCAGAAGCCCTTGCCGCCCTGCGGGATCATACTGCCCCTGGCCTTACCGAACTAAACGAAGCTGTTCAATCCGTTCTCTGCTTCGGGGATGCAACCCCCATGCAGTTAATTCAGCGTCAGCTCATGGTGGGCGATCGCCTCGGCACCGTGCCTGATGAAACCCCAATGGTACCGCTTCAGCAAGATTTAAGACATCTCCAGCAACGGTTGCGTCTCAAGCCAGAAGCGCTAGACAAAGCGTTAGTGCTGGATTTACGAAAAGAAATGGACTTGGGGCGCTCTCTACTGCTCCATCGTCTCAAATTGCTGAATATTTCCTGGGGGGAAATCACAGAAGTCAGTGGCAAAGGAACCTTCAAAGAAAAATGGATACTTCGGTGGCGACCAGAATTAGAAATTGCCCTCATTGAAGCCGGACGCTGGGGTAACACCATTGAAACTGCTGCAACTGCATTTGCCTGTGATCAAGCCACTCAATCCACCCAACTCCCTCCTCTAACTGCACTTTTAGAACAAGTTTTGCTGGCCACCTTATCGGCTGCGGTTTGTCACGTCATGCAAAGGTTGCAAGCAGAAGCGGCAATTGCCAGTGATCTGATTCACCTCATGGCTGCGATTCCGCCTCTGGCCAATGTGTTGCGCTACAGCGATGTACGCCAGACAGATGTGGGCACCCTCACCCATGTTGTAGATGGTTTGATGGCCCGAATCTGTATTGGTCTGCCCAGCGCTTGTGCCTCCCTAGACGATGATGCTGCTGATCAAATGCTCGGCTATATGGTTCAGACCCATCACGCCATTAAGCTTTTACAGGAAGAATGTCACTATCACGAATGGATGGCCGTGTTAGTGCGTTTAATGAATCAGGCACAACTTCATGGTCTACTTGCCGGACGTTGCTGTCGGCTCCTGCTAGATGAAGGCCAGATCAAGGGTACTGAAGCCGCTCAAAGCTTAAACCTTGCGCTTTCTCGTGCCGTTGAACCCGCCCATGGTGCTGTTTGGATTGAAGGCTTTTTGCAAGGGAGTGGTCTTTTGCTCCTCCATGACAAAGAAATCTGGAGTGTTTTGGACCAGTGGATTACAGAACTTCCTGCTGAAGATTTTATTGCCTTGTTACCGCTTTTACGTCGCACTTTTGCGGCTTTCACTGCAGCGGAACGTCGTCAAATGGCTCAACGGGTCAAGCATGGAGCGATAGAAAACAAGACAAGGACTGTAACCAATCTAGACGGCGATCGCGCTTCTTTGGCCTTGCCCCTCGTCGCCCAACTATTAGGACTGGACTTTACCTCATGACAGATTCAGAAAACCATCGTCGCTGGCGACTCATTCTAGGGAGTGCAGATAGTTCGGGGCCTGGAGGAACGGATCATGCTGGCATCACCCTTGTAGGGGAGGATCTGAGTATGGATCAGGCATTAGCTGCGCTTTACAATACCGATGAAAAGCGAACGGGTGGCTTAGAGGGTTCTTCCCCACGGGTTGCCCGATGGCTAGGGGATATCCGTAAATACTTTCCCAGTTCCGTTGTGCGGATTATGCAGCAGGATGCATTAGAACGTCTAAACCTTCAACGGATGTTGCTAGAGCCAGAACTGCTAGAAGCCATTGAACCTGATGTCCATCTTGTGGCAAATCTACTGTCCTTGAGTCGGGTAATGCCCAGTAAGACGAAGGATACAGCTCGACTAGTCGTGCAGCGAGTGGTTAACGAACTGTTGCAGAAACTGCAAAATCCTATGCAGCAGGCCGTCATGGGAAGTCTTAACCGTGCAATTCGTAACCGTAGACCACGCCATAATGAAATTGACTGGCATCGAACAATTCGAGCTAATTTGCGGCACTATCAGCCCCAATACCGCACGATTATTCCTGAAACACGCATAGGATATGGACGCAAACGCTCTGCCCTGCGAGATATTGTGCTCTGCGTGGATCAAAGCGGATCGATGGCAACTTCAGTTGTGTATGCCAGTATTTTTGCAGCAGTGTTGGCTTCGCTCCCAGCGGTCAGTACAAAATTGGTGGTGTTTGATACGGTCATTGTCGATCTCACGGATCTGCTGCAAGATCCAGTCGATGTATTGTTTGGCACTCAGCTAGGTGGTGGGACAGATATCAATCAAGCCCTGAGTTATTGCCAAGGGTTAATCCGCCAACCTCAAGAAACTATCCTAGTGCTTATTAGTGACCTTTATGAAGGCGGCAATGCGACAGAAATGCTTAAGCGCGCAGCAACATTAGTTAATTCTGGTGTTCAAGTGATTACTTTACTTGCGCTCAATGATGATGGTGCCCCCTGCTTTGATCATCACCATGCTGCTCAATTTGCGGCTTTAGGAATTCCCGTATTTGCCTGTACCCCTGATAAGTTTGCAGACCTGATGGCAGCTGTGATTCGGCAACAGGACATTACTCAATGGGCAGCTAAGGAAGAGATTGTGACAGCTCGCCAAGAATCCTAAAGTCAGGCTCTATCTGAATCGCTTTCATTGGCTCACCTTCAGCGAACACTCACTCATTGGACACTCCATCAGCGACCTGCGAATGGGCGGCTCAAACTCCGTAATGCCAAACTTCTCCCCCACCACCGTTAGGACATTTCGTAAATACTCATTCACCTGGCGATTGGTCATGCCCAGGCAATGCACAGGGGCGACCTCCGCCAGCTTTTGATTTCCCTGCTAGACCGCCACAGCGATCGCATGGAGATGGGCATCCTGCCGATTCTCTCAAAACAGATAGAGCAGCGCCACAGAGGGAGCCTGCACCGAAACGAATCTTTTCTCTCTCGCCTCGGCCGCTTGCCCTGCCATTCTCCCAGGCAACCGAAAGAGCCAAGTCTAACCTTGGGCTATGGCGAGAGAGCTGGCCGAGGCTTGTGCGGTGGCGAAGCGTAGGAAAGGCGATCGCCCTAACCCCTGCTGTGCCCTCGTCTGCTTCAGCCCCAGCAAAGTCGAATTTGGGTGCCGAGGTGAATGTGAGCTGCCGCTTTACCAACTCAGTCAGAATTTTTACTGAAGGTCTTGAGGTATAGCTCTTCAACCTTATTCCTAGCCCAAGGGGTTTGTCTAAGGAACCTCAAGCTGGACTTGATACTTGGGTCACGAGTAAAGCATCCGATATTGATGATTTTTCCCAATTCAACCCAACCGAGATGTTCAACTAACTGAGTGAGAATCATCTCTAGCGTGATTCCATGCAAAGGATTATTGGGCTGCTTATTTTCCAAATGCTTTCGCGGTTATCCAAAAGTGCTGTGTATCAAATCTACCGCATGGCGCACGTTACATCTGGCAAATCATAAGTCCTAGCGCTTTTCTCCAGCAACAGTCTCAGCAAAGCCGAAGCAGGGTGCCGGAGGGGTGGTCATTTCTGGCAAAGCTACCGTAGAGCGATCGCCCATCTCAGGCAAAAGCGATCACCCTTCATTCGCCTGCCGCCTCATCCGCTGACTAGGCGTGATTCCAGAGCTGACTCATTGAAGAATCTTCCCTCATCTAACTCATTCGAGGCTTGGGTCACTTGATAGGCCCATTCTTGAGCGCGAAGTTGAAAAGAATCCTCCATGATCCTGGTTGAGTACTCAAAATCGTTCCAGTGCAGCGTGACAAACTCATGCAGCTCAAACCTTGGTGCCGGAACTTGGATTTTCTCAGTCATTGAAGTAAACCAACCTGGGCACTCTCGGCCACATAAAAGCCCCCGTGTTGCTCCAGCCCAAACCCACCCAGCAGCCCAGCTAGTCCAGAGCGCCTGACCTGCCACCCTGAACTGCTCCTTCTGGGTCAGCCCCAGCAACGCCGGATCAAGCGATCGCCAAAGCTGCCGTAAGTCCGCGACCTCCGGCTCAGCCAAGGCTTGGGCGAGAGCGCTTTGAAAGTCCAGCTCCAGTTGAATCGCTTTCATCAGAAACACATAACAAAGACTGTAGCGTTGACACAACAGCTTCTTGATCTTGAGAACTCAGTTGGCCAATATGCTTATGAATTAACACATGGTCAATTGTAAAAAGCTTCATCCGTATGATGGATGGGGATTTCAGCCCTGCATTTTCAAGATTTGTAATGTCCACGTCAAGAGGCCAAGCAGAATGAGATGCCGTTGTGATCATTGCCATGACGCTATGACCAATCCCTGAATTAAACATCTCACAAGACAGTACCAAGGCAGGTCTTTTTTTAGTCGCTGTCCGATCAGTAAAAGGAAAGGGCACCACCACCACATCAAAAGGCTTATAGGTCGGCATAAGCTTCGTCGTCTGCAGGACTGTTCCATTCATTCAAAGTCCCTTCTACGGCACGAAGATAATCCCAATCAATTGAGGAGGGCACCTTCTTCTTAATGATGATCGTCTCGTTATCCTGACGCTCAAAAACAATTTTGTCTCCCGCCTGGATATTGAGCTGTTCCCTCACTTTGAGCGGAATGGTCGCCTGATATTTTTGAGTCACACTAGATTCAGCGATCACGGCATCTATCATGGTATTACGGTATTACGTATTACTCATGATAACTTGGCTTTTTACTTTAGCGGACAGTCGCTCAACGGACACTCCATCGGCAACCTGCGAATGGGCGGCTCAAACTCCGTAATACCAAACTTTTCCCCCACCATCGTCAGGACATTCCGTAAATACTTATTGACCTGGCTCAGGTCATGCCCAGGCAATGTACAGGCACGACCTGAGCCAGCTTCTGATTCCCCTGCCAGACCGCCAGAGTGAACACATGCGCATGGAGATGGGCATCCTGCCGATTCTCACGAAACAGATAGAGCAGCGACATAGGGGGAGCCTGCACCGGAACGAATATTTTCTCTCCTGCCTCCGTCGCTTGCCCTTTCATTGCCCCAGGCAACCGAAAGAGCCAAGGCTACCCTTGGACTATTGCGGGAGCTGACCGTGGCTTGTACGGTGGTGAAGCGTGGGAAAGGCGATCGCCCTATCCTACGCTTCGCCCTCGTCTGCTTGGCTTTCGTTAGCTATAGAAAAGCGATCGCCCTTCTATCGCTAAACCGAGGGGGTACCGAGGGTGCGGTCATTCTTGGCAAAGCTATTGTGAGGCGATCGCCCACCTAGGTAACAGCAACCGTCCTTCATGAGCCGTCATGCCCATTGAGTTAGGAAAGAATATGGGAGGGAGGTTAACCAATTTTTCCAACAACCCCTTCAACTAACCAATTCATGGACTCAAGCTCAATTGCCTTTTGATCAAGCTTTTTGCCCTTAGGAATGACAATCTTGCCTGTATTGTCCTTAATTTCGCCTGAGTAAATTACCAGTGAACCGTTTACTATTTTATCTTTGGCTTCTTCAGCAGACTTTTTAGCAACATCAGTCACCGCTGGCCCGTAATTGGATAGTTTGATGAAATTTTCCTTGAATCCGCCCCTCAGTAAATGGGGAATATCGGCATTCATAAGGGTTTTACCGGATTGGATCTGGGTTGCAATCTCGGTATAAACAGTGGCCCAATTCCACTCGGCTCCTGTCAAAAAGCCTTTAGGAGCTAGGGCACTCAAATTAGAATGATAACCGCACGAATAAATGCCTCGTTTTTCAGTAGTTTCCACAACTATTTTGGGGCTATCCACGTGGCAAGTAATGACATCAATTCCCTGATCGGCAAGACTGTTAGTGGCTTCAGCTTCTTTGATAGGTAACGACCAATCGCCCGTAAATACTACCTGCGTGGTTGCAGTAGGCCTAATGCTTCGGGCACCGAGAGTAAAACTATTAATGTTGCGAAGAACTTGAGGAATGGGTTTGGCCGCGACAAAGCCCAATTTACCGGATTTGCTCATGTGAGCAGCTATAATACCCGCCAAATATTGCGCTTCATCAATATAACCAAAATAACTACCTACATTTTTGGGGTGTTTGTCCTCTTGATAGAGACCCCCACAGTGAAAGAACTGCACTTCAGGAAAATCGGTAGCAATTTCAAGAATATGAGGGTCAAAATAGCCAAAAGAGGTAGGGAACAGGACAGTGGCTTTGTCCTGTTCAATCATATTCCGCATTGCTTCTTGAACTTCGGTTGTTTCCGGCACGTTGGCCTGCTCAACAATCTTTACTCCAGGCAGCTTTGCGATAGCAGCGGCTCCCTCAGCATGGGCTTGATTATATCCATAGTCGTCCTTAGGCCCGACGTAGATAAAACCCACCAATAGATCCTTATTTCCAGATGGACTTTGAGTTGCTGTAGGAGCGTTGGATGTGGCGCATCCCGTTAGCCGAGAGGCCGCACTAAAGGCTCCAATAGCAAGAAGACCTCTAAGCACCTGACGACGATAAAGTGTAGCTCGCTTCATATTCAAAGAATTTTCCTCACACCCAGGATTGAAAGACAGTCATATTTAACTGTGCTTAAGAAAGAAGAATTGTTGGTTCAGCTACAAGAGTTAAAAGTCAAAGGCGGCGTATGCTGTATACAGTCATGCATTCTCGTAGGCTGAATAGTGTGCCACCGTCATGGTCACACTACAACAATCTACCGCAAGCTGATCGCTACCCCTACCTCCTCATAAACGCCCCCATATTGTTCCATCTCAAGCCACCCAACAACCCCGCCAGCCAAAGCCTGAAGACCGATAAGCCTGTGCCGTACTGAAGCTGAGCGATCGCCGCAGACTCCAGCCCCTGCCGCTTCAGCCACCCGCAAATAGCCTACTCCCCTCAATCTCAAGCACAGCTACAGTCCCCTTGCGAAACTTAGGCTAACGCACTAGAGCAGAGATATCGAGAACATGCTTTTTTGCACCAGCCCGGCCAGGAAATCCTCATCAGGGATTGGGCCACCCGTATTGTGCTGATCTACCCAATCATTCCACATCATCTCAGCGTGACGCTGGCACACCTCCGCCAGGTCTTGGACGCTTACAGTGAGACAGGTGCAGTTATTCTCAACCGTCTAAACCGACGGTCAGAGGATTTGAATGTAGTTGCCGAGTTCTTAATGGAGTAAAAATGGTGTTCACCTCGTCTATGCATTACCTGTGAAGCCTTTGTAGCTTTGTGAGAGCGTTGCAAAAGCAAGTGGAGGTTCGTTGAACTTACATCTTTATGCAAAAACTACGCCTTTATTTAAGAGGCGTAGCTGTGATTGTAAGACCGGATGTCTTAGCTGACAATTTTAGGGGCAGACAACGCCACAATTTGGGCTTCGCCAAAAGCTAAATCCAGCGGAAAGTTATGGGCATTTCGCTCGTGAATGACCTCAATGCCCAGGTTGGCGCGGTTTAGGACGTCAGCCCAGGTATTGATCACATTCCCTTGGCTGTCCACAATGGAATGGTTAAAATTGAAGCCATTCAGGTTGAAGGACATGGTGCTGATGCCCAGAGAGGCAAACCAAATTCCCACCACAGGCCAAGCGGCAAGTAAGAAATGGAGAGATCGTGAGTTATTAAAGCTGGCGTACTGAAAAATCAGACGACCAAAATAACCGTGAGCCGCCACAATGTTATAGGTTTCCTGTTCTTGACCAAACCTATATCCAGCATTGGCCGATTCGATCTCACTAGTTTCGCGGATTAAAGACGAGGTCACAAGAGATCCATGCATTGCAGAGAATAACGCGCCGCCAAATACCCCAATGACGCCTAACATATGAAAGGGATGCATTAGCACGTTATGCTCTGCGGAAAACACAATCATGAAATTGAAAGTGCCGGAAATACCTAGCATCAGGCCATCGGAAAAACTTCCCTGACCAATGGGATAAATCAGCAATACTGCCGTTGCTGCGGAGGCTGGCGCAGAAAAAGCCACCGCAATCCAGGGACGCATCCCCAGGCGATAGCTCAACTCCCACTGTCGCCCCATATAGGCATAGATGGCAATCAAGAAATGAAACACAATCATCTGCCAAGGGCCACCGTTGTAGAGCCACTCATCTAGACTGGCCGCATCCCAGATGGGGTAAAAATGTAGCCCGATGGCGTTGGAGGTGGGTACGACGGTTGCCGTGATGAGGTTGTTTCCGCCTAGCAATGACCCAGTGACGGCTTCACGAATGCCGTCGATATCTACGGGCGGGGCTGCGACAAAGGCTAAGACGAATACAATGGCTGCGACGAGGGCGGTGGGGATGAGCAATACTCCAAACCAACCGATATAAATGCGATTCGAGGTGCTGGTAATCCAGTTGCAGAAACGATCCCAGAGATTAAGGCGATCGCGCTGTTCGAGAAAGGTACTCATAATTGCGGTGCTCCTAAAGTAAGAAGAAATAGATCAGCAAGCAGATATATTTGATAGCTATATAACTTGCTAGTTATTAAACTATAGAGCATGTTTTTACTTATGGGAAAGATTTTTATGAACCCTGGGCAAATTCTTTGATTCGCCGTTGCGGGTCAAGGGCTAGTGGGCATCAAAGGATCTGCAATCTGGGTGATGACATCGTGCCTCTTGAAAACCAATAGTGTTCAAGGGGCTACGTGTGGGGGATTGAGCCTGGTAGCCGGATTGGGGCGATCGCCCCAATCCTTCGAAGGAGTAAAAGAACAAAGCCAACGTAAACCTTTTGCAACAAATCAATTTATCGACTATATAGCTTTATGGTAGTATAGTTAATATATTGAATCTAGAGGCAAGCGGGATGCTGAAGGCCATGAAGCGAAAGCAAGGGTGGACGCGACAGCAATGGATTCGGCTTGTGGCGGGCAGCATGATCCTGTTGAGTTTGGGGTTGTCCCTGACGAATCAAAGCTGGATGTTTTTGACGGCTTTTGTGGGGCTGAACTTGCTGCAATCTGCCTTTACGAGCTGGTGCCCCTTAATAGCCGTACTGCAAAGACTTGGGGTGAGGGAGTAGCGGGTGTTAGGGAATAGCGCATTTTCAGAGGTTTCAAGCGGCGATCGCATTTAAATCAACCTTTAAGGCTCAATTTATAAAATCTTCGTTTAGGGGTCAAAGACATGGCTCGGATTGTGGTCATTGGGGCTGGACTAGGGGGACTGCCTAGCGCCTATGAGTTAAGGCACGTATTGCCCCGTGAGCATCAGGTTGTACTCATTTCTAATCAACCGACATTTACCTTTGTGCCGTCGCTGCCCTGGATCGCCTTGGGGTTAAAGACTCTGGATCAAATTCAGTTAGATTTAGCCACTATTGTGCCTCAGCAGGGCATTGAATTAATTCTGGATTCGGTTACGGCGATTGATCCGCAGCGGCGGCAGATTACCTTAAAAGATCAAATACTGGCCTATGACTATGCCGTAATTGCCACGGGGCCAGAACTGGCACTGGATGCGCTGCCGGGACTCGGACCAGAAGGTGGCTACACTCAATCGATCTGCAATCCGCACCATGCAGTGTTGGCGGGGGAAGCTTGGCAGAAATTTTTAGCAGATCCGGGGCCAATTGTGGTGGGTGCCGCGCCGGGGGCAAGCTGTTTTGGCCCTGCCTATGAGTTTGCCTTTTTAATCCATCACGTTTTGAAACAGAAGGGACTGCGCGCTCAAGTCCCCATCACCTTCATTACTTCCGAACCCTATGCCGGACATTTGGGCATTGGCGGCATGGCAGACTCCCGCTGGCTGATGCGTAAGTTTATGGCGAGTCGGGAAATTGAGCTGATGGAAAATACTGCCATTGCTCGGTTTGAACCAGATGCGGTTCACCTTGCTGATGGGCGCACCATTCCGGCAAAGTTTGTGATGGTCTTGCCGCCCTTTCGGGGGCCGCGCTTCTTGCGCGAAGCGCCAGGGTTAACCGATGCCAAGGGGTTTATGCCCGTATTGCCCACCTATCGTCACCCTGATTTTGAGTCCATTTATTCTGTGGGGGTGATTACACAGCTTAAGGCTGTGGAAGAAACTCCTATCCCGACGGGTGCGCCCAAGGTGGGGTTGATGACCGAAGAAATGGCGCTTTCTGTGGCTCATAATATTGCGCTTGAGTTAGGGGTTATTTCTGGCGCACAGCTTAAGCCCACCCTACAGGCCATTTGCTTTGCGGATTTTGGCAATACGGGTGCGCTGTTTTTAGCCGATCCATTGCTGCCGGATGCAGAAGGACATCGCCACCGCGCCCTGACCTTTCACGGGCCGTGGGTGTCTTGGATGAAGCTAGGGTTTGAGCAATATTTTCTATTGAAAATGCGGATGGGCTGGACGATTCCTTGGTTTGAGCGCTGGGGCTTTCGGGCGATTGGGTTGCCTTTGGTGGAGAGGGTTCAGCCAGAGTCCAGTCTGGATCTTTCACCTCCCATAGTCTGATGCAAGGGTCTGCCGAGTTTTTCTGTAGGTTCGATGCTGATGTATGGAAATTGTGGTCAGTCCAGCGGAACTAGAGGCGCTTGCCAACCGATTTAAGGCGTTGGCAGAACCCACACGGCTTCACATCCTTGCGGCAATCTGTGACCAGGAACGCAATGTGCAGGATATCTGCGATCGCACGGGTCTCCACCAAGCCAATGTCTCGAAGCATTTGCGATTGATGAAGGAGGCTGGGGTGTTGGCCTGCCGTCGAGAAGGGTCATGGCGCTACTACCGCGTGATTGATACCGAACTGCTGTCGCTCTGCCCCCATATTCATCCTGGCGCTCTGGGAAAAAAGGCGTAACGCTTTATTGCTGTTTGATTTTTCTAGATTTAATACAGATTTAAAAAACATGTTGAAACTTTTTTATCAGATATTGATTGGGTTGATGGCGATCGCGCTCTGGTTGATGCCCCAGTCCGTCTGGGCTGCGACGGATTCTACCGAATTAGCAAAAGCAGTTCAGGCCATTGAAAGTCTGGATCAAATGCGCTCCGAGCTAGCCTCAACCCTAGAAGGGCAAAGCGAGGAGCCGACTCAACAAACGATGAAAGAAGTCTGTCGCCCCGTCGGGATGCAGGCGATAAAGCTGAGCCAGGAAAATGGCTGGCAGGTGAAGCAAATTGCCAGCAAGTATCGCAATCCTGACCACGGCCCCGATAATCTTCATTCCAGACTAGCCCTGGCAACCTTTGAGAAAACCCCTGAACTGATGGGCTTTTGGGATCGTGAAACCATCAATGGGCAATCGGGCAATCGCTATTACCGCCGCATCAATGTAGAAGCCAGTTGTTTAGCTTGCCACGGCGGCAAGTCGAGTCGCCCTCAGTTTGTGAGAGAGAACTATCCCCAGGATCTTGCCTATGACTTCAATATTGGCGATCTGCGAGGGATGTATGCCGTGTTTATGCCCGATCTCCAGCAAGCGCTGGAAACCCCAGCCCACAACTCATAGAGAAGAATCATGATGGGATGTCGCATTCGCAAATTTTTTTCCTGGCTATTGATCTTGGGGGCGATCGCCTTAAGCATTGGACTGGGGTTAGGGATCTTGAATCCACCCAGAGCTGAAGCCGCAATCCGTCAGCTTGAAGAAGCGCCAGGGCAGATGGTCTATCAATCTAGAGCCACCCTCAAGGATCAGCATGGGAGTGGCTGGCAGGCGATCGCCTTCAAACGGGTACGCCCAAATGGTCAAACCAGCATTGAGCTAAGGCTGGTGGGGTTTCCAGGGGTAGCGGTCTTGGATCGTTCCCAGCCATTGACCTTAACCAATGCTCTAGGCAAAACCCTGACGGCACCTGATGCGTCTAGCGCCATCTTTGGGGAAGCCAAACCGCCTGAACCGAATGTGGGTCAGTACGACCTATTGCCCGTGCTGTCTCAGCTCCAGGCAGAGGTTCCCTTACAGTTAACGCTGCCAATTGTGGACAGCGAACCCATTACCCTTTCCGTATCGCCCTCGCTGCTTCAAGAATGGCAAATTCTTGCCCAGGATTCCTAGGCTTTGAGCGCATTTTTAACTTCACACATTTAACTTTACACATTTAACTTCACACATCGGAGGAGAAAAACAATGGCGGAGTTATTTTCACCCGAATGGATGCAGGCGTTTGGTGAACGATGGAACGCCGAACCAGAGTTGGCAGATGCCCTCGCCAAAATTCATTTCAGTTCGGTCATTGGCTATGGGTTTACAGATGCCCCAACCCCCACTGGAGTCATGGCCATCGTAGACGGGCGCGTTACCTGTGCAGGCCCTTACAAAGGTCAGGTGCTGAACTGGGATTTACGGGCAACGCCCCAACATTGGCAAGACTGGATCACCAAAGGGCTAAACATGATGGGTCTGAGCATGGCCTATATGACTCGTAAGCTGCAATTTAGGGTGGGAGACTACACCGCCATGATTAAAGACCCACGGATGGCGGCTCCCTTTATCAAATCCTTTGCTGCCATGAGCAAGGTTTAAGTTGTCTCAAAATAACGCATTGAACGTGAGAGAAGAATCCATGACCTCTAAATCGACTGCTAAACCCGTGACAAACCCAATCTTACTCACTCCAACTCAATTCAAGGCTCGCCAGAAAGAATTTTTGGTGATTGACGTGCGGGGCTGGTTGGAATACTGGATGGCGCATATTCCAGGGGCAAAACGACTCAGCCGCGATCTCATTCTTAAAACAGTTTCCAAAGATCAGGCGATCGCCCTGACTTGTTTGTCGGGTCATCGTAGCGCAATGGCGGCGCAGTGGCTTGTGGGACAGGGCTATGGCAAGGTTCATAACCTGAAGGGCGGTCTGTTGAGCTGGCAAAATGCAGGCTACGCGGTTCAGCGAGGCAATCGTCCCTAAGTCTAGATAAGGCTAGAGCCGCGATGGGCCAATCCAACCGATGAACTTTACACCGTAGAACCATGCAAACCAACCCCTATCAGCTCCCAACGCTGCCGCCACTACGATCTAAGGTAGGTCTTGGATTATTGGGCGCGATTGCCCTCAGTGGGGTAGGCCTATTTTGGATAGTGCGCTCCACAATGGCTCCCTCGCCACCGCCAGCGGTTGTAAAAATTCAGCCCCTTGTCGTTAAAACAGAGGTGGTTACGACCAACGCCGTGGCTGGCACCCAGACCCTCACGGGCACGGTAGAACCGCTGGAATCAGTGACGGTGACGAGTCGGGTGATGGGGTTAATTGCCCGTTTGCCTGTGCAAGAAGGCGATCGCGTCCGGGCCGGACAGGTGGTGGCCGTCATTGATGTCAAAGATATCCAGGCCCAGCGCGACCAGAGCATCGCCTCCATTTACCAGGCCCAAGCGGGGGTCACTGGTGCCCAGGCCACCCAAACCCAGGCGATCGCCAGTGTCGCCCAATCTAATGCCCAGCGCGCCCAAGCCGAGGCGCGTCAACAAGAAGCGCAGGCGCAGCAACAAGAGGCTGAGGCGGATCTGGCCAATGCCTTGCTCAACCAACAGCGCATGGCGAAACTGCGGCAGGCAGGGGCTGTGAGTCAAGTTCAGCTCGATGATGCCAATACACGGGTGGCCTTGATTCAAGCCCAGATTCAGCGAGCCAAGGCAGGGGTCAATCAGGCCAGACGCGGCATCGAACAGGCTCAAGCCATCATTGACCAGTCCCAAGCGCAAATCCGGCAGGCCAATGCCAGCGTCACCCAGGCTCAGGCGCAAGTCCGTCAAGCGCAAGCCTCTCAAGAGCAGGCGATCGCCAACTTAGACTACGGTACGGTCACTGCCCCTTTTGATGCGGTCGTCACCCGTAGGCATACCGAAGTTGGGGCAATGGCAGGGATGGGACAGCAGCTTCTGACCCTAGAAAGCGTGGATCGCTTACGGCTGAGTGTCGGTGTCCCAGAATCGGCGATCGCCCAGGTGCAAATAGGCCAGCGGGTGAGGGTGCGTTTTGATGCCCTCCAGCGCACCCTCACCGGACGATTAAGCCAGATCATTCCCTCCGCCGACCCCATCTCCCGCAACTTTAGGGTCAAAATTTCGCTCCCTGCCGGCCCAGGGGTAATGCCTGGTATGTTTGGGCGACTAGAACTGAATGCTGCCCAACGCAGCACCCTTCAGATTCCCCAAAGTGCCATCGTCGAGCGAACCGGCGTTAAGGGGATCTTTCAGGTGCAGGGAGATCACGCCGTCTTTCATCCTGTCACCTTGGGCAAGCCCCAGGGGGAACGAGTGGAGGTGTTTGCAGGGGTGAAACAGGGGAGCCGCATCATTCTCAACCCGCCCGCCAACCTTACGGAACATACGCCCCTGCGCCTTGGGCCAGCCTAATCAATCTACCGACCCACCCTATCCCTCTTGAGTCCCATGCCAGTCGATCCTGCTCCCCTCGCTGAATCCGTTTCTCCCCCGCAGCGCAATCTGGTAGGGAGGATTACGGCCTACTTCATTAACTCTCAACTCACCGTGCTGCTGATTGTTGTGCTGGTGCTGTTTGGGGTTGGAGCCGTCCTGTTAACCCCCAAGGAAGAAAATCCTCAGATTGTCGTACCGGCGGCGGATGTGCTGTTGTCCTATCCAGGTGCTTCGGCAGAAGTGGTGGAGCAAACTTTAACCATTCCCATCGAAGCCAAGCTTCGAGAGCTGAATGGAGTGGAACATATCTATTCCGCGTCCCAAAATTCTGGCGCAAAAGTCACGGTGCAGTTTTTTGTGGGTGAGAACTGGGAAAATTCGCTCTTTCGGCTCCAAAATCATCTCTACAACCATCAAGACCTGCTGCCGCCAGGGGCAAGCTATGGGGTCAAACCTATCATCATTGATGATGTTCCGATTGTTACGCTGACCGTGACGGGCAAAAACTATAGCGACAACCAGCTCCGCCGCATTGGAGAACGCTTACTCGAAGACCTCCGCAGCATTCCCAATACCGCTAATTTGACCTTGACAGGGGGGCAGCCCCGCACCCTTCGCGTCGATTTAGACCCTGATCGACTGGCTAGCTACCGCCTGTCCCCTGCTGAAATTACCCAACGCCTTCAAGGAGAAAATGTTCAGCTTCCGGCGGGAGATGTATTACTCGGTGACACGCGCCTATTTTTACAGGGGGGTAGTCTGTTCCAATCTGCGCAGGATGTGGAGGGGATTATCGTTGGGTTTGGTCAATCTACTCCGGCCAATGGGGGGGGCACGGCGACCTCTCCTATCTATTTGCGAGATGTAGCTTCTGTGGTGGATGAGTTTGGCGATCGCCTTACGGAGTCCCGCATTAGCTTCCGACAGGATTGGGATGTAACGGCACCCTATCCTGCCCCCAGCAGTACGGCGATGGAGGAATTTGTAACCCAACCTGCTATTACGATTGGCATTGCCAAACAAAAGGGCACCAATGCCGTCACAGTCGCCCAAAGTATCTTTCGTCGCCTAGAAGAACTCAAGCCCCAGCTCCCACCAGGGGTTGAGGTGGCCGTGACGCGGAACGATGGTCAGACCGCCGCACGAGCAGTGGGTGACCTCTACCAAAGTTTGGGCATTGCCATCGTGACGGTGGTGGCGCTATTGGTGCTATTTCTAGGTTGGCGAGAAGCTTCCATTGTCGCCTTTGTAATTCCCCTTACGCTGGCAGGAACGCTGGCGGTGGGCTGGGTGTCGGGGCAAACGATTAACCGGATCACCCTCTTTGCGCTGATTTTAGCCCTCGGCACCTTGGTTGATGATGCGATCGCCATTACCGAAAATATTCATCGCTACTTTGAAGAAAATCCTGGGATGACCTGGCCTCAAAAACTAGAGGCTGCTACTAGCGCAGTTGCCGAACTAGGAAGCCCCGTGATTCTCTCGACCATTACCGTGATTTTGGCCTTTTTACCGATGGCTTTTGTCACCGGCATGATGGGGCCGTACATGGGGCCGATTCCGTTTAACATGCCCGTCGCCATGATTATTAGTACCACTTTGGCCCTGACCATCACCCCATTTTTAGCCGTGAGGCTCATTAAACTCAAACCTCATGGGACGGTACTCCCCCTTGAGCAAACCCGTACCTATCGGGGCTATCGTTGGCTGATGGAACCACTCCTAGAGTCTGCCCGCCGTCGCCGCTTTGTTCTGTGGGTCATTGTGGGATTGATGCTGGCGAGTTTCTTGCTGCCGCTGACCCAATCTGTAAAGTTTCGGATGTTGCCCAAGGCCAACAAAGATACATTTCTGGTACAGGTGGATCTTCCCCTGGGCACCAACCTTAGCCAAAGCAATCGGGTGGTGGGTGAATTGGAGGCGATTCTGCGCCAAACCCCTGAAATTACCAACTTTGAAACCTATGTAGGCACTGGCGCACCCATTGATTTTAATGGGATGCTGCGCGGCGCAACGGATCGCGGCAACCAGCATTTTGCTGATATTCGCGTCCATTTAACCAACAAAGATGCGCGTGGGAAGAGTTCAGAAGCCATCGTCTTTGAGCTACGGCCCAAACTATCCCAGCAGGCCAGCCAGCATCAGGCGATCGTCAAACTTGTGGAAGATCCCCCTGGCCCTCCGGTGCGCTCTACAATGCTGGCGGAGATTTATGGGCCAGACTACCCCACCCAGCGTCAATTGGCTAAACAGGTACGTCAGGTCTTTGCCGAGACGGCTCAGGTCGTGGATATTGATGATTCGGTCAAAAACCAAATCCCCCAGATGCGTTTAGTAGTGGACCGCGATAAGGTGAGTCGGGCGGGCCTGAGTACCCAGGAGATTACCCAGACGATTCAAATGGCGATCGCTGGAGCCAAGGTGAGTACACTCCAGGTGCCCGGAGAACTTGCCCCCGTTGCCATTCAGGTTCGCTTTGCGGATGCTAACCGCCAAAGCCTCAACGACCTTACCCGTATCCAAATTCCCACCGCCAGCAAAACCCTGGTGCCCCTCTCCGAGCTGGTGACTTTTGAGTCCACTACGGTAGATGAACCCATTCTGCATAAAGACCAGCGTCCTGTCACCTACGTTATGGGTGAAATGGGCGATCGCTCTTCGGTCTATGCAGTCATGGAGCAGCTCGTTTACTTTATTCGCCATCCCTTACCTAAGGGATACACCATCAATTGGGACGGAGAATGGAAGCTCACCCTAGACGTATTCAGGGATCTGGGGTTAGCGATGCTCGTCGCGGTGCTGCTGATTTATCTCATTTTGGTCGGACAATTTCGCAGCTTCAAAGTGCCACTCATTATGCTGGGCAGCATCCCCTTAGCACTTATTGGAATTTTAATTGGCTTTTCCCTCAATGGGGTTTACTTCAGCGCCACTGCCATGATTGGCGTCATCGCCTTAGCGGGGATTGTCGTGCGGAATGCGATCGTGTTGCTAGAGTTTGTGGGCGATCAGGTACGGGCTGGAGTTGACCTAAAGCGAGCAATTCTGGAAGCCGGAGCCGTCAGATTTCGACCCATTTTACTCACCAGCGTCACTACAATGCTCGGTACATTATCAATTTTGAGTGATCCGGTCTGGTCAGGGCTTGCCTGGACGCTGCTGTGCGGGATGTTGGCCTCTTCGGTCTTGACGTTGGTGGTCATTCCACTCATGTACTACGGCGATCAGCATCGTCAGTCGATCCCTTCCCCACAGCCTACCCCCACCCATGCATCTCCGCTGCCTGGTTGATCGCGCAGCGAATGCCGCACCCCTGATCCCGACTGAACGCCCCTGTCCTAAAACACCCTACTGAATAGAGGACTCATGGATTTTTTATCGAATACCGTTGCACTGTCTCGAATGCAGTTTGCCCTGACCGCTATTTTTCATATGCTCTGGCCTGTCCTGACCACAGGCATGTCAATCTACTTGGTCATTGTGGAAGGGCTGTGGCTGAAAACCCGCAACCCAGATTACTACCGTCACGCCCGATTTTGGTCAAAGCTCTATGTCCTGAACTTTGGCATTGGCGTGGCCTCCGGTTTGCCGATGGAATTTCAATTTGGCACCAACTGGGCACCCTTTTCCGAAGCCGTAGGGGACTTCTTTGGCAGCATTCTCGGCTTTGAAGGCGCGATGGCCTTCATGCTAGAAGCTGGATTTCTGGGCATTATGCTCTTTGGCTGGGGACGGGTGCATCCGGTGATTCACTACCTCGCCACGATCATGGTGGCTTTTGGTGCCAATCTCTCTACCTTCTGGATTTTGGTCGCCAATTCCTGGCTGCAAACCCCATCGGGGGGCGAGATGGTCAACGGCAAGTTTATTGTCAGTGACTACTTCCAGGCCATCGGGAATCCGTTCATGCTCAAGAGCGTATCCCATATGTTTTTCGCCACCCTAGAAACCTCTTTATTTGTGATTGGCGGCATCAGCGCCTGGTATATCCTCAACAACCGTCATCAAGCCTTTTTTAGCCAATCGCTCAAGATTGTCTTGGCAGCAGCGATCGCCGTAACCCCGCTGCAAATCTATATCGGGCACCTGAGCGCCGAGCAGGTGGCGCAATACCAGCCCACCAAACTTGCGGCCATGGAAGCCAAATGGGACACCAGCCCCGCCGGACAGCCTGCCGACTGGAGCCTGTTGGCCTTACCCAATGAGGCTGAACAAAAAAACACCTTTGAAGTCACCATTCCCAACGGCTTGGGCTACGTGCTGAATTTCCAGAAAAACCTTAAAGAACCCGTTCTGGGGCTAAAAGAATGGGCCCCAGGCGATCGCCCCCGCATGGTAGGACTCATTTACTATTCCTTCCGCATCATGAGCGGTATCGGCTTCTTTCTGGCTGGACTAATGCTCTGGAGCGTCTTGCAGTGGGTGCTGGGCAATCTCTCCCCAGAAAAGATTGAGAAACAACAGTGGCTGCTCCGCACCTGGATTTTTGCCGCACCCTTGGGCTATATCGCCGTTGAATCGGGCTGGATTGTGCGCTGTGTCGGTCGTCAGCCCTGGACGATGTACGGGCAAATCCGCACAGCAGATGCGGCTTCCCATCTGCCAGCCAGCAATGTGCTGACTTCTCTGAGCCTGTTTGCGATTGTGTACTCTATTTTATTGGTTGCGACCCTATACTTTGGCAGTCGCATTATCCGCCACGGCCCTAACCTTGAGTTGCCGATTCCTGGACTCGATGACCAACCCGCCATGGAAACCGAACCCGCGACCTTTGTTCCTGATCAGCGCCCCGTAGAAGCACAGCAGTAGGTCGAACCCATGGAAGCTTTACGCTATTTTTTGCCTCAAGTTTGGTTTGTGATTCTGGCATTGTTTTTGTTTCTCTACGTCATGCTCGATGGCTTTGACTTGGGGGTTGGCATTCTTTCGCTGACCAGTTCCGATGAAGACCGTCGCAGTCTGCTGATGACCAGTTTAGGAAATATTTGGGATGCCAATGAAACCTGGCTGGTGCTGATGGGAGGCGCTTTATTTGGTGCATTTCCTCTGGCTTACGGCACTATCTTGAGCGCCCTGTACATTCCCATCTTCATGATGATTTTCGGGCTGATTTTTCGGGCCGTGGCCTTTGAGTTTCGAGAGCATTCCAATCGCAAAGCGTTTTGGAACTTTGCCTTTGGGGCGGGTAGCTTTATGGCAGCGCTCGGACAGGGCTTTGCGCTGGGCAGTGTGATTGAAGGCATTGCCGTGGATGAGGCTGGTCACTTCATTGGCTCCACATGGGACTGGCTGGACTGGCGATCGCTTTTAGTCGCTCTTACCCTCATTCAGGGCTATGTCCTGATTGGTTCTACCTACCTAATTTTGAAAACCGAAGGAGAACTGCAAAAAACGCACTATCGCACCGCAAAGCTTGCTGCCGTTACCACTTTGATTGGAGCAGTTTTAATCACCATTGCGACGCCTGTTTTCTATGAAGCGGCGCGCACTCGGCTGTTTAGCCCTCCGCTGGTTTATGTTTTTGCCCTCATTCCGGTGCTGGGGTTAGGGCTAGTGTGGCTGCTGCTGCAAAGTCTCAATCGAGAGGAAGAAGTTACCCCGTTTATCTGGACGATTTTGATCTTTCTGCTCACCTTTATTGGGCTAGGGCTGATTGTGTTTCCCTACATTATCCCTACCCAAATCACCATTTATCAGGCGGCTGCGGCTCCGAGTGCCCTGGTCTTTATGCTCACCTTTATTGGAGTTCTGATTCCCATTATGCTGTTCTACAACATCTATAACTACGTGGTGTTTCGCGGCAAAGTGGTAGGAGAGGCGTATGGGGAATAAGCGGTTCCGTGCCTTTGTCCATTCCAAACAGTAGCGATAAACCCTATGTGGAACGAGCGATACAGCCAACCGGGCTATGCCTTTGGCAAGCACCCTAACGATTTTCTAGTCGAAGTCATTGACCAAATTCCAAAGGGTCGGGTGCTTTGTTTGGCAGAGGGGGAAGGTCGAAATGCGGTGTACTTGGCTCAGCGAGGTTGTCAGGTTACGGCTGTGGACGCCTCGGCAGTGGGGTTGGCAAAGGCTCAGAATCTGGCCTTAGAGCGTTCTGTAACCATTGAAACGATCGCAGCAGATCTGGCGAAGTTTCAAATTCAGCCCAACGCCTGGGATGCAGTCATCTCTATTTTTTGCCATCTGCCGCCGCCCCTTCGCGCTCAGGTGCATCGACAGGTTGTGGCGGGGTTACGTCCGGGTGGCGTATTTGTGCTGGAAGCCTATACGCCCCGTCAGCTTGAATTTAAGACCGGAGGCCCACCCAGTGTTGAACTGATGATGGATCTCGCCACCCTTCAAAAAGAGCTAGAAGGACTGAAATTTAGCCACGCCATAGAACGAGAGCGGAATATCCTGGAAGGGCAGTTCCATCAGGGACGTAGTGCAGTTGTCCAGGTGCTTGCGCTTAATCTGAAGCCATGAATGCCAAAACAAATCTCACCACAGCCGCTCAAACTCCAGCGGAGTTGACCTTTCCAAACCTGCCCTTACCGCTAATGTCGGATCTTTGTTCGGCTGTTGTGGAGGATGAAAAGGCTGTTGAAGATTATCAGAATTGGTTAAGTTTTCATCGCGTTTGGGGACAGTTGCCAACGGAGGCACTGCAAGCGATCGCCCAATCTTTCCTTCGTTTTCGCGTAGAACCCCAAACACTCATTTTTCAGGAGGGACAAACCCCTATCGGTTTGTATCTTCTCCAGTGGGGAACGGTGGAGATTTTTCGGCGATCGCCCATTGGTCAATCGCTGATTCGCTACCGGAATGCGGGGGATTTATTTGGCTATACCCTCGTTGCTAATGCCGTTGAAGGGGCGTACCAAACCAATGCGATCGCCCTGACCACTAGCGAAATCTGGTTTATCCCAAAAGCAGCATTTCAACACCTGATGGTTGAATACCCCTCCATTCAACCCGTAATTCAGTCTCTACTTTCTCAAGACCTCCATGAGTATATGGCCCGCATTACCTGGGAACAGATGCGGATTCAAGGGTTACAGTCCTACATTCAAACTATTCCCAGCGAGACCACGATTCTAGGCTGTAGTAAGGCCGCTCAAAAACTGACCGAGCAAATCCATCAGGCCACCACAAATCAGAACCCCGTCGTCTTTCAGGCACAAGCAGGTACAGGTAAAACATTTTTAGCTGGGTTAATCCATGTCCGTTCTGGACTGGCCTCTCAACCCTTCGCCGAACTGAACTGTGCCAATTTACCCCGTACCGAAGATGGTCGGCTGAACACCGATCCGCTGTTCGGTCGTATCGGACATCAGGCAGGCATTCTTGAACTGTTGGAGCGGGGAACCCTGCTACTGGTCAATGTGCAGGCATTGAGTGAGGGCGATCGCACTCGCATAATCCACTACCTCAAAACGGGACTGGTGCTGCCAAATCATGGGATTGTGAGTAAAACTGACCTGGCAACTGAACCGCCTAAACCCATTCAATCTTGGGTGCGTCTGATTCTGGCATCGCCTAAAAAGCTAGATTTGCCTGAGATCAACGCTATTGTCATGAGACTTTTTCCACTCCCCCAACGCAAAGAAGATATTTCAGAGTTTGCGCGCTATTTCTTAACGCGGTTTTGTCGAGAACAGAATCGCCCACGCCTGCAACTGGATCAATCCGATCTCCGCCGTCTCCTGAGCTACGACTACCCTGGTAACTTCACAGAACTAGCTGAAATTCTGCATCGAGCCGTCATTATGACCCCCCTAGGGCAAACGGTGATTTCAGAACAAGCTCTATGGTCAGTGCAGTCAGCCCGAAACGCCTTTCGTCTGGACTTGCTCACCCATGTGCCTTGGTTGCGGCAAGCATTGCTGAGTCGTTGGTATCCAAAGGGGATCTGGATTGTGATGATGGTATTTTTTGTGCCCGTCACCCTTGCCGGATTTCTAGGGCCGCAGGGACGAGAGAGCAGCGTGACGCTAAATCTCTTTTGGGCTTGGTGGTGGCCTGGTTATCTGTTTTTATTCGTCTTTGTGGGTCGCCTTTGGTGTGCGGTCTGTCCCTTTATGATCACAGCAGAGTGGATTCGTCGTTTCTCCCTTTGGGTGTTTCCGCGCCGGCAGCTCACTTGGAATACCCAATGGCTCAATCGCTGGGGAGCCTGGGTGCTGTTTGGCGGATTTGTTGCCATTTATCTTTGGGAAAAGCTCTGGGATTTGCCCCACCATGCGGCGCTTTCGGCCTGGTTGCTTTTGACCATTACGGCGGGCGCGGTCATTTGTAGCCTGATATATGAGCGGCGGCTCTGGTGTCGCTATCTCTGTCCCATTGGTGGGATGAACGGCATGTTTGCCAAACTCTCCATCCTTGAATTGCGATCAACCCAACAGGTGTGCGGGAGCCAGTGCAGTACCTTTGGCTGTTACAAAGGCAGTGGTGCAACCCCCGTTATCTTTGCCGATGCGCTACCCACAGAAGGACAGTCCACGGGCGGCTGTCCGCTCTATTCTCACCCAGCGCAGTTGCAGGATAACCGAGACTGCGTATTGTGTATGACCTGCCTCAAAGCCTGTCCCCATCGCTCGGTGCAGTTAAACCTGCGTTTTCCAACCTCAGACTTACTGGACAATCATCGAGGGTTTGGGGCAGAAGTTGCGCTGTTGCTACTGCTGTTGGGTGGGGTATTTATGCACCATGCCCAACGAATTTTAGGCGCTTTAGGATTTCATGATATTCCCATTGATGCAGACCATTTACTGATCAGCACACCGAACGCCCTGGCACTGCTCAGCATTCCAGCCGTCTTGACGTATTTGACCCATGCGATCGCCCGTTTCCTGGATCCGCAGCAACCGGATTATCTCACCGTCATCTACGCCTACTTGCCCTTTACCCTAGCCGCCAATCTGGCTCATTATATCCCTGCCGCCATGACTGAAGCCGGACAGATTCTGCCCGTATTGGCAAGAACTCTAGGCTACAGCGGTGCAGGCTGGCCGACCCTCACCTGGAGTTTAGAGGTGGCCCAGTTTCTTCAGGGTGTGACGCTTCTGTCCGCCCTAGTGTTCAGCGTGTATCCGCTGCTGCGAATCACGCAACGCACTTGGGTGAGTAATCTTCCCCATCTCTTATTACTGAGCGGACTCACAGGAATGGGTTTCTGGCTCATGGCTTAAATTTGGTTCGATTGGTCTTATGAAAACTTACGCTAGCATTGCTGAAGTTATTGGTCATACACCGCTGGTGCAGCTCCAGCGACTGCCGCAGCAGTTTGGCTGTGTTGCCGAAATTGTGCTGAAGTTGGAGGGCATGAATCCGGCAAAATCTGTGAAAGATCGCATTGCCATCAGCATGATCATTGAGGCAGAGCGGATCGGACTGATTGAGCCTGGGCTTTCTACCATTGTGGAAGCAACTTCCGGCAACACCGGAATTGGGTTAGCCATGGTCTGTGCTGCTAAAGGCTATCGTCTGATTTTGACCATGCCCGAAAATATGAGCCACGAACGACAACTGATGGTGCAAGCCTACGGTGCAGAGGTCATCTTGACCTCTGCTGTCGCGGATATGCAGGGGGCGATCGCTCATGCAAATCAGTTAGTCACCATGATTCCGAATGCCTTTTCCCCTCACCAGTTTAGTAACCCAGCCAATCCCAAAATTCATTTCGATACCACTGGTCCCGAAATTTGGCAGGATACCGACGGACAACTAGCCGCCTTAGTTGTGGGGGTAGGCACGGGGGGCACCCTGACCGGAGCCGGACGCTACTTAAAGCAGCAAAACCCGATGCTCCAGATCGTTGCTGTTGAACCTGCCAAGAGTGCGGTACTGAGTGGGAAACCTGCGGGCGAACATAATTTACAGGGGATTGGCGCTGGATTTATTCCCGATGTGCTGCGGGTGGATCTCATGGATGAAATTGTGAGGGTAACAGAAGCTGATGCTTACGATACAGGACGACGATTAGCACAGACTGAAGGTATCCTTAGCGGTATTTCGACGGGTGCGGCAGTCTATGCAGGGTTACAGATTGGACAACGCTCCCAGTATGAAAATCAAAGAATCGTGATTATTCAGCCTAGCGCGGGAGAACGATATCTCAGCACCGCAATGTGGAAGGATGAAGCCACAGAAATTGTTTAATCGTTTTCAGCCAATCAAGAATAGAGGTCAAAATCGGTCATGGGGACACAAGGAGAGGCACTACACACCCAGATCAAAGCGCATCAGCTCACTTTGAATTTGCCGAACCTTCAAATGACTTACCTAGAGTGGAAACGGGCACAGAAGCCTTTACTCTTACTCCACGGAATGGCAGATCATGGGATGGTCTGGGCAGCGTTGGGGGAATTTCTGCAAGATCGTTATCATATCCTTGCGCCTGACCTACGGGGACACGGTAATAGCAGTAAACCCTTGAAAGGCTATCGCTGTGACGATATTATCAATGACCTAGAATTCCTAATGGCCCATAAGGGCTGGAAGTCTGCCCATGTGGTGGCTCATTCCTGGTCGGCTAAAGTGGCAACCATTTGGGCAAAACAGCACCCTCAAGCCATTCGGAGTCTGGTGCTGGTAGATCCCTTTTTTATTGACCCCATTCCCCGCTGGTTGGAACCAACGTTTCCCTTGTTGTACCGCGTTCTGCCATTTCTTAAGATGTTGGGGCCTTTTGAAACCCATGCACAGGCGGAGCAGCAAGCACGAAAACTTAAACAATATAATGGTTGGAGTGCCTTGCAACAGGCCGTGTTTGAGGCGGGGATTGAACAGAAGCCCGATGGACAATGGGGCAGTAAGTTTGTGGTACAAGCCAGGAATGAGATCTTTGAAGATGTGATGGGGGCTGCTGGGCTAACGTCTGCGATCGCCATTCCAACGCTGTTTGTTCAGCCAGAGCGGGGACTTAATCGGACGGCATGGCAACTTAAACCCTATCGAACCTTTCTCAAAAATCTACAGATAATCCAGGTTCCTGGAAATCATTGGTGTTTTCTGGTGGAGCCAAGCGCCTTTAATCAATCGGTGGCAAGGTTTTTAGACTCCCAATGGAAGGATTAAAGCAAAGAGAAAATGAGTGAGATGTCCCATATGCCTCTCCTTTCCTTCATGCAAGCATCACATTGTGCGAAAAAGCAAAAGTCAGCGAATTTTGAGAACATTTAAGCCTGTGGTTCTCGTAGAATGACCGATCAATCCACTGAAGTCTGGCAAACGCGCGATCGCTTCTTAGCACTCCACTCACGTTGGATGACCCTTATTGGAGAACACCTGCAAGACAATCAGGGGCAGATTTTAGACTATTGGCGAATCGAGAAAGCAGATTCAGTCATTGTGTTACCGATTCAGGGCGATCGCATCCTGCTCCCCTCTCCCAGCTATCGCCCAGGCATTGGACAAGTCACGCTGGATTTTCCAGGCGGTCGAGTGTCAGCGGGACAAACACCAGAACAGGGGGCGATCGCGACCCTGAAGCGAGAACTAGGCTTTGAAGCCGCCTCAATCCTGCAACTGATGCCCCTCAACACAGAAGGCTGGGCCATCAACAGTTCTTTTTCCAATCAGAAACTGTATGGGTTTGTCGCTCACCTTGACAACAGCGCAAACCCTTCTGCTGATGTGACTGGATCGATTGATTCAGTCTCTCTCACTGACGTTCAGACCTTACTTCAAAAACTTACTTGCCTACAGTGCCGTGCTGTTTTGCTGGAATGGTGGCTAAACCATTGATCGTCACTTCATAGCTTTATGGTTATGTAGTCTTAAAAAAGGATAGAATGGAAGGGATCAAAAACCCGGCCTGTTTTTTAAGGCGCTCACTTTTGAGAGGGTTCAGTATTTTTCTGCCGCTATATTTTCCTCAGTCTGACTGAGCGTAACCCTCAACCTAAAGCAGTTACTAATATGCAACCCTTGCCCTCCCTTCAAATTGGTCAACATATTGCCCGCTATCCCATCATCCAGGGCGGTATGGGCATTCGCATATCTGGTGCAAAACTGGCGGCGGCTGCTGCCAATGCACGAACAGCCTCAATTTGACTACCAATATCTTGACGGAGAACATGACGGTAAAGAAAAACTAAAGCGCTGAGGGCTTGATTTTGAGTAGACGCTGCAACTTTTCTTTGGACAGCAAGAAAGGTCAAAAAAGCCTCAATTTCAGACGCACCCATGTCTTTGGGATGACGTTTATTATGGAACACGATAAAGCGATAAACCCAGTCCACATAGGATTGTTCAGTGCGGTAAGAATAATGCTTAAGGCGAAGAACATCACGCAACTGATCCAAAATCTTTTTGGGCTGCTCAACCATGTCAAAACTCAAAGAAATACAAAGATATTGACATTGATGATAAAAAGAGTTAATAAATTCGACATCCGAGGAAACACTGATACTATCTGTCTAAACAGTCAGAAAAGCGATATAGGCGGACAGGTATCCGCCTATATGCCGGAAACGGGGATATGGTCGGATGCGTCCGTCTAAATGACTAAAACAGGAATATGGGTGGATGCTATCCGCCTATATGACGAAAAGAGCGATATAGATGGACGACTATCCGTCTATATGCCAGATTAGACGACATAGGTGGACTGCTTCCGTATATATCGCCTCTAAAGCGTTATAGGTTGATGTTGTCCGTCTACATATAGTTAGACTTCAAAAGCAACTTATTGTTGCAATACTCTATCCTAAGTAGGTTGGCTGAATTCTCTATAAAATAGATCAAGCTGAAACCCTTGCAGTGCTTGAAAGCTATTGTAAGTTTAATTACACCACCCTACTTACTCTATCCTAATAGTTTATTATCTATGCAGCCAACATCCCCTTTTCATTTAAATGTCCAGATCACTTAAATTTCTATTTTTCTAGAAACAATGCTACAAATTAGTAGAAGATATTTAATGATCTTTTGGCCAGTAATTTTATATATTCTAACTTTCATTGTTTACTGTTTGATGGTAAACGATTTCTACTCAATGAATAAAGGAATCTATACTTCTGAATTGTTTATCCCCGCTTTTATCGGGTGTCATTTCGTTTTGCCAGCGCTTGGCATTCTTCAGTTAGTCTATGGCGTTACAAAAATGATAAGTAATAAGAGCCGTAATTACAGGCTGCATATTTACTCATCAATGGCTGTTTTTTGCATGTTCGGGATTTTTATGTTGTCTTTAGCTCGCGGTAACTATCCGACCGTATAGCAATACTTTTTGAGGACTTTATGCTGGGTTTTGGCGATCTACCTTTAGCCTCAAATCTTTACAGTTTCTTGGATTGCTCTAAATTGCCCATGCAAGAGGACGCTCATGTATAAGCTTCGTGTACTTTAAATTAATTTTCGCGCCCCTGAAGCCCAAGCCGTTGGACGGCTTGGCTTAGCTCTTGACAGGCAGATAATTTAAGTCTAATGTCTTTTCAGAATGATCGTTCTGGTAAAGAGATGCCTCGTTACAAAGAGTTTGATTCTGAAGCTTGTCTTGAACAAGTCATGCGCTCAATGCCACTGAAATAAGGAGACACAAAACCCTACAAGGCTTGATTTAGATG
>JAKRSB010000022.1 GCA_022402525.1 Thermosynechococcaceae cyanobacterium MS004
TTCAGCATTCTACGCCGTCCCAACCCTGCACTCAATCTTTTGTCAGTCAATCAGCATCTGCACAGAAAGCAAAGGAAAATGACTGTTGGAAGAAGGTCGCGATCGCTTTAATCTTAGGATACAGACCCCACAGTCTCCCAGACCCAATTAAACCAAAACCAAAATATAAAGTTCTTCCTCCATGCTAAAGTCACTGCTTCAGTTAGCCCGTCAAGTTGGTTGGGGGTCTGCGGATATTCTGCACCGCTACTATCGCGGAGACTATGAGCTCGATATTCAGAAAGCCAGCACAGACCCCGTGACCGCCGCTGATTTAGCCGTCAATCGCTACATTCTCGATACCCTTCAGCGTGAGCTAGGGACAGAGCAGTTTGGCTATCTGAGCGAAGAGTCCTACGTTCCTGACATCATGCCTTATCCCCAACCCTACCTTTGGGTGATTGACCCCCTCGATGGCACCCGTGACTTTATTGGCAGAACAGGTGAATATGCCGTCCATATTGCTCTTGTAGAGGCAGGACGACCGATTTTATCCGTAGTGGTTTGGCCTGAAGCCCAGACCCTTTACTACGCCACCCTAGGGGGCGGAGCCTATGCAGAAACCCGTGGTGCCGAAGCGCGTAGACTTTCAGTTACGCCGGCTCCAAGTTTTGAGGAAATGCGGATTGTAATCAGCCGTAGTCATCGAGATCAGCGGTTTGATGCCCTGCTGAAGCGGCTACCGCAAACCCAGCAAACTTACGTGGGCAGCGTGGGCTGTAAAGTAGCGACAATCCTAGAGCATCGGGCGGAGCTGTATTTGTCTCTCACCACGCATTCTGCCCCCAAAGACTGGGACTTAGCCGCACCGGAGTTGATTTTGACTGAAGCGGGCGGACAATTTACCCATTTTGACCTCACGCCTCTTAAATACAATGGCGCAGATGTCTCACAATGGGGCGGATTTTTGGCCAGTAATGGGCAAAATCATACGGAGCTCTGCCAAAGAGTATCTCAAATTCTCAAAGAATTTGATTCAATTGACACCTGATGTTTGATGACAGGCAAGAGGATCTATTGCGGCATCGACCAAAGACCACAGGTTAGGATAAAACAGCCCGTAATCTTTAGGCATCATTAACTTGAGAGATCACAGTCCTCGTGGCTGTGGTGGTTTAGATTCATACAGAATAGCCCTTAATTTTATACTGGGTTACAGGAGTCTTAAGATGACAACTTCCCTTAAGTATTCAATTTTTGATATTACTTATCCTGACAGTGATGGATTGCCAATGGCTGAAAGCGATGCGGCCAGAGACTACTTAATTTATGGAGTCGAAGCCTTAGACCGCTACTTTCAAGACCGTCCAGATGTTTATGTCTCAGGAAACCTGTTTCTCTACTACGAACAAGGAAACCCCAAGGCGGTGGTGTCTCCTGATGTCTTTGTCGTGTTGGGCGTAGAAAAGAAAAAGCGCCCTTCCTATAAAGTTTGGGAAGAGCAAAATAAGATTCCAGATTTTGTCTTAGAAGTCACGTCCAAAAGTACAGCCAGTGAAGATCGAGGCATCAAGAAAGGCCTATATGCTTATCTAGGGATCAAAGAATACTTTCAGTATGATCCGACAGCGGAGTATCTTAAACCCTCTCTACAAGGCTTCCGGCTTCTGGAGGGAAACTACCTTTCGATCCCTGGACGTGCAGAGCAGGATTGCCTTGTGGTGCCTTCAGAAACGTTAGGGTTAGAGGTATGGCTAGAGGCGGATGGCGCAATGCGCTTTTACGCACCGTCTACAGGAGAAAAGCTCCTGAGTCCTAAGGAAATGGCGCAAGCAAGAAGCGCGGCAGAACAAGCAAGAAGCGCAGCAGAACAAGCAAGATATGAAGCTGAGCAGAGGGCGAATCGGATGGCCGAGAAGCTCCGTGAGTTGGGGATTGACCCAGATAGCCTATAGGTTTTGGCGATGGGAGGTTCTGGCAATGGGAGCTTCTGGCAATGGCTTTGACCCATCGCACCCCAGAAAATGCGCTTGCTGGGATGGCTACGCATCAACTGGCTGCCAGTTTCCCTCTTCATCTTGCCTGAACGGGCCAGATTCGATGACGGTTTCACAGCGATCGCACAGTAGCGGATGCTTTTGTGACTGCCCCACAGTCGTTGAGTAATTCCAGCAGCGATCGCACTTATGCCCCTCGGCTTTGTCTACGGTGATGATAAATTCTGGAATCGAAGCTAGGGGAACACTCTCCGGTTTTTCCGCAACTTCGCGGATCTCAACCTGCGATACCAAAAACAGATACCTTAGCTCATCTACACCCTGAGCAATGTCGCTAGACACAGGATTTAATTGAGTTAAAAGGGTTTTGAGCTTGTCGTCCTCAACGGTAATGGTGACTTTAGCCTCTAAAGAAGCACCAATTTCCTTACTGCTGCGTTTGGCTTCAAGCTGTAGGTTAACCGCCTGACGGATCTCTCGGAGTTTGTCCCACGTCACGCCTAGATCGGGCTTTGTCCATTCTGACTCCAGCTTGATCCAACCCGCCTCAAAGACAGACTTGTAGGGAGTGGCGTAGGGCAAAAATTGCCAGATGTCTTCGGCCATGTGGGAGAGGACAGGAGCGATCGCCCGTACCAAATTCTCCAAAGCAATCCACAGCACCGTCTGACAGCTCCGACGACGGGGTGCGTCGGGGGCGCTGATATAGAGGCGGTCTTTAGCAATATCGAGGTAGAAGTTAGAAAGATCAACCACGCAGAAGTTTTGGACGGTCTGGAAGACGCGGAAAAATTCGTACTTTTCGTAGGCATCCGTTACCTCGGTAAACACCTCGCTGATGCGGTGCAGCATATAGCGATCGAGTTCCGGCAGGTCTGCGTAGGGTACTTCATGCTGAGTGGGGTCAAAGTCCGAAAGACTGCCCAGCAAAAACCGCGCCGTGTTGCGGATCTTGCGGTACACATCCGACATTTGCTTGAGGATATTTTTGCCTAGGGGCACATCAGAAGAATAGTCCACCGAAGACACCCACAGCCGCAGCACGTCGGCTCCGTAGGGAGGGTCTTCTTTTTGGTTTTTGCCCCCCTCAATCACGATTGCCGGATCTACAACATTTCCGATGGATTTACTCATCTTGCGACCCTGCTCATCTAGTACAAAGCCGTGGGTCAATACCGTTTTGTAAGGGGCAATGCCCTGAGCCGCCACGCTGGTGAGCAAACTGGACTGGAACCAGCCCCGGTGCTGATCCGAGCCTTCCAGGTATAAATCTGCGGGGTAGCGTAAATTCTCGCGCTGCTCGACCACCGCCGCCCAGGAGGAGCCGGAGTCAAACCACACATCCATCGTGTCGGTGCCTTTACGGTAGGTGCGTCCGTTGTTGCGGTACGCCTCAGGCAGCAAGTCTTCGATCGATAGCTCCCACCAGGCATCGGAACCTTTTTCAGCAATAATCGCCTTCACATGGGCGATGGTGTCCGCGTTCAGGAGTGGCTCGTTGGTTTCTTCGTCATAAAACACAGGGATGGGCACCCCCCAACTGCGCTGGCGCGAAATACACCAGTCCGAGCGCTCGGATACCATGGCGGTGATCCGATTTTCCCCCTGGGCTGGAATCCAGGTAACGGAGGCGATCGCCTTCAATGCTTCTTCCCGAAAGCCTTCCACCGAAGCAAACCACTGCTCTGTGGCGCGAAAAATGGTGGGCTGCTTGGTGCGCCAATCGTAGGGATACTTGTGGCTGTAGGCTTCTTGGTGCAGTAGGGAACCCACTTCATTGAGGGCATCGATGATGGCCTGGTTCCCTTCGCTCACCTCTAACTTGAGCTTGTCGTTGTCGTTTTTGGCCTTGTCTACCACCTTCAGTCCGGCAAAGCGTCCCGCTTCTTCCGTAAAGACCCCGCGATCATCCACGGGGGAGACAATGGGCAAGCCGTAGCGGAGTCCCACCTGGTAGTCTTCCTGTCCGTGGCCGGGGGCAGTATGCACCAGTCCCGTCCCCGACTCGGTGGTGATATAGTCGCCGCCAATCACCACCTCACTCTCCCGCTCAAAGAGGGGATGGCGGTAGGTGGTATGTTCTAGCGCCTTGCCCATCACCGTAGCTTCCACCATGAGGGGCGTTTCAAACTTCGCCTCTAGGGTTTCAACTAAATCCTTTGCCACGAGCAGGTACCTGAACCGTCCAGGGGCACCATCATCCACGGCATGAACCACGGCGTAAACAAGGTCTGGATTCACAGCGATCGCCAAGTTCCCTGGCAGCGTCCAAGGGGTCGTCGTCCAGATCGCCACCCCCAACTCACCCAGGTAGGGATGAAGGGGGCCTTGGAGTGCCTTGGGGAAAGACGTGACCTCAAAGGCCGCGTAAAGGGAGGGTGAAGTATGGCCTTCGGGATATTCCAACTCCGCTTCTGCCAGGGCAGTCTGGGAACTCGGACTCCAGTGGACAGGCTTTAGACCGCGATAGATATGGCCCTTCAGCACCATTTGCCCAAAGACCCCAATCTGTGCCGCTTCGTACGCTGGCTGAAGCGTGAGGTAGGGTGTTTCCCACTCGCCCCAGATACCGTAGCGCTGAAAGCCCTTGCGCTGGCTATCTACGGTTTTGAGGGCAAAATCTCTGGCTTTCCAGCGCAGCTTGAGCGGAGTCAGTTCCGCCCGCTGCTCAGCCTTGAGATTTTGCAGCACCTTTAGCTCAATGGGCAGACCGTGGCAATCCCAGCCAGGGACGTAGCGCACCTTGCGCCCCTGAAGGATCTGAAACTTATTAATCGTATCCTTCAAGATTTTATTAAGGGCATGGCCGATGTGGAGGTCGCCATTGGCGTAGGGTGGGCCATCGTGCAAAATAAACGGCTCGCCTGGGTTGTGCTGCGATCGCTGTTCGTAAATTTGGTGCTGCGCCCAGAATGACTGAAGCTCCGGCTCCCGCTTCACAGCGTTGGCGCGCATCTCAAACTTCGTTTGGGGCAGGTTAACAGTCGTTTTGTAGCTTCCAGCTTCTGTCACGGGTTTAATGGCGAGAGTTCTAATGGCGAGTGAGCTTTGATCATACCAAGAGTCACTATCGATGGGATCTTTGAAATCCTGTTACCAATAATCTCTAGCAGAATAAAAATGCGATGTCGGCCTATCGAGTTGGGAACAATAGAAGCGAGTTTCCATTGTCAATATGTGTCAAACATGCAGCGAAAGGCCAACACTCACACGTCCCTTCGCAGTCGCCTAGTCGCGGGTGTGGGTGCAATGCTGGTGCCGCTGGCTGCCTTGGCAGGTGCCGCGTACTTTTCTTTTGAAAACGCCATTGGCAAGTTTGAGCAGACCGAAAATAAGCGGCTTGAAGAACTGTTTCCCTTGGCCCAGCTTGATGTGCTGCTGTCCGAAAGCAATAACTTGGTTGAGGGTCAGCTGAGCGGCAGCACCATGAGTGCGCGGCCTCGGTTTGAGTCGGTCAGCGCAAATATCCACGCGACGCTCTCCGGCATGCTGGAATCGCCTTCTCAACTGCCAGAGAAGCGCACCCTGATTCTACGCATTCAAAAGCAGTGGCTCGCGGCCCACAACGATGCAGGACAGCTTTTTTCTTCAGCGCCTGAGTTGCCCCCAACAGCCAAACTCCAAGCACAAGCCTCCTACGAGGAGCATGTTACTGAGGCGCTTGGCAGTCTGCAGCAGCTCAACTATTTACTCTCCCACCTGCAAACCACGGAGAATCTGGAGCAAGCCAAGCAGGATCGACAGTATGTTCGTCAGGTGATTGCCCTGGTTTTTTTGGTAGCGATCGCCTTAATGGTGGTGTCAGCCAAAATCTTATCGCAACATATCCTCGTCCCCATTCAGCGACTGAAGGATGGGGCTGCACGATTTGGGGAAGGCGACCTGTCTCACCGGATTGAGGTAGAAACTCAAGATGAGCTATCGGCACTGGCCCATGCCTTTAACCACATGGCCAAAACCCTGGAGCAAAGCCAGTCTGACCTCGTGCGACTGGCCACTCTAGATGGTCTGACAGGGGTCTACAACCGCCGCGAGTTTAATCGATGGCTGTCCGCCGAAATTGAGCGATCGCAGCGGGAGTACCTGCCCGTTTCTTTACTGATGGTGGATATTGACCATTTCAAAAAGCTCAACGACACCTACGGCCACCAAGCGGGGGATGAAGCCTTACGCCATGTAGGGCGATTACTGCAGCGAGAAGTACGCCCTGGCGATCATGTGGCGCGGTACGGCGGCGAAGAATTTGCCATTATTTTGCCCAACGCATCGGAGGCAGAGGCCTATGTTGTGGCAGAGCGCATTAGAGCCGCCATAGAGGCCCAGTCTATTCCACTCTCTACGGAGCAAAGCCTGAGGTTTACTGCAAGTCTAGGCTTTTCAACCTTTGCCGTTGATCAAGAAACCGAGGAATCCTTTGCCCAACGGGCAGACCAAGCCCTCTACCACGCAAAGCACAGCGGTAGAAATCGAGTCTCCTCCGCAGCTCAGGTCGCACTGCAAACGGCTGAGGCCCAAGCTGCCCATAACTAAGCTGCGAGAAAATGCCACAAGAGATAAACCCCATGAGACGGCTCGCGAGACAATCTAGGCGCTCCTTCCATTCCAAAATTCGCAGTAAAGCAATTGGCCGTAAGGTGAATTCTGGCGTCCCTTCCCTGGGTCAGCCTTCAGCGCAGCAAGGTTTTGCCCTCTCCTTTGCGATCGCCATTGGACTAGTCGTCACCGCCATTGGCATTACCACCTTGTTTGTCGCGCAAAGCGATCGCCTCCACCACGACTGAAGTCCTGCCCTACGCCATTCTGCGCTGTCCTTGAGGGCGGCTCATCTAGGACTCCACACCCTCAATGGGGGCAAACCCCTGGCGCTGAATATTTTCGGTGACCGTGCGCGGGTCGAGGAACTGAAGGAGATAATCTGGCCCCCCCGCCTTAGAGCCCACCCCCGATAGCTTAAACCCGCCAAAGGGCTGTCTCGCCACGATCGCCCCCGTAATCGTGCGGTTGATGTAGAGATTCCCCACTTCAAATTCGGCTTTGGCCTGCTCAATATGGGACGGGGTACGGGAATAGAGTCCCCCCGTGAGGGCGTAGTTGGTGCCGTTGGCGATCGCCAGCGCCTCCCCAAAGGTCTGGGCTTTGATTACCGACAGGACAGGGCCGAAAATTTCTTGCTGGGCAAGGACAGACTGAGGATCCACATCAGCAAAAATCACAGGGCCAACGAAGTAGCCTGGTTCTGGGGAGGGCAGTTCTAGGGCAAGGGTGGATTCCTGTTTGCCCTGGGCGATCGCTGCATGAATGCGCTGTTGGGCTGCAAGATCAATCACAGGCCCCACCTTGGTGCTAGGGTCGGCGGCATCTCCCACATTCAGCGATTTAGTCGCTTCTACCAGCCGTGCCACAAAGCTATCGTATACGGGTGCCAGCACCACCACGCGGGAGCAGGCCGAGCATTTTTGACCGCTATAGCCAAAAGCAGAATAGACCACACCCTGAACGGCTTGGTCAAGGTCAGCACTCTCATCAATGATGATGGCGTTTTTGCCCCCCATCTCTGCCACGACACGCTTCAGGTGCTTTTGTCCGGGCTGTAAAATCGCGGCACTCGCATAAATCTGACAGCCCACTTCCTGGGAACCCGTAAACACAATCATCTGCACGTCGGGATGCTTCACGAGATGGTTGCCCACGGTCGCACCGCTGCCCGGAACATACTGGAATACCCCCTTAGGAATGCCTGCTTCCACTAAAATCTCGCTTAGCTTGGCGGCAATCACCGATGTCACCGCAGCGGGCTTGAGTAAGACACAGTTTCCCGTCACCAGGGCGGCAACGGTCATTCCCGTGGGAATGGCAAGGGGGAAGTTCCAGGGAGAAATGACCAGCACAATCCCCTTGGGACGGTAAAAATAGCGATCGCTCTCTCCGGCCACATCGTAGATAATTTCTGGATCGAGGCGCTCCATTTCCGCTGCATAGTAGCGACAGAAATCTGCGGCTTCTGAGACTTCAACATCCGCCTGATGGAGCGGTTTCCCCGCCTCAAGCACCATCCAGGCGTTGAGTTCATGGCGACGGGCTTCCAGTAAGTCTGCCGCTCGCCGCAGGATAGCGGCGCGTTCCTGGGCTGGGGTTTGTTTCCAGGTTAAGAAGGCTGCTTTGGCAGCGGCGATCGCCTGTTCGGCCTGGTCAAGATTAATTTGGCCGACAGTGCCCACCACTTCTGTGGGGTTGGATGGATTCACAGATTGAATGGTCTTGTCCGTTGCCGCCCGTACCCCATCGATGAGGGGCAAATAGTGCTGACCCAACTGCTGCCGTACTGTGCTTAGGGCAGTAGCCGCCGCTGAGCGCAATGGGGCGATCACATAGTCTGTATCCGCAGAGGGATTGATGCGGGTGACGGTCGAAGTCGAGGCCACAATCGGCGTGGGCTGGACGACGGTTCCATCCGCGTCGCCTTCGCCCCAAGTGGGTGCAGCCAGCAGCCCCTCTAGGGATTGCCCCGTCACGCTTTGGCGCAGGAAGGAGCTATTGGCGGTATTTTCCAGTAGCCGCCGGATCAAGTAGGCCATGCCCGGAATCAGCGGCCCGTAGGGGCAGTACACCCGCACCCGATGCCCCCGTTTTGCTAGGGCGACCGCGAGGGTATCCGCCATGCCGTAGAGGACTTGGAATTCGAGGTGCCCTTGAGGAATCTTCAGGGCTTGGGCGATCGCAATGGCGTGAGCCTGGGAGCGCACATTATGGCTGCCAATGGCGGCATGGAGATGCTCATGGTTGGCCAGCAGCAGCGCCGTCATGCGCTCAAAATTGGCATCCGTGGAGGATTTATGGTTATAGACGGGGGTGGGCCAGTGATTTTGGCGGGCGATGATGGTTTCTTGGTCCCAGTAGGCCCCTTTGATTAAGCGCACGGTGACAGGCTTCCCTCGCTGTTTGGCCCAGGCAATCAACCCCTGTAAGTCTTGGTAGCTATCCCGTAGATAGGCTTGCAGGGTGAGGCCAATATCGGTGCGATCGCGGAATTCCTCCTCCATCAAAAGCTGCTTGAGGGTGGCCAAAGTCGCGTTCTTATAGCGGTACTGCTCCATATCAAAATGCACCGCTGCGCCGACGGTCTGGGCTTGGCGGAGCAGAATTCGGATGCGATCGCTCACCTTGCGCTGGGAACCCTCAACATCCAGCGGATCAAACTGGGAGTAAAACGCCGTCAGCTTCACCGAAACCTGAACCGGAGTCAAAGCCACCCCATCGGCAGCATCCACCTGGGGGACGGGCGACCAGCGCTGAGAGGCTTCCGTGAGCTGGGTCATCAACGTCAGGTATTGGTCGAGGTAGGCTTGGGCTTCAGCTTCTGTGACCACAGCTTCTCCCAATACGTCCACGGTGAAGGCCATAGACTGTTTGCGAAGCTGTTCAATGGTCTGGAGCGTCTGCTTCAGGGTTTCCCCAGAGATATACTTGCGCGCCAGGGTTTCGACGGCAGTAGAGAGGGTGGTGGCTGCAACCTGCCCCGGCATGGAATCGTTCGCCGTAAAGTTGAGCAGTCCCTTGAGGGCCTGGGGCAGTTCCACTTCAGGGTCGCTGAGATATTCCTGAAGGTGACGGGCAATTTCGGCCTTGGTGGTGAGGGAGGGCAGACAGTCAATGAGTCGAAAAAGCTGCACCCGCAGGGCAGGGTTATCCATCGTCCAGCTCAGCAGCTTATCGTCCCAGCGGAACTGATCCCGCACCTTAGCAAAGAGCGATCGCTTTTCCGTGGCTTCTGCTAGAAGCTGACGGGCAATATCCTGAGTCTTTTCCTCGTAGTCAGTCTGGATGAAGCTATCGGAATATGCACGAGATGAATTCACAATCATCAAATAGCCTCCTGAGGCATGAAGATTCAACTCACCTCTAAATGTCCGAGGAATCTCAGAGCGTTTTAGTCTTAGAAGCCAGCGGCCTAATAAAATCTACAAAATCTACAGCACTGCTAATGCACAGCACTGTTAAATCTACAGCACAACACTATTCACCCACAGCACTATTATCTGTCGAACGATATCCAGTTTGCCAAGATTGGATGAACAGAGTTGAGTGGGCAAGGTTGAATGGGCAAAGTTGAATGGGCAAAGTTGAATGAGCAAAATTGAGTGAACAAGATTGGGGCACTAGATGCCAGCAGTCCCGTTACCGCCCACAGAAACTGGATTGAGGACAGAGTCTTGTGTCAGCCGTGAATCTGGGGCTGGCTCTGGGACTGGCTCTGGGGCTGGCTCCGGGGCTGATTCGGTCGCCACAGACGCCTCAGAAGACACTCCCTCCAGCGCATCGGCCACTGGATTGCGGGACATAATGAGCGAAATGGCCCGACTCACGCTATCGGGGAAAATCACCACCAAGGACTTTTCCGGAGCATGATCTAGCGCCCAAGCGATCGCCTCTGCTTCATCTAGCTGCACCGAATAGGACACGGGCTTAGCAGGGTCTGTCTTAGTCTGAGAAATACCCTGCACAATCAGCTCCGCCGCATTTCCCCGTGGGCGGCCCCGATTGTCATCATCTTCTTTCACAATAATCTGGTCAAAAAACGTCGCCGAAAGCTGACCCAGCTCCGCCAAGTCTTCATCTCGGCGATCGCCAGGCCCCCCCACCACACCAATCCTCGGCCCCGGCCAATTTTTGACAAAGCTGCCCACCGCTTCATAGCCTGCGGGATTGTGGGCATAGTCCACCAGGGCATGAAAGTGACCCAGGTTAAACAAATTCATGCGCCCTGGGGTCTGCTGCGCGGATGCCTTGAAACTACGCAGCCCTGCTCGGATCTGCTCCACCCCCACTCCCTGAACAAAAGCCGCCAAGCTGGCCGCTAAGGCATTGGCAATCATAAAGGGTGCCCGCCCCCCTAAGGTGAGCGGCACCTGCTCGATTTTCTCAATGCGATGGATCCAATCCTGCTGCAAAATGACGATATATCCATCTTTCAGGACAGCCGCAATGCCGCCCCGCTGAACCTGCGATCGCACCCGTGGATTGTCAGGGTCCATCGAAAAATAAGCAACCTTCCCGCGCACTAAGTCAGCCATCGCTGCAACACGATCATCCTCGGCATTGAGTACGGCATAACCATCCGCATGTACCGCCTCCGCAATCACACCCTTCACCCTGGCCATCTGGTCAATGGTGTTGATATCGCCGAGTCCAAGGTGATCCGCCGCCACATTCAGCACCACCCCCACATCGCAGGATTCAAAGGCCAGACCAGACCGCAAAATACCACCCCGAGCTGTTTCTAAGACCGCAATATCCACCGTCGGATCCTGCAAAATAAGCTGGGCGCTCTGAGGGCCAGTGGTGTCTCCCTTCTCAATGAGGTGACCCCCAATATAGATCCCGTCCGTCGTTGTAAAGCCGACCGACTCATGCACCTGGCTAAAAATATGAGCAATGAGGCGAGTCGTCGTCGTCTTGCCGTTGGTTCCCGTCACCGCCACAATCGGGACACGAGTCGGTGTCCCCGGAGGGAACAGCATCCGCAGAATGGGTGCCGCCACATTGCGCCCGACCCCTTGACTCGGCGAGATGTGCATCCGCAACCCAGGAGCCGCATTGACCTCCACAATGACCCCATCCGCTTCAGCCAACGTCTTGGTAATGTCCGTCGTGATCACGTCAATCCCCGCCACATCCAGGTCAATAATGCGCGAAACCCGCTCAGCCAGCCACAAGGTTTCTGGATGGATATCGTCCGTGCGGTCAATGGCAATGCCGCCCGTACTCAGGTTGGCCGTTGCCCGAAGGTAGCAAACCTGGCCGACCTCCAGAACCGTCTCAAGGATAAAACCCTGATTCCTTAGCAGCTCATCCGTGGCGTCATCTAGCTCAATATGGGTGAGCATGTTGTCGTGACCCGCCCCACGCCGCTCATCTTGGTTTTCCTGCGCCACCAGCTCGGCAATTGTCGCAACCCCATCCCCAATCACATGAGCCGGAACGCGCTCTGCCACGGCCACGACCTTATGATTGACCACCAAAATGCGGTGATCGCGCCCCTGGTAGAAATGCTCAACAATCACTCCCTTGGAGACATCGCGCGCGCGGTCATAGGCTACTTCTGCCTGCTCTGCGGACTGAATATTAATCGTAATGCCTCGCCCGTGGTTGCCATCCAGAGGCTTAATGACAATGGGATAGCCACCCAAGCTGCTAATGGCTTCTTCTAGTTCGCTAAAGGAAAAAACAACTTTTCCCAGGGGCACAGGAATGCCCATACTGGACAAAATATTTTTAGTTCTCTCCTTATCGCAGGCCAACTCAACCCCCAGCACATTGCTGTGGGAGGTCAGCGCAGCCTGAATCCGCTTTTGATATTTACCGTAGCCAAACTGAAAGAGATCGCAAGTCTCTAGCTGCATCCAGGGAATGCCCAAGGCCTCTGCCTCACGTACCAGAGCCTCCGTACTTGCGCCCAGGGTAGCGTCCACCCGCAGTCCTTTCAGATCCTCCAAGTCCTGAGCTAACTCAGCGGTAGGATAGCTGCCCGTCTGCACAATGCTTTGGCAGAGGCGCAGTGCCGCCCTTGCCGCGTATCTTCCAGCCGCTTCATCTTGATACTCAAAGACGACTTGGTAAATTCCCGGCGTCGCTGTCTCACGGGTGCGACCAAACCCGACGGGCATATCGGCCAAGGTTTGCAGTTCTAGCGCCACATGCTCCAAAATATGGCCCATCATGGTGCCCTCTCGCACCCGACTTAGAAACCCACCTCGGCATCCTGGTGAGCAAAAGTGTTCTTCCAGGCTAGGCAGGGCTGCGATGAGTCCTTCATAAAATCCAGGAATAGTATTTGAGGGGCGATCAGCCAGCTCCTCCAAATCCAGCCGAACAACAATCAGCTTTGATCGACGAATGCTCCAGTAGTTTGGGCCGCGAAGCGTTTGGGTTTGGAGAATTTTCATAAAAATAGGGTCGCTTGAGCTGAACTCGAAGGGTTGAATGCAGCCTTGACTTTTATGGGTGCTATTGGACGAAGGGTTTTAGGCAGATGACTTGCACCGATGGCGTTGAAGTCGGAGGCAGCAATACTGGAGCAGAAATATTGGGGCAGCAATATTGAGGCAAAGAACAAACTTCAAAGAGACAAGTTTAAGCAAGGAACAAGTTTAAGCAAGGGATAGGTTCTAAAAATTAGCTCAAAGAACCAGCCATCAAATGCTTTGACCCTGGAGTCATGCATTTGAGCCACACACTTAACCCCGTGCCTGGGCTACAATCCTGATCTACATCATGAATCACGCGACTGCGTGATTTAAAACATGGACAAAACTATAAACTAGGCACTCTTCATTAATTTCCAAGGAGATCAATGATTCTGTGTTTATTGATACCAAACATTAATCAAAGCTGGATTGATTTCTCTAATCTCTCTAGGCAGGCTGTGGGTTCTGGGAGTAGCCTAACACACTGAAAATACCCGATAGAAACGGCCTAGGATGGCAGCACTATTCGCTGTTGATAATTGTAGCGATCGCCCTGACTCAGTACGTGAACCGTCAGATTATGCAGGCTAATCGGCGTAGTTTCGCCTACGTGGGCATAGTTGGTGTGGGTTAATTCAAAGGGGTCAATAATCGTAATGGTGCCTTTGCCAATCACCTGAAATGTGCCGTCCCCAATAAATGCGGCACAGGTGTCTTCATCAATCCCAACGCCTAGCTTGTCAGGATGCGCCGCGATCGCGCTCATCAAGCGAGCCATCCGATTTCGGTTATGGAAATGCTGATCGACCAATAGCTCCGGAAAAATTCCCAGCCCATCCGTCAAGTCCACTAAAAGCTGATTTGGAGATTCGCCACTGCTTCCCCCTGAAATCATCTTTTCGCCCATAATAGCGGCACCTGCACTGGTACCAGCCAAGGCCAAGGTGCCAGCGTGAACCCTTTCCTTAATGGATTTAATAAATTGACTGCCCCCAATCAAATCACAAATGCGGAGCTGATCCCCACCGGTCACAAAAATACCTGTACAGGCTTCTAAAATATCCAGCCAGCGCGCTTCGTCGCATTCCTGGGGCTGACGAATATCCAGCACCTCTATATTCAGTGCGCCCATGCCTTGAAAAATCTGGAGGTAGCGATCGCCCACGGCACTGGGCTCCTGAGAGGCGCAGGGCAAAACACCAATGGTTGCTAGCTTGCCACCTGCACTTTCAAAGAAAGCCGTTAATATGCTGCAACCATTTACCTTGTCTTCTGCTCCGCCAATAACCATGATTGGGTACTGGGTTGGAATGGCCATAGACTCTTGCGTTAAAGTAGGTTGCCCTGGAGCATAAAACGATTCCAAGTATTGCATTGTATAACCGTGGGTGTAGCAATCTAAAGTTTATCGGAAAAGCTCCCTCTGCATTTAGATTTTTATAAAGTTTTGAAATGCAAAGTCTTGAACTGCAAAGTTTTAATCGCAGCCTAAAGGCTAGCAAATAACGCTAGCAACCTACATACTAGCAACCCAATCCCAACGAGTAGGCTGCTGGCTGAGCACCTGAAGTCATCAAGCCTGCGGACTGCAATAAAGTGCGTCCTAAGAGGTGCGCTCTAGGAGGTACTTTTGGGACGGTATTTTTAGGAAGAGGTTTTCTACCGTCCCTACAGCAAACCAATTCTCTACAGCAAGCCCACATAGTGCAGGGGGCCTTGACCACTAATAAGCTCTACAAGAAGCGCCAAGAAGCCCAGCATGGCCAAACGTCCATTCCAGCGCTCGGCAGCGGAGGTCAGCCCCCACTCCCAGTTTTCTTGAGGGTACATCTTGACCTGCTTGCCAGGACGAATCACCTCCGCGAACTGAACCGCAGGGGCATTCAGCGCTTCGACGACCAAATTGCCTAAGTCATCAATAAATTTGGGGTAGGTATTGAGGGCAGGAACCCGTCGAAAATGCTGAATTCCTGACTCTAGGGCAACCTCGCGGTACTCCATGTCAATTTCTTGTAGCGTCTCGATATGCTCCGATATAAAGCTCACGGGAACAACCACCAGTTCCTGAGTACCCTTTTCGCCTAGGGCAACCAGCTCATCTTCGGTATAGGGCTGAAGCCACTCGATGGGGCCAACCCGGCTCTGATAAGCCAAGACATGGGGGTTAGGACGATTCAGCGCCTTCATAATGAGCGCGGTGCAGTTTTCAATTTCGGCCTGATAGGGGTCACCTGCTTCGGTCACGTAGCTGACCGGCACACCGTGGGCGCTAAAGAAAACCGTGGCCTCTTGAGGACTGGTGCAGTGGTCTAGCTCTTGTCGCACCAAGTCCGCCATCGATTCAATGTAGCCAGGACGTTCGTACCAGGACGGAATAACGGTGTAGTTGATTTTTTGGAGTTCAGGGTCTGATTTCCAGAGATCTTCAAGAATCCGAAAGCTTGAGCCGCTGGTGCTAATGGAAAACTGCGGGTAAAGGGGGAGAATAATCAGATCTTGGACGCCATCTCGCTTAATTTGTGCGATCGCCTCTTCGGTAAAGGGATGCCAGTAGCGCATCCCAATATAAACCGTGGCGTCTAGCCCTTTAGCGCGCAGATCTTGCTGTAGGGCGCTGGCCTGCTCCTCCGTAATGCGGCGCAGGGGAGAGCCACCCCCAATCTGCCGATAGTTTTCTTGGGACTTTTGGGCGCGAGACGTTGAGATAAACCAGGCCAAAGGCTTTTGGAGCCAGCGAAAGGGGAGCCGAATAATTTCAGGGTCTGAAAAGAGATTGTATAAAAAGGGTCTGACATCGCTGAGCTGCTCTGGCCCACCTAAATTCAGAAGCAAGACTCCAACGCGACCCATATAAACAGTTTCCTAAGATGACATCATATTTGTTACCGATTTTAACAACATATCTCTTCATAGATCGGCAAACGGTAAGAGATTACACATCTTAATCCCTTGCAAGTGATTCTCATCTAGTTTCTCCGGCCACGTTTGCACCCAGGGAGCAATTGCCCAGATCCCTAGACCCAAGACGGCAGCCAGATTCTAAGCTGCCAAGCTTCGGGAGAGATCGGCAGCCCCAAAAAGAGCGGTAGCCAGAACACAAAGCCCGCAATACTCGCCAGCACAAGCACCACAGCCAAAATCTTAAAGCTCAGAAACTGGCTGCTCAGCCAACTGTCTATCAGCCACGCCAGCGCCATGCTCGCAAAGAGGTAGGCCGGCATGTAGTGATACAAAAAGGCACATCGACTAATGCTGAGCCAGGGCAAGAGGTTTGCGATATAGCTCGTTGCGACATAGATCAGCAGCGGCTGATCCTGTAAATAAAGGCTCAAGGCAGAAGACTCACCTCGCGGACTGCGGCGGGACATCCGCTGGCCAGCTTGCCCAACAGTTTGTCCAAAAACTTGCAAAAGACATAGCCCCAGCACAAGGGCGATCGCAATCGTCGTGCCCCACCACAGCGGCGGATTACCCGTCGCGTAGACGCTGTAGACATACTGAGCCTTTTCAGCGGGTAGCGGTGGCCCCATCATTGGCATAGGTTCAGCCAAGGAGGTAGCACGCTGATAGAAATAGCTCACGGGACGCAGCAGCAGCGGCCAACTCATCCAGTTTGAGCAGTAGGGATGGATATCCGCACCGCTGCCCACGCGCTGATGGTAGCCAAACATTTGCGGATGCACCTGCACAAAGTCAAACTCTGGATTCTGCAAAAGATGGGGAATCCAGGCCAGTCGATACAAGAGCGCTCCCACCAAGGGAATAAAGAAAAAGAGCTTAAAAATTGAGAGCCGTTCTAGGCTCTGCCCTGGATTCCGCTCTAAATCGTTTAGCGGTCTCTCCTCAGCCTGACGGGATTTACCCCACTGGCTTAAGCGGAAGTTACTTAAGCTTAAATTGCTTAAACGAAAAATTCCCCAACAAAGGTATAGTCCCAGTAAGAAGCCCAGAGAATTCCACTTGGTGGCCGCAGCTGCACCAAAGCTGAGCCCCGCACAGGTTAGCCAGAGCCAGTGCGTCCAGCCTCTTCGCTGAGCGCTGCTGAGTAGCACAAACCACTGTCCCAGTAGCCCAAAGGTGAGGACATAAATATTAATGAGGCCGTAGCGCGACTCCACCAGCAAGAGTCCATCCAGGACAGCCAACGCCCCCGCCAATAAGGCAAAACGACAGCGATGGGTTAACTGATAGCCAATTCCAACAATCAGGAGCGGAATAGAGGAGCCAAACAGCGCATTCATCCACCGATAGCCCCAAGGGTTATAGCCCTTTAGCCAAATGCCTAGAGCAATGAGGTACTTGCCCAAGGGGGGATGGGCATCAAAAAAAGGGGTGTGGGTGAGGTAATTTTGCCCAAATTTTGCAAAGTAAATTTCGTCAAACACCAGGGTATTGAAGCGCTCTAAGCCCCAAAATCTAAGCCCTAGGGCAATGCCCCACAGTCCAAGGAGGGCAACCCAAAACCAGACAGGAATCACAGGGGGAAAAGAAACTGATGGAGATGCTTTGGACTGCGTCATGGGCCTGGGTGTGTCGCTATAGAATGGGCAGAATATCACACCCAGCGATCAATTCATCGGTGCGGGATTCGTGGTCGGGCTACAATCAAGAAGCGTTTCGTACAGCATGCAGCAGCATGAATTCGACAAAAATGATCGCCTTCTGAAGCAGAGATTCAGGAGCAGAGATCCAGAAGAAAAGATTCAGCAACAGAGATTCAGGAGAAAAGATTCAGGAGAAAAATTCAAGACCACCATCGCACACACCAGTAGGCTTTCATTGAGTTTTCCAAACCACTATGCTGCCATTTTTGAGGACGGATCTGACCCAGCTTAACGCCTACACCCCTCACCCTGAAGCCCCTGCGGATGCCCCTCAAACTCCTATAGTTCCTATAGATCGACTCGACACCAACGAATGCCCCTACGATTTACCAGAGGATCTGAAGCAAAAGCTGGCTTGGATTTATCAGCACCAGACTGAGGCCAATCGCTATCCTGACGGGTCTTATGCTGCGCTGAAGGCAGCGATCGCCGCCTACGTCACGGAGTCTTCGCAAGTCCCTGTTCAGGTGGGTGCAGCCCAAATTTCAGTTGGCAACGGGTCAGACGAACTCATTCGATCGCTCCTGATCGCCACCTGTCTTGGGGGACAAGGCTCCATTTTGGTCGCCAACCCCACGTTCTCGATGTACGGCATTTTAGCCCAGACCCTCGGTATTCCCGTGGTCAGCATTCCCCGTACAGAGTCCTTTGCCCTCAACTTAACTGCGGCCCAAGCCGCCTTGAATTCCGATGCTGATTCACCCTCCGTTCGCGCTGTGTTTGTGGTGCATCCCAACTCCCCCACCGGCAATGCCCTAACAGAAGCGGAGCTTCACTGGCTGCGCCAGCTACCGGACGCTGTGATGGTGGTCATTGATGAAGCCTACTTTGAATTTAGTCAGCACACCTTGGTCAGCGAACTTGCCGCCCACCCGAACTGGGTCATCCTGCGGACATTTTCCAAGGCGTTTCGACTGGCAGCCCATCGTGTGGGCTATGCGATCGCCCATCCTGCACTGATTCAAGTGCTGGAAAAAGTGCGACTCCCTTACAACCTGCCCGCCTTTTCCCAAGCCGCCGCCCAGCTTGCCCTGACCCACCGCCACACCCTACTACAAAGCGTACCGGAGCTTTTACAAGAGCGATCGCGCCTGTATGACGCCCTAAGGCAGCTAGAGGAACTCACTTTCTGGCCAAGCCAAGCCAACTTTATCTATGGTCGCATGAGCAATCATCAGACCGCCTCTCAAAGTGAACTAGACAGCGCCCATGCTGCCCTAGGGCAGGGCCTAAAAAACCTGGGTACCTCCATCCGCACAACGGGCGGCGGGCTGCGGATTACCGTCGGCTCTCCTGCCGAGAATGATCGAACGCTCCAGCGGCTCCAGCAGTATCTCAGCAGAGCTTTGCCTTCAGCTAGCAGCTTGTCCCGCAACCCATGATGAGGCAACCCATGATGAGGCAACCCATTACGCAGAAGACGAACCATTCTGCAACCCCTGCACCTTGAGCGCGCTCTGCATTAGAGGTTTACGGAGCAGCAGCTCTTGGGGAGAACCCAAAAGCCTAGCCCAGATGGGGACATCATTGCGGTACGGATGATAGCCAACCCGCTTGTACAGCCGACGGGCCGACCGATTTTCTTCCTTGACGTGCAAATAAATTTCGTTGAATCCCCAGGTATTTGCCACCTGTTCGCAGGCAAGCAGCAGATGCTGTCCCACCCCCTGACGCCGAAAGGCCTTGGCCACCGCCAAGTTAGACACATAGGGAACCGTAGGATCTAGCAAGGACCAAGCCGTGAGGGGCTTGGCCGTCACTTCGACAGTGCCAACAAGAGTTGTCTCACCCTGCGCGCTGGACTGGAAGCCAACGAGGCAGGTATGTCGGGGCGTTTGGGTAAGGGCGCGGGTTTTGAGGTCTTGGTAGATTCCCATCCGAAAAATGGGCACAGCCCACCCTAGCCAGCTATCGTTGGCATAAAAGGAGTCGCTCAGCAGAGTTGCCACTCTTGCAACATCGTCAATCTGGAGCCGACGCACAACAATCCGCTTTTCCATCCATCGCAAGAGTTAGGGTGAGCGTAAACCTTAAGGCGCGGTAGGGCCTGGTCTATTAGGACTAGGCGCTGGGTTGGGCGGGGATGCGATCGCGGGAGCCATATCTGCGGACTGTGCCAGGGTATCTCGAACCTTGGGCGTTGCCAGAATGACTTTGGTATCGGCAATGAGCCGATCACCCCACAGGTTTTCTTGTAAAAATGCAACTTCACCATAGCGCCGATCTGCGGTCAAAGCCGAGGCTGCCAACTCAAGCCCCTGTTCTTTTTGACCCTGGGTATAAAGCGCTACTGCCATGGCTAGCTTAGCTTCTGTGGCCGCCTTTTCATCAACAGCGATCGCTGCCTTCCAGTTTTGGATAGCGTCATTCACCTTGCCCTGCTCGTAATGCACTAGTCCAATATTGTTCAGCGCGGGCCAAAACTTTTGGTCTTTTGCTACAGCCTTCCGGTAGGCCGCGATCGCCTCATTAAAGCGATTGAGTTTTAAGTAGGTATTCCCCAGATCAAACAGCGCTTCCGTCACGTCCGGCTTCAGTTTCAGACCAGCCAGTAGAACCCGCTCTGCTGCCGTATAGTTTGCCTTCCGAAAATAGGCAGAACCCAAGCTAAAGTGCACCCCTGGATTTTTAGGGTTAATGGTCAAGGCCCTTTCTAAAGCTTGGATGCCCAAGTCCAGCTTGTCAGTGCTGAGATAAAGCCCCCCCAACAGCGCCCAAGCTTCTTCTGTCTTGGGGACAAGCTGAGTCGCCAGCTTTGCGCGAGCCAAGGCTGGCTCAAACTGCTGAAACTGGGCAAGCTGAAGGGCTTCTCGCAAAAGCGCCAAACCCGTCTGCTGTAGCTGCTTTGCATCGGGGGCAACCGTATGGGGGACAAGAACTTGACCTTGCGCCAAGGGAGCCACACCCACTACGCCGCAAAGCATACAGAGAGAGAGCAGGGTTAAACGATGAAGCACAATACTTGCCTTAAAAAGATTAAAGAGCTTACTAGCTAGCTTAGCTTAGATTCCCGATGCCGCATTATTCCCGATGCTGCATTATGCTGTCCCTAGCATTATCCAGCGCATAGTCTACGGAAACCGTTCAATCAGTGTTCAGTCAGCCCGTGCAGTCAATCCATTCGGTCAATCTGCAAAGACTCAACGATCTGTATGGACAATCTATATGGAATATAGACATGGAGTATAGACAACGACTTACGGAACTACGGTGTACGTGACGCGGCTCAGGAAATCTTCTAAGCCAAGTCTTCTAAGCCAAGATGAAGCGCTAGGGGAATAAACTCCTAGGCGATTCTCCTAGACAATTTTTCCAGACGATTCCACCCCAAAATAGGTTTCACGAAACGGCAAGGTTGCTACAGTAGAAGCTGGGTTTAGACCAAACCATCTGCCCCTACCTTTAGTTTCAAGTCATTCAGCTCCAAAACATCCACTTCACTTAGGCAACAGCACCATGGATCGACAAACGGCACAAACTTGGCTGACGACCCTTGAAACCAAGCGTGACCTCTTGGTTCGCTTACTCGAACAGCCCGATCTCGGTACACTCAGAATTGACGTCAACCAGGCGCTGGAAGAATTAGATGACCTCATTGTGGAGTTTCAGCGGACGTTCCCCCCTGAACCCTTATTTTCTTGAACCCCTATTTTCTTGAAGCCCTATTTGCTTGAACCCCTCTTATCCTGAAACCCTATTGCCCTGAAGCCTTATTTTGCAGCCTCATTTCAAGCGCTCTTAAAGTTTGGGAACAGCTTTCAAGCGTAATCTTCAAGGGCGCGCTTCAAGAGCAAGCTTCAAGGGCAAGCTGCGCCCTGAGATGGTCGATAAACTGGCGAGCGGTACGACCTGAGCGCACATTATGTCGAACGGCCCACTGTAGAGCTTGGTAAGTCAAGTCTTCGTCAGAAACCTTGATCGCAAAGCGCTGGGCATACCCTCGCACAATCTGAAGGTAGGTATCTTGGTTCGCAGGCTCAAAGGTCAGGGTAAGGCCAAAGCGATCGCTCAGGGAAAGTTTTTCCTGCACCGTATCCCAGGAATGCACCTCATCAGCCTCACTCATGGAAGGGCGATCGCCAAAAAATTCACGAATCAGGTGCCGACGGTTTGACGTTGCATAGACAACCACGTTCTGAGGCCGAGCCGCTAGGGTGCCTTCTAGCACCACCTTGAGCGCTTTATAGTTTTCCTCATCTTCCTCAAAGGACAGGTCATCCACAAAAATCACAAACTTAAGGGATGAATGCCTCAGCGACTCAACCACTTGGGGCAGGTGAATCATGTCGGCTTTGCTCAGTTCAATCAAACGCAACCCGCGATCGCCATATTCCGTCAGGAGCGACTTCACTAGAGCAGATTTGCCAGACCCTCGACTGCCGTAAAGCAGAATATTAAGTGCGGCATGGCCAGCCAGCAGCGCTTCTGTATTCATCTGAAGGGTCGTCCGCTGCGCTTCATAGCCGATTAAATCCGCCATCTGAATCGACTCAGGATGCTCAATGCCCTCTAGCGTGTTCCCGCGCCACCGCAGGGCAAGGTACCGAGAAAACAGCCCCACACCCCGCTGCCGATAGTGAATCGCCAAGTCGGGTAGTGCTGCTGACCACTCCGCAAATGGGGAGAAGTCAAACCCCACCAAAGACGGTTCTCTATTTGACCGCTGGGGAGACGATAGGATCTGTCGCCCAGCCTCTAGGGGCAGCGGCAAATTTAGGCTGGCTTGCTCAGCGAGCGCTGCTTGGATTACGGTTATGCCCTCTGTCGCCCACTGCTGCAATATCCTCAAATCATGCTGTGCAGCAGCCATGAGCGTGGGTGAGACTGCATCCAGCTCTGTCCTTTGCAGGGCCTGCGTTAAAGGATTATCTGCCGCCAGAATGCGCTGCTCAATCCAGGCTTGCCAGCTTGGACTCGGCGCGATCGCCGCAAACCATGCCCCATAAGCGTTCAGCAAGTCACCTTCGCTGCGGCTAGATTCTGTACTGACCGGGCTACCTGCTTCGGACTCAAGCTGCCCCATGACCTTGAGCAAAGCTAAAAAGGCTTGGCTAGCTTCTTCATCTAGAATGGCGCGGTACACCAGCAAGGAACGCGCCCACTTAATAAGCTGCTTAAGCTGAATAGACCAGGAAAAAGAAGATTTGCTCATGGGCTGGGCTTATCAAGATCAATGTTTTGAATTGGATGCCACTAAATTGGATGGCTCTGAATTGGATAGCTCTGATATAGATCGTGCCGAGCTTTCCACCCCACTGGGCTGAAGTCGCCTCGCAGCAGCTCATCTGCTAGACTAAAGAATATTAAGTTATGTAACAAAGCCCGTGTCGTCCCTCTCATCTTTGCCTTTGAATATCGAGCAAGTCGCCGGAAAGCGCATTGCGGTCATTGGCGGCGGGATTGGCGGATTGACAGCGGCGGCCCTACTAGCGCGGCAGGGACACTCGGTCACATTGTACGAGCAAGCGTCGGTCTTGGGTGGATGTGCCTCAACCTTTCAGCGACGGGGGTTTATCTTTGACGTGGGGGCAACCCAGGTTGCAGGACTAGAGCCAGGCGGTATCCACCACCGTATTTTTCAGTTTCTCGACCTAGAGCTTCCAGAGGCAACGCCCTGTGATCCTTCCTGTGCGGTTTTTCTGCCCAGAGAAACGATGCCTATTAACGTCTGGAGGGATCCGATCCGGTGGCAGCAGGAGCGTCAGGCTCAATTCCCCGGCAGCGAACCCTTTTGGCAATTTCTCCAGCAGCTTTTTCAGGCGAACTGGGCGTTTCAGGCCAGAGATCCAATTATTCCACCCCGCAACCTCTGGGATGCTTGGCAAGCGGTTCAGGCGCTGCGTCCTGGAACCCTGGTTACGGCACCCCATATTTTTTCAACGGTGAATGATGCGCTTCGAGTCTATGGGCTAGACAGCGATCGCCGTCTCAAAACTTTTTTAGATCTTCAGCTTAAGCTGTATTCCCAGGTGGATGCGACGGAAACCGCCCTGCTCTACGCGGCAACAGCGTTGGGCGTCTCTCAAGCGCCCCAGGGGCTATCTCACCTGCACGGCAGTATGCAAAGCCTAAGCGATCGCCTCGTGAGCGCATTCCAGCGGGATGGCGGAGTGCTGCGGATGCGCCATCGCGTTACTCGTATTCAGGTAAAGGAGGGCAAGCGGCGCTACGGGACAGCCACAGGCGTCACCGTCACAAACCTCAAAACAGGCGACGCCCAGTTTGACCCAGCAGATCACGTCGTTGCGAACGTCACGGTGCAGGATCTGGTCAATCTCCTGGGGAAAGATGCACCCGCAGGCTACGCTCGACGGGTTGAAAAACTGCCCCCTGGATCGGGTGCTTTTGTCGTGTACCTGGGGGTTGAAGCCGAGGCACTACCCTCCGACTGTCCCCCCCACCTCCAGTTTTTGTACGACTATGACGGCCCGATTGGGGAAAACAACTCGCTGTTTGTTTCCGTCAGCCGACCCGGAGACGGGCGCGCCCCAGTAGACAAGGCAACCATTATTGCCTCATCCTTTACCGATCTTCAGCCCTGGAACCGCCCTGAAGGCTATGCAACTCTCAAAGCAGCCTATACCCAAAGCGCGATCGCCCGTCTAGGCCAGTACTTTACTCTAAATGACCGCACCCTCATACACCAAGAAAGCGCCACCCCAAAAACCTTTGCGCACTTTACAGGACGCGACCTCGGTAGAGTAGGCGGTATTGGACAGCGCATCCAAACCTTTGGCCCCTTTGGACTGGCAACCCGCACCCCCCTTGCCGGACTCTGGCTCGTGGGAGATTCCGTGCATCCTGGAGAAGGTACGGCAGGGGTGAGCTATTCAGCCCTGGCCATTGCTCAACAAATTCAGGCCCAGAGCTAGCGCTCCTAACTCTGTTTCTCTTTAATCTGTCTCTCTTTAACCTGTCTCTCTATTAATGTCTCTCTATTAATTTGTTTCTTTAAAAAGTTCTCTATTCAGTCTGGAAATCAGCTCATACTGTAAACCAGCTAAATCAGCTCACACAGATGCCAAATAAAGATGCCAAAAACCTGCAATGATTCAAGCAACCAGCGATACAATGCATTGCGGTAGTTTAGGCGAGTCTGAATTTTAGGCGAACCGGATAAAACCTATCAGGTTAAGCAAAAAGCTGGGGGCTAGACAATGCATCAGGGCCGTTGATTCAGGGTGATCGGTTCAGGGCTGTAGGTGAAGAGTTGTAGGTGAAGGGTTGTAGAGCATGGCGGATACCTACTCAGATACCAACGTTGTTTCGATTTTAGATCGCCGCAAACAGCTCAAGCAGCAGCGGCGATCGCAGTTTCTACAGTCCTTCTGGCGCACCTTTGCCATTCTCAGCGGTGCCATCAGCCTAGGATGGCTTTTCAGTCGACCCGAATGGAAAATTCAGCAGGCCAACCAGGTTCAAATTGTTGGCAACCGCCAGATTTCTGCCCAAGCCCTAGAGACTTTTCTGCCCCTATCCTTTCCCACCTCCTTGCTGCGCATTAACCCGACCGCTCTGCGGACAGCCCTAGAGCAGCACACCCACGTCGATCAGGTGTGGGTCACGCGACAGCTCTTCCCACCCCGTGTCGTCATTAAGGTCAAAGAGCGTCCCCCGGTTGCCCTCACACCCTGTCCGGGCTGCGTCTTTGTCGCCCAGGGAGCTAGCCAGAAAAATGCCCAGCTCATTACCCTCGGCCCCGCCGACCTTTGGCTGTTGGATAGTCAAGGTATTCCGCTCCCCTACACAAGCTATCCAAGCCGTCAGCAAGGAAGTAAGATGCCTAAACTCTCAGTGGCAAGCTACCTCAAGCCGCTTTCGGCAGAAACCGTTAAACAGCTTCAGGCGAAGCTTCCCAAGGGGCAAAGCAATTTTGTCGAAATAGACCCCGCAATTCAGGCCCATTGGAAAAGCCTCTACAGTATCGTGAGTCAGAGCCCCGTCAAAATTCAAGAAGTCAGCTGGCAAAACCCAGAAAATTTGCAGCTTAAAACTGAGTTTGGACTCGTTCGCCTCGGCCCCTATAGCCCTAAATTTGCAGAACAGCTCCAGGCCCTCGACCAAATGCGATCGCTCCCGCAGCGCCTAAATTTACAAAAGATCAGGTCTATCGATCTTCTAGAGCCTAAAAAACCCGTAATCGAGCTAAATCAGCCCATTCAGCAGCCAACGCCCACAGCATCTCCCTAGAGATAGGGGTTTACTCAACGTTTTAAGCTGTTTTTTCTCATAAGCTAAACCTTAAGCCCCTCTCCACAAATTTACATCTTTTGATCAATGGCTCAGAACGATTAATTGGTTTTCACCCAAACTTGCCCTATAGTTGAGTTACCGAAATGGCTTAAATCTAAATAGCCTAGATTTAGGAGAATCTGAATCTGGATTTTATTGAACTTCAATAAATCTCTCCGGCTACCCCGCCTAAAACGCCTGAATCTTACGCCACTCAATTCTTACGCCAGCCAATGACGCCAGAAGATCCAAACTCCCTCGATCAGCTAGAGTCCCTTTTTGGGCCTCGAAATGCTGCTTCAGACAATTCCCAGTCCGTTCCTGGTGGGGAAGCGGGTTCTCCAAGCCCTAGTCGCTACGACAATAGCGGTGGTTCTGAAGCTCGACAAAGCGAGCGATACGGGAGTGGCACCCCTTCCAGAGAAAGAAAAACAGAGAGCATCCTAGCGCAGGGCGCGGCCAATATTAAGGTTGTGGGCGTGGGCGGTGGCGGTGGTAACGCGGTCAATCGCATGATTGCCAGCAACGTAGCAGGCGTTGAATTTTGGTCTATTAATACAGATTCTCAGGCACTCCAGCAGTCTGCCCAACAGTCCTCCGCCAACAACCAACTTCAGGTCGGCCAAAAGCTGACGCGGGGGTTGGGTGCGGGGGGAAACCCTGCCATTGGCCAGAAGGCCGCCGAAGAGTCGCGGGATGAGCTGGCTGCCGCCTTGGCTGGGGCAGATCTGGTTTTTATTACCTGCGGGATGGGTGGCGGTACGGGGACAGGCGCAGCACCCATCGTGGCAGAAATCGCCAAGGAAATGGGTGCGCTAACCGTGGGCGTCATCACGCGGCCCTTTAAGTTTGAGGGCCGACGGCGGATGCATCAGGCAGAAGAGGGCCTGGCCGCACTCCAAAGCCGCGTGGATACGCTCATCGTGATCCCCAACGATAAAATTTTGTCCGTCATTTCTGAGCAAACCCCTGTCCAAGAAGCGTTTCGAGTGGCAGATGACATTCTGCGCCAGGGGGTTCAGGGCATTTCAGATATTATTAATATTCCAGGATTGGTCAACGTTGACTTTGCCGACGTGCGCGCGGTAATGGCCGATGCGGGGTCTGCTTTGATGGGTGTGGGCATTGCCTCCGGCAAGTCTCGTGCCAAGGAAGCTGCGATCGCGGCCATTGATTCACCCCTGCTGGAGTCCTCCATTCGTGGGGCAAAGGGTGTTGTTTTCAACATTACTGGTGGCCCTGACCTCACCCTTCACGAAGTCAGCACAGCCGCAGACACCATCTATGACGTGGTTGATCCCAACGCCAATATTATTTTTGGAGCTGTCATCGACGAAGCTCGTCAGGGGGAAATTCAAATCACCGTGATCGCCACTGGCTTTACGGGAGATAGTCACGCTATTCCACTACCGAGTCGCTCTGCTCAACCCCCCAAAAGTTCATCCACGGAAGAGACGCAATTGCAGAGTCCGGGTGCATCTCCGGAGAGCAGCAAAAAGAATCCTGCAATTCTAGACATTCCTGAATTTTTGCAACGCCGTCGTCCCACGAAGTAGGCTCAAGACAGTGAACTGACTAATCCCTTCACAGAAATGATCCCAGGCCCAGAGGTCATCTTGAGCGCAAATTTTTAGAGAATTATTCCTGAAGTTTCTTAGGAGAAATTCACCAATCTCTGGTTTTGGGATGTTAAGATTGCCTAGAAAGTGCTTGGGGAACCTGTTGTGATCCGTACTGCAACGCTGCCTCTGCCGTCTGCTTTGCCCGTCATCCCAGAAAATAACCGTCTCAAAGTCTTTTCTGGATCTTCCAATCTTGCTCTCTCCCAGGAAGTTGCGCGCTACCTAGGGGTCGATTTAGGGCCAATGGTGCGGAAAAGCTTTGCTGATGGTGAACTCTACGTTCAGATTCAAGAGTCTATTCGCGGCTGCGATGTGTACCTGATTCAGCCCACCTGTAAGCCCGTCAACGACAACTTGATGGAGCTGCTGATTATGATTGATGCGTGCCGACGCGCATCAGCACGGCAAATTACAGCAGTTATTCCCTACTACGGCTACGCACGAGCAGATCGCAAGACCGCAGGGCGTGAGTCCATTACGGCAAAGCTTGCGGCCAACCTCATTACTCAGGCTGGGGCGAGTCGAATTCTGGCGATGGATCTGCACTCGGCCCAAATTCAGGGATACTTTGATATTCCGGTTGACCATGTGTATGGCTCCCCTTGCCTGCTGAAATACCTGAAGCAAAAGAATCTGCCGGACTTGGTGGTTGTTTCTCCAGACGTGGGCGGCGTGGCGCGAGCCAGAGCCTTTGCAAACAAGCTAAACGATGCGCCCCTTGCCATCATCGATAAGCGTCGTCAGGCCCACAACGTCGCTGAAGTGATGAACGTTGTGGGGGATGTGGCGGGCAAAACGGCCGTGCTGGTGGACGACATGATCGATACGGGCGGCACAATCTCCGAAGCAGCGCGCCTGCTGAAAAAAGAAGGCGCTAAAGGTGTCTATGCCTGTGCAACCCACGCTGTCTTTTCACCCCCTGCTGTTGAGCGCCTTTCCAGCGGTGTGTTTGAAGAAGTGATTGTTACCAATACGGTTCCAGTGCCTGAAGATCGACGGTTTCCGCAGTTGACGGTACTCTCAGTGGCAGACATATTGGGTGAAACCATCTGGCGAGTCCATGAAGATAGCTCGGTCAGCATCATGTTTCGGTAGTCGATTAGCCTCTGCCCTAAGCCAGTGGTATAGAGCAGCGTAAGATTGGCACATGAACTTTTATGCAGGCTATCCAGACTTGCTGACTCAAGTGTCTTATGGAATATGAGCTACTGAAGTATGAGTTAAAAACATCCCATACACTCAAGCTGTTACGAAGCCCAAATGCAGCCTTCGTGATCAGCTTTTTATATCGGCAGTTTAAGGCCACACAGCAGGTTTCTGTGGCTCAGTCTGACCTAGAGACAAAACTAGGTGACTACCTCGAAGAACTGCAAGAGGTTTACCCCGAAACTTACCCGCGATCGCCGAAGGAGTACCTGAGCGAGTGGTGCGATAGCCAACTGTTAAGAAAAACCTTTGACAGTAGTGATGAGCCCGTCTTTACGCTCACTTCCGATGCAGAAAAAGCAATCATCTGGCTAGAGGATCTGCAAAAGCGAGATGAGTTTGTCGGGACAGAATCGCGCTTTTTGCAAATTTTCGATCTTTTAAAAGAAATCCAAGATCGCAGCACAACGGATATTGCGACGCGAATTGCGCAACTAGAGCGCGATCGCGATCAAATTCAGGAAGAAATTGATCAAATCCAGCAGACTGGCGTCGTTCAGTCCTTCAACCCGATCCAGCTTCAAGAGCGATTCTTACTCGCCAACCAAGTCACGCGCCAATTAATTGCCGACTTCAAGGAAATTGTGCAAAACTTTCGGAATCTAACTCGGAAAGTTCAGGAAGCGCAGTTCGAAAAAGATAGCCGGAAAGGGATGGTGCTCAGCCGGGTGCTAGACGCAGATCAGGAATTAAAGGACTCTGACCAAGGACAAAGCTTCTATGCCTTCTGGAATTTTCTCATGTCAACCAGCAAGCGACAGGAGAAAAAATCTATGATTCAGAAACGATTGCCCAGGGTGAGGCAAAGCTGCGAAGTCAATTTCAAGATCAGCTCCGCCAAAAAGAGCGGCAGCAAGAAAGCTCGCGTAGCTCCCTCACGATACAAATGCTGAATTTCAAGAATGCTTTTCCAGAATCTACGCTAGATCTCGGCACACCCTTTAAAGGTTGTGGAATATAGCGATCGTTGGAACGATCTGCTCAAGGTCTGCCTATATTTTCAGCGAAATCCAAAGCCCAATCTTTATATTCGGGAGCTTCCTATTCAGGTTCACACAAAATTTATTGAGCAAAACCAGGGTATAATTCGCAGCCTTCTAGATGAAATTATTCCAAAAGAACAATTGAATCCCATCAAGGGAGAAAAGGAATATATTTTTGAAAAATATTTTTCCTTGAAATACCGTGAGCCGCTGATTAGAATTCGAATTTTAGATCCGCTGGTTAAGACAAACTATAATTTCCCTGCAACAGATATTAGTATTCCAGTCTCTGAATTTAGAAGCTTAAGTCTAGGAAACTGTAACTGCTTTATTACAGAGAATCTTATGAATTTTCTTACCCTGCCTCTTTTGAAGAATAGCTTTGCAATTTTTGGCAGCGGCTATGCTGTTCAGGCTTTAAAGACAGTTTCCTGGCTGTCACAACATTCTATTTTCTATTGGGGAGACCTAGATCTGGATGGATTCAAAATCTTATCTCAACTGAGATCTTATTTTCCCCATGCTGCTTCCATCATGATGGACAGTAAAACCTTTGAAGCATTTCATGAGTTTGCAGTTCCGGTTGCAGGCGCGATCGCTGAGATTTTACCTCATCTAACTGAAGAAGAAAATAGGCTTTATCAGTATCTTGCTTTTCATCAAAAGCGTTTGGAACAGGAACGCATCAGTCAAGAGTACGTTAACAAGTTTCTACAGAATTTATCATAAAATTTATTACAAAAATAAATTAAACTTTTATCTCAACTCCAATTGAATTTATAGAATGAGACAAAGAGAAGAAACTTCGCTCGATATTATTTCGCTCTAGGTTAGAGTAATATCCGATCTTGAGATAGAAATAAACTGTAAAACATATAGACTGTAAAATATAAAAATTTAACTCAAAATTTGTAGTTTGAAATCTATAGGGTGTTATGACGTTTACAGAAGATGCCACAGGATCTCTTAATACGCTAGAGGCTCAGCAGTATGAAGGGCTCAGCGAAGCGCAGTATCGGAAAAAAATGCAGCGCCGGAAGGAAGTCCAGGAGCAACGCCTTGCTGAGCGATCGCAAACGAAGGGCCTCATCATTGTCCACACCGGAAATGGGAAGGGCAAAACAACAGCGGCCTTAGGCATGGTGTTACGCACTCTGGGGCACGGGCATAAAGCTGCCATCATTCAGTTTATTAAAGGAGCCTGGGAGCCTGCTGAAAAGGCGGTCTTTGGGCGCTGGGAAGATCAGCTTGCCTTTCATGCGATGGGTGAAGGCTTTACCTGGGAAACCCAAGATCGCGATCGCGATATTGCTAAGGCAAAAGAGGCTTGGCAAACTGCGCTGGACTACATCAAAGACCCAAACTATAAGCTTGTCCTGCTGGATGAGATCAATATTGCCCTAAAGCTGACCTATCTTCAGCCAGAGGAAATTTTGGCAGGTCTGGAGGAAAAGCCAGAGGACTCCCACATTATTTTGACGGGTCGTAGTGCCCCCCAATCGTTGATTGACGCAGCGGATTTAGTCACTGAAATGACCTTGGTTAAGCATCCCTTCCGAGAACAGGGTATTAAAGCCCAGGCTGGCATTGAGTTTTAACGTGATGTTTGGGGCTGATTGGGAAGAAGCCCTATAAAATACCCTGTAAAATAAGGGTATGCTCCAACCTTGCCTTAATGCCCATGACGACTTCCTTGAAAAACCGCACCCAAACGAGCCGCACTCGCACCAAATCACGCAATAGCGGTAGATTAAACCGCAGCCTTTGGGCAGATGTGGTGCTGGCGGCTCTAGTCGGCGGGCCTCTGGCAGCTCCCTTTCTGGCTTCAGCTTCCGTGCCTGTCTTGTCGCCGTTATTTCATCTCATTTCAAATATTATTTACACCATGGGCAGCTATGTGTGTCCGCAGCCAGATATGGGGCTGATGTTGTCTCCTCCTCACATCATGGCCGTTTGTATGCGCTGCTATGGAACGCTTCTGGGCCTAGTGTTCATGCGCTGGCTTGTGCATCAGACGCAAGGGAAAGGCACATACTGGCTTCATCAATACGGCATTGCAGGCGTTTTGACGACGATCGCTCTTTGTCTTGTCTATCCTGCAGAGTTGTGGGCGCAGTATTGGGGGTGGTGGGGCTTTAACAACTGGGTGGTGACGGCCTTTGGTCTTGTTTCGGGGCTAGGGTTAGGGGCCTATCTGATGCCTTTACTGTACCCGGCTCAAGCCCTATCGCCTGAGTCACTTTCGTAGAGGCTACCGCGAGGCTAAGGACGGATTTTACACACTAAGATTTCACACAGTTTCACACACTAAGCTGATGATGAATCCGCTGTGCCACGTCTAGCCCAACCTCAAAAGCATCTTGAATCTTGTTTCCCGTACACCAGTCGCCGCAAATCCAAAGGGGAAGGCTCATGTTAGCCGAGAGCGGATCGCCCGGATAGCCACCACTAGCGATCGCATAGCGCCAACGATGTACCTGGAAGGCAAAAGGCTGCGCCATCCAGGGGCGATAGACCTGACCCAAGTGCTCTAGGATCTGCTGTCCTAGGGCAGTGAGGTCTGACTCGTGAAAGTGCTGTGCAGCAAAGACTGGCGTACTGTGGATAACAAACCACGTCTCTCCATGCTCCACTTCAGGGATAGGGCGCTTGTGGCGATCGCAGAGAATCCGCTGAATGATGGGGTCATCCTGGCAGCACAGCTCTGACCAAAATGGGTTTTCTCCAGAGCGATAGCCAGCCATTGTTGTGATGCAGGGGTCAAAGCGTACGTTCTTGAGTGCCGCGATCGCAGAAGGATCGATTCCCGCTTCTAACAGCGGAGTACAGAGATCAAGAGCTTGGGGCGCAGGCATGGCTAATACTAGCGCTCTGGCTCTGAGCGTTATGGGGAGATCTTTAGCCGTTGCCTCTGTGGCAATTTGCCAGTAGGACTGTTGCGAATCAAGCTGGACTTTAGTCACCCGCTGCGCCCGACAAATATCGAGGTTGTCCGTTAGGGCTTTAGCGATCGCGGTCATGCCTGCGGGTGCAGCATAGTCCTGGATGGTGCCGCTGTCCTGGATGGTGCCGCTGGCTTCGCACTTATCTAGATGCCATCGCCCCTGGTGAACCGCAGCCCGATAAATTTGTGCGGCAGGCCAAGGCTGGATGAGCGATTTTTCCAGCAGTGTGGTGACATAGGTACCATACTGAGCTTCGTCTTCAAGGTTGCGGGAGAGGGTCGGTGCCCCATGATCAACCCAAGTGTGCTCTAGACGGCGAGTTGCGGCTCGCCCCCCAACACCTTTGGATTTATCAACCACTATCACCCGATAGCCGGCCTCCTGGAGCGCTAGGGCACAGGTGAGTCCGCTAATCCCTGCCCCTGCGATCGCAACATCCCACATTTCATCATCCCTTGTCTGCAAAACTCACAGGCTTTCCAAAAAAAGCTTTTTAGAAGCTATTTTCGCGCTTTCTTTCACACTTATGCCATCCAGGCTAATCAAATTGCCACACAAAAGCCCCCTCAATGAGGGGGCTTTTGCTAGTTCTGTAGTCTAACGATTAAACTATCTGATTCTCACAAAGTGAGCGTTTAGACTAGCCGTTGATGACAGGAGCGGTCAGTGCCACAGGTGCAGACTCACCAGCTGCCA
>JAKRSB010000023.1 GCA_022402525.1 Thermosynechococcaceae cyanobacterium MS004
CTACTAAAACCTAATCCCTGTCTACAGTCTGCCGATTTGTGTGCAATGGATAGCACAACGTGATGGAGGGACAATTCAACACTCTACCTTTTCGCAAGTAGAAATCTTTCTTGAGACAGAGTTTTTGAAATAGAGAGAGAAGCCCAAAGGCTGCTCGAAGCTTTTGCTAGGTTGCCTTTAGCCTGAAGTCCCCATCTATTCCTTAGGGTAGAGATTAGGTCTATGAGAGCTCTCTCTGATTGGCGAGGCCAGGGAAGATGATTGGTTTGTATATTAGCTAAATAATTCGCTAAATAATTAGCCAAATAATATGTTTAAGAAAGCTTTACGCAACGGACTGCAGAGAAGTTCCTTACCTTAGTCTGCGGCTTTCTGGCTTTCCGGCTTTCTAAAGGAATCGTCAGGAAGGAGCTAGATTCATTCGCCTATCGTATTTGGGTCTGAGGAAATGACTGAGAAAACGCTCAATATTCTGCTGGTTGAAGATGACCTGGTGGACGTCATGAACGTGCAGAGAGCCTTTAAGCAGCACAAGATCTTAAATCCACTGTTCATCGCAGAGAATGGGCTAGAGGCTTTGGCTATGCTGCGATCGCAGGACAATGCGCCGGGTTCTTTGCCGGCTCAGCGGCGACTGGTGCTGCTAGACATCAACATGCCCAAAATGAACGGCCTAGAGTTTTTGACCGAGCTGCGGGCAGACCCGCAGATTCGGGCAACCCCGGTCATTGTGCTTACCACTTCCGATGAAGACCGCGATCGCGTTGAAGCATACAACCTCAACGTGGCTGGGTATATCCTTAAACCCGTCACCTTCTCCAACTTTGCGGAGGTTATGCGGGCACTCAATAGCTATTGGGCCCTGTGTGAGATGCCGTAATGCCCATGAAGAACCTCATGAATAGCACGCTCAAAATTTTAGTGGTGGATGATGATGCCGTTGACCGCATGGCGATCGAGCGGGCATTAAACAAAACTGAGCTAAAGTTTGAGCTAACAGAAGCGGAAAATGGCGCTGTCGCAACCGATATTCTGAAAAATACCGCCTTTGACTGCATTTTTTTAGACTACTGGCTCCCGGATCAAGATGGTCTGCATTTGGTTAAGTCTTTCAGATCCTTGGGGCTAACGCTGCCCTTGGTTGTTTTGACTGGCCAAGGAGACGAGCAAATTGCCGTTGAAATCATGAAGGCTGGGGCTTCTGACTATCTGTCAAAGTCGCGAATTTCCTCAGAGCGACTGGCACGTATCCTGCAAAATGTGGTTCGTCTCCACCGCGCAGAAATGGCGGCAGTGCTGGCCAATCAAAGGCTACGGGAAAGTAACCAGCGCCTCACCGAACAAAACCAGGCATTAGCCCAGCAGCGCGCCCAGATTGAGCTTCAGAACCGTAAGTTAGTCGAGGTTTCAGAGCTAAAGTCTCAATTTCTGGCCACGATTTCCCACGAGCTGCGTACACCCATGAACGCCATTATGGGCTTTTCCCAACTCCTGCTTCAGCAATACCCCGACCCGCTTACTGCTGCCCAGGTGGATATGGTAGAGCGCATTTTTAGCAACAGCCAAAACCTTTTAGAAATGCTCAACGAAGTTTTAGACTTTTCTAGAGTTGAGTCCGGGAATTTAGTTCTCAGCCTCAGCCATTTCAACGTGGATGAGCTTACTTTAATGACGGTCGCGGAGCTAAGGGCGCTGGCCGTCAAGAAAAACCTGAGTCTCGAAACTCAAATTGACCTTGAAAACCCCTTGGTGTTTAGCGATCAGGAATGTGTGCGTCGGGTGTTGATTAACCTGCTTAGCAACGCCATTAAATTCACGGACAGCGGTGAGGTTTGCGTGAGCCTTCATGCCCTCAAGAACAATGAGAATCCTGAAGCAGAGTGTATTGAACTGGTGGTTAAAGATACGGGCATTGGCATTCCCCCTGAAGGCTTGACCTACATTTTTGAGCCGTTTCGCCAGGTCGATCAAACCGTGACCCGCCAATACTCAGGGACAGGGTTAGGTCTAGCCATTACAGCCTCTCTCGTGAAAGCAATGGGTGGCACCATTCGAGTGGAGAGTCAGCCTCAGGTCGGCTCTAAATTTTCGGTTCAGCTTCCCCGTCAGGTTGAAGCAGGCTTAGTTCCTGCGGTACAGGTTCTTTAGGGACGTTCTTTGGGGGCATTCTTTGACGGCGTTCTTCGACGGCGTTCTTTGGCTCCCTTTCTGGCGCATCTCCTGACCCATTATTTCTGAGTCATCTCTTCTTAAATCATCTCTTCGTTAAGTCATTTCTTCTAAATCATTTCTTCTGCATCACTCTAGATTCTGAGCAGCAACGCATCTTGAGGCAAGCTTCATGGTTTCTCCAAACTCTTCTTCCGGCTATATTTTGGCGGTGGATGATACCCCCGACAACCTATTGCTCATTCAAATTGCTCTAGAACGGGAGGGACATTCCGTGGTGCTGAAGCAAGATGGAAAGTCTGCCCTAGCGCAGATTAAGGCTTCGCCGCCCAGCCTGATTGTGCTGGATGTGATGATGCCAGGGATGAGCGGGTATGAGGTGACGGAACGGCTGCGGCAAGACTCTACCCTGCCCTATATCCCGATTTTGCTGATTACGGCCCATGAACAGTCGAGCGTGGTGAAAGGCCTGGATCTGGGCGCTGATGACTTTATTCGGAAGCCAGTCAAGATTGATGAGCTGCTTGCCAGGGTGCGATCGCTTTTGCGGCTTAAGCAAACCATAGACCAGCGTGAAAACTTTGTAAGCTGTCTCAGCCACGACCTCAGGACGCCGCTGGTGGCAGCGGATCGGGTGCTAACCATGGTGCAGCAGGGAAGCTATGGGGAGGTGAGTCCTCCGGTTAAGGAGGTATTAGGCCATGTGATGCGTAATAACCAGAATTTGCTAGAGATGCTGAATACGCTGCTGGAGGTGCACTGCTACGAGGTTGGGGAAAAGTCCCTGAGCTTTATTCAGTTTGATTTTAAGGCCCTCACCGCAGAAGTTATCCAGGAGCTAACCCCGCTGGCGACAGAAAAGGGCCTGACGCTTCAGTCTGATTGGCAGGCGGAGGCCAGTGAGGTGAAGGGCGATCGCCTAGAGCTGCGGCGCGTAGTCACCAACCTAATCGGCAATGCTATCAAGTTTACAGACGCTGGCTCCATTACGGTACAGGCTGCTCAAGTGAGCCAAACTCTAGTGCTATCCGTGATAGATACCGGAATCGGGATTTTGCCCGAAGACCAGCCCTGTATTTTTGAACGCTATCGTCGGGGCAAGCATAAGCGCTCCGGCAGCGGATTAGGACTCCACCTCTGCCAGCAAATCGTGCAGGCACACCAAGGCACTATTGCGCTGAAGTCAACTTCAGGGCAAGGGTCTACCTTTACCGTGTCGTTGCCGACTGTGGCGTCTTCGAGCATAGATCTTTTCACCATAGACCCTTCCACCATAGATCCTTCCAGAATCAATCTCTCAACCGCAAATCAGCCAAACGCCTAAGTTTCAAGGGTCGAGGCTTCAAGCTCGTGATGATTGAGTCTTGTGGTGCTAGTTTCTTGTGATGCCAGTTTCTTGTGATGCTAGTCAGACATGCGATCGCTAAACTGTTCGACACAGCGGACAAACAGCTCAACGCCAGCGCCCAAGGCCGTTTCATCAAAGTCAAATTTAGGGTGATGGTGGGGATAGTCTAGCCCCAGACTAGGATTGGCCGAGCCTAGGAAAAAGTAGCACCCCGGCACTTCCTGAAGGAAGTAGGACATATCCTCACCTCCCATCGTCTGACAGTCTGGAACAATATTGACGGGCGTCTCAACCACCGTTTCTGCCACAGACCGGACAAGTGCCGCGATCGCCTCATGATTCACAACGGGCGGATAAAGCTTTCGGTAGTCTAGGGTGTAGGTGGCCCCGTAACCCTGACAGATTCCGGCCACAATTTGCTCAAAACGCTGGGGAATCAGCGCCCCAAGGTCTGAATTAAAATAGCGCACCGTGCCAGAAAGCTGAGCAGTATCTGCAATAACATTGTGGGTTCGTCCGGCCTGAAAAGACCCTACCGTAACCACTGCCGCATCCAAGGGGTTGACGCTGCGCGCCACAATCGTCTGAAGGGCTGTGACGACCTGAGCCGCCACTACAATGGAGTCTACGGTCTGCTGGGGTAAAGCCCCATGGCCACCCTTCCCCTGAATTTCAAGGTCAAATAGCTCCACGGCTCCCATGAGCGCCCCTGACCGCACGCCCACAGTACCTAAGGGCAAATTATTCCAGAGGTGGAGGCCAATGATTGCATCTACGGTGGGATTTTTGAGCACTCCCGCCTCAATCATAGGCAGTGCGCCCCCTGGCCCTTCCTCCGCAGGCTGAAAAATAATCTTGACGGTGCCGCGAAAGGTGTGGGGATTTTTGGATAGGTAGTAGGCCGTACCGAGGGCGATCGCCGTATGACCATCGTGACCGCAGGCATGCATCACCCCATCCTGCCTAGAGCGGTAAGGGACAAGGTTCTCTTCTAGAATTGGCAGCGCGTCCATATCTGCCCGAATCGCAAGGGTCTTGCCTGGGGCCCCTCCCTGGAGCAGCGCCACAATTCCCGTCTTTGCAATGCCCGTCTCGTGGGGAATTCCCCAAGCCTTGAGCTGCTTTTCAACAAAGGCGGCCGTTTGGTGCTCTCGGAACCCTAGCTCTGGATACTGATGGAGCCGTCGCCGCCAAGTCACAAGGTCTGCCTGTAAGTCCTGAATAAACGGGCGCAGGGGAGAGTCTGGAATAGCGGTGGGCTGGTTGAAGGTAGGGTGACTGGAGACTGGGGAGGTTGAAACCATGACCGTATTCCCTGAGACAAATTGAAGAATGGATGGGAAATGAGCGACTCTTTTATGATAGAGAGCTTCCAAGAAATTGAGAGACAAACGCGTGCGCGTTTTGCTGCTTTGATAGATGTTTTAGCTCAACCTTTTCTGCTCCTTTGCTGCTGCACCATGTCTCCTTAGACCGTGCGGTATAGGAACTGAAAAGATACCCAGGCGTTAATATCTAGCGCCCAAGACTTCTTTGGCTGGATGCCTAGGGATACGGTTTGGCTAAGGCTGGCTCTATGCAGATCTTCAAAGAGTTGCTGCACCACAGGCAGTGGCCGAGGCAATGGAATAAATCCGGCGATCGCGCTGGGTAGGTTAGTCTTCAGCAAGTTTTCCTGAGCCTCAAGGGTCTGGGTGAGCGGCTGTCGCGTCACAATTAAAAATGCCTGATTGAATCCCGCCATACTGCTGGCCTTCCAGTTTTGAGAGGCGGCAGGCAGCGTGACCGTGGCTCCAGGGGGCACCAGTAGGGGCTTTAGGATTGGCCCAGTTTCTGGAGAGGTCGCTTCCTTGGCATAGCTGCAGAACATCGTCATGGCGCTATTGACCCCTACGAGCCATGCATAGACCGGAAATGGGTTCCCATTGTAGAGACGGTACTGAATTAGAGTGCCGCTCGGAATAGACAGCACCTTTGTAGATTTGTCAGCTTTAGGCAATACGCTCTCTGCTTGACCGGTGACTGGCTCGAGGGCGATCGCTGAAGTTTGCTGCCGAATCAGGGGTTGGGCTGGGTTTTCAGCCTGCTTATCTTCAACTTGCTCTAGGGTGACGCGAAGGGCTAAATCAGCCCCACTGTTGACGCTTAGCTCCAGTAGCTTGAGGGCCAGGAGCGCATCCAGCGTTGGGCGCAGGCGCTGGAGGGCAATCTTGACCACGGGCGATCGCGCTGAACCCGTATTAGGCAGTAGCCTGCTGCCAAGGGACATGAGGCCATAAGTATTTTGAGCAGATTGGGATGCAGATTGGGATGCAGATTGAGATACAGATTGGGATGCAACCTGAGATACAGATTGGGATGGATCGGAACCAGAGGCTGCAGATGGGGTACCAGCGGCCTTGACCTTAGTAAAAATATAGTCAGCAGGCTGTTTATCGCTGACCACCTGGAGGTTTTTATTTTCCACTGAAATAAAGCTAGTTGCGTCCACCCGCTCAATGCGGCTGAGGTCAGAGCCCAACGCGAGCCTGATGACGATCGCCTTGGGCAACACCCGAATGGCTTCGGCCAGAAAATCACCTTCCCTGAGCGGCTGTCCCTGCTGTCGCTCGGCGATCGCAGTCCATCCCCGCCGCGATCGGAGCTGGACGAGGGTCATCTGGGTGGGCGGCGCAAAGCTGTCCGCTAGCGTAAAATTTGGGTTGGGACTTAGTTCGGGACTTGGGTTGGGACTTGGTTCGGGACTTGTTTCAGGACTTGGGTTGGGACTTGGTTTGATGCTTGGTTCGAGTCTTGAGTTGAGTCTTGAGTTGAGACTCTGCCTCATGCTTGTAGATGCGGCCTGTCCACCCTGAGCAGCGACCTGAGCAACCCCTTGCCCCGCTTCTTCCGAGGGCTGGAGCGCTGCTAATGCTTCAGGCTTTTCTAGCGTCTCGGCCCGCTCTAGCATCTCCACTGCTTCCGTTTCGCCAACGGCCACCGAGACGGCTGGGGGCGGAACGACCCAAAAACAGCTCTGGGGCTGACAAATTGCCAGCAGCTCGGCTCGTAGCCCACCCAGCCAAACCCTGCTGGTTTGACCTGTCCGATTGGTCGAAAGAATTTGGCCAACGGCCTGTGGCATCCTGGGAGAACCGAGCGCCCAAGGGAGAACACTAAAGCTTTTTTGGCCTCGAATGACTGGCTGAGGGACGAGCCCAACTTGCTGCGCCATCTGCATAGACAACCGATTGAACTGAAGGGTTAGGTTCGCCCCCTCGTGTCCCCAAAGCTGTTGGGTTAGACCGTAGGAAAAAAGACCCGCTGAAAATTCTGGCCAGTCTACTTCTAGGGCAGTCGGCTGCGAAGCCGCAGCCGCAGTCAGGACTAACCCCGGTAGTTGCCCAGCTTGGCGCTGCACCTGCACCTGATCGCGGGTGAGCTGGGTTTTCTGGAGCAGCCGCTCCTGGAGAGTAAATTCTGCCGCTGAGGGTGAAGATAACTCCTGAAGGGGAAGCGATCGCTCTCGCAAACTTTGGCTCTGAAGGGTAAGGCTAGGCTGAAGACCCACATCTAGAATGGTGGTCACTTGATCCGTCAACAGCGATCGCAGCAGGAGAAAGAGCGTGTCTTCATAGATCCCGTTAAAAATAGGCGGCGCACCGGGCACTTCGCTCGGCACCCACACATCCACAGGCGCGATCGCCTGCTGCTCTCCGGCGGTATTTATGGCTGTGCTGCCTGCCTGCTTCGTGCGGATCAGACAGCCATAGCCGCTAAAGTGAAACACCACTATATCTCCTGGTCTAGCCTGCTCACCCAGATGGGTTATGAAGGCAGACTCAATATTGCTGCGGGTTGCAGCCTCATCGGTCAGGGTCAGCACGTCCGCTGGCGCAAAGCCAAACCGATAAATTAAGAGGGCAGCATGCAGTTCCACATCGGTTACACAGCCTTTCAATGCCGGAATAGACCGAGGGTACTGATTAATACCAACCAGCAGCGCAAGCTTGCGTGGAGCAGAACGGAGGGATGGGGCGGATTTTCCTATTACGGGAGACGGCAAAGCGGATGCGGGCTGAGTCAACGCCTGGGCATAGCGAAACACACCGTCCCCCAGCCATAGACTTGCCCCCAGTAGCCCCGTGCGTCTTAGCCATTCCCGTCGCGTGAAAGACATTTAGCTGCTCTGATATGGAATCTAATATGGAATCTATCTATGGAATCTAGTGACATGAATGACATTAGATTGAACTAGATTGAAATTGACGCAAAATCTAAAGCAAACCGAGTAAAGCGCAAGTTTTTATTTCGGGCACTTACTTGCTTAATCTGGGCTTGCTTAATCTGGGCTTGCTGTAATCTGGGCTTGCTGTAATCTGGGCTTGCTGTAATCTGGGCTTAACCAAAATTCTTCATCGCATACAATTCTAAGTTGTCGCATACAATAAAGACTCACCTGACCTTGACCCCTCTGCACCCCCATGCTTGCTGAAATTACCTCTAACCCCGAAAAGCAAAAAGCTCTAACCGTTGTCCTCACTCAAATCGAGCGCTCCTTCGGTAAGGGTGCCATCATGCGCCTAGGGGATGCGACCCGGATGCGGGTAGAAACCATTCCTAGCGGCGCGCTCACGCTGGATCTGGCCTTGGGTGGTGGACTCCCAAAGGGTCGAGTCGTTGAGCTATATGGCCCAGAAAGCTCCGGTAAAACCACCCTCGCGCTCCATGCGATCGCAGAAGTTCAAAAAATGGGCGGCGTCGCGGCCTTCGTCGATGCAGAACATGCCCTAGACCCGACCTACGCCTCAGCCCTGGGGGTGGATATTGCCAACCTACTGGTGGCACAGCCAGACACCGGTGAGGCTGGCCTTGAAATTGTAGACCAGCTTGTGCGCTCCACCGCCGTTGACTTGGTGGTCGTAGACTCCGTAGCGGCCCTAGTCCCTAGAGCCGAAATTGAAGGAGAAATGGGGGATGTTCATGTGGGGCTTCAGGCAAGGCTGATGAGCCAAGCCCTGCGCAAAATTACAGGCAACATTGGCAAGACGGGCTGTACGGTCTTTTTCCTCAACCAGCTCCGCCAAAAAATTGGGATCAGCTACGGCAACCCCGAAACCACCACGGGCGGCAACGCACTGAAGTTCTATGCTTCAGTCCGTCTAGACATTCGCCGAATTCAGACCCTCAAAAAAGGCTCAGAAGAATTTGGGATTCGCGCTAAGGTCAAGGTTGTTAAAAACAAAATTGCGCCCCCCTTCCGCATTGCTGAGTTTGACATCATCTTTGGCAAAGGCATCTCCACCCTGGGCTGCATTCTTGATATGGCCGAAGAGACTAGCGTAGTCGTGCGTAAAGGGGCCTGGTATAGCTACAACGGGGACAATATTGGCCAAGGCCGAGACAACACCATCAAATATATGGAAGAAAATCCAGACTTCAGCAAGGAAGTGGAAAAGCTGGTGCGCCAGAAGCTGGATTCCGGTGCAGTCGTCTCTGCAAATTCTGTTGGCATCGTAGACCCCAATGCCGAAGTAGAGGATGACGAGGAATAAGTTCAACAAGACTTCAGTTCAACAAAATCTCAGTTCAACAAGACTTCAAGAGTTAAGATCTCAAAAATAAGGCCATAACCTCCCCGCGATCGCCTAAAGATTAAGGTCAGATTATGGCTGAGTTAAGCTGAGGTATAGCGGAGCATCGGGCTGAATCGTCCAGTGATAGGATCGGCTTGACAACGGGATGATACCCCTTGTCGTTGTGAACAACACCCAGCGTGGGCAGCATTTATGCTAGCAACTTCAGAGACGACCTTTAGCCAGATTGTATCCATGCATGGTTCCTCCGGCCAGATTTTACTCGTTGAAGATGAAGAGACAATTCGAGAAACCATTTCGCTCACGCTGAAGCGTGAAGGCTATTCAGTCACGGCGGTGGCGGATGGTCGAGTGGCCCTTGACCTGATCCGTACCTACCTCGAACAGCTCAAGACCAATGAGCTACCTGAGCTGGATCTGATTATTCTGGACATTATGTTGCCCGGTGTTAACGGACTTGACCTCTGTCGCTTCCTGCGTCGGGAAGGGGCTGGGGTGCCGGTATTGATGCTCAGCGCGAAGGGAACCGAGGGCGATCGCGTGGTGGGTCTAGAGGTTGGCGCAGACGACTATTTGAGCAAGCCCTTTGGGATGCGGGAGTTGGTAGCGCGGTGTCGGGCATTGCTGCGCCGTCAGCGATTAATGAATACAGAAGCCGCAAATGTGATTCGGTGTCGCAGCATTAGCTTGTTTCCTCAGGAGTGTCGGGTGACGGTAGAAGATATGCCCGTTAATCTGTCGCCCAAGGAATTTCGGATTCTGGAGCTATTTATGAGCTATCCACGCCGAGTATGGCCAAGGGAGCAGCTTTTAGAGAAAATTTGGGGGCCAGATTTTATTGGCGATAGCAAGACGGTGGATGTGCATATCCGCTGGCTCCGCGAAAAAATTGAGAAAGACCCTAGCAATCCAGATTACTTAGTAACGGTGCGCGGGTTTGGGTATCGGTTTGGGTAATGGTTTGCCGTATGACCCAAAAAACGGGCAGATTGAAGACCGTATGACCCAAAGAATGGACAGATTGAAGAATAGACAGATTAGAGAATGGGCGATCGCCCTGTTTCGGTGAAGTGATTAAGATTCGTGATCCATACCCTTGAGTTCTGGAGTGGACTAGCCCTTGGCCTAGGGTGTTGGCTCTGGTCTTTTCGGCGCTGGCAGCGTCAACTCAGCCACCTCGTCCAGCAGTTTCCGAAGGAAACAAGCAGCGATGAGTTTCCACCTCAGGTCAGACTCATCAAGGCCGTACAGACCCAACAGGAAACCCAAGAATCTCTGCAGCAGCGGCTTCGTACCTGGCAATCTGTCATGCAAGGCGCTCCCATCGGATATCTGGAGGTAGATGGGGAAGATCATATGTACTGGCATAACCTGAAAGCCGCAGACTTGCTCAATATAGAACTGCGGAAGCAGGGGCTATTTCTGCGGCGATCGCTGCTGCAGGTGGTGCGCTCCTATGAGCTAGATCAACTCATCGAGACAGTCCGCAAGACCCAAAGCCCTTTATGCCGAGACTGGACTTTTCACGCAGTTCAAAATCCCCTGCACGCCAAAGACTTTCCAATTCGTGCCTATGGCTTTCCTCTGGAGAGTCATCATGTGGGGGTGTTTTTAGAAGATCGCGGGGAAGCCACCGAGCTAGCCGCAGACCGCGATCGCTGGACCTCGGATGTTGCCCACGAACTCAAAACCCCGCTCACCTCCATTCGACTGGTTGCAGAAATGCTCCAGACCCAGGTGGAGTCTGACCTTCGCCCCTGGATAGACCGACTCATCCAAGAAACTTTGCGGCTCAGTACCCTCGTGCAGGATATTTTGGAGCTGAGCCAGGTCACATTCCAGCCTGCCCAGACCCTGCGGGTAGCGGAGGTGAATTTACCTAAGCTCATCCAGCGGGCCTGGGTTACTCTGGAGCCTTTAGCCCAGCGCAAAAACCTATCCCTATACTATGACGGCGCAGAGGACTACTCCATCTATGGCGACGAATCACGGCTCCTGCGAGTCCTGATGAACCTGATCGATAACGCCATTAAGTTTAGCCCCGTGGATCAGGCGATCGCCATCTATGTTCACCCTCAGATAAATGGTGTGCAAACTCAAGATGCGCAAACTCAAGGCACACACACTCAAGACACACGAACTCCAGATGCACAAATTCCAGATGCACAAACTCAAGGCACACAAATTGACGTGATTGACTCTGGCATTGGGTTTCCAGAAGACAGCCTCAGCCATATATTTAAGCGATTCTATAAAGTTGATCCAGCGCGACAATATCGCCCTGCCCAGGAATGGAGTACCACAAAGCCAATGGATTCTGATTCCTATGCAGAGCCCATTGGCACCATGCAAGCCTCGGCGCAGTGGCTAAATGGTCAAGGAGAAGTGCAGACCCAAAAACCAGATCAAGAACCAACTCAAAACTACACCCAAGACCACACCCAAGACCACACCCAAGACCAAACGCCAACCCACAGTGCTGGAGGTGGCAGTGGACTAGGACTGGCGATCGCCCAGCAAATCATCATGGCTCACGGCGGCACCATCGAGGCCAAAAACCATCCCAATCACGGCGGCTGGATTTCAATTTGGCTACCAAAGCATATTCAACCAGCGCTAAAGTAATCTCGTAATCCCATTAACGTAATACACTGGTAGGGACAGGTTTCACGAGCCTTTCGAGGCATCCTTCCCAAAAGCCGTTTCAACCATCCCCTAACGAGGCCCCTATGCCACGTTCTCAGCGCAACGATAACTTTATTGATAAGTCCTTTACGGTTATGGCTGACCTAATCTTGAAGGTGCTACCAGCCAGCCAGCAAGACAAGGAAGCTTTTGCCTACTATCGAGACGGAATGTCAGCCCAAGCCGATGGTGAGTATGCCGAAGCCCTCGAAAACTATGAAGAAGCGCTGCGCCTTGAAAATGACGAGTACGATCGCAGCTATATTCTCTACAATATTGGACTGATTCACGCCAGCAACGGCGACCACGAAACAGCGCTGGGCTACTACCATAAAGCGATCGCGCTGAATGGTCGTCTGTGCCAAGCCCTCAACAATATTGCCGTGATCTATCACTATCAGGGCGAAAAAGCAGCCGAGGAAGGCAGACCCGATGAAGCCGAGGATCTCTTTAACGAAGCGGCTGAATTTTGGAAGCGCGCCATTCGGATTGCACCCAATAACTACATTGAGGCTCAAAACTGGCTTAAAACCACAGGACGCTCCATGATGGATGTGTATTAGCAGTTTGGTTTTAATTGTTTAGCACGCACTCCCAATGATTGACCAAACCCAAGTCCATAAAGTCGCAAATCTCGCCCGTCTTGCGCTTACCGAAGCCGAAGAGGTGCAGTTTACCACCCAGCTCGGCAGCATTCTAGACTACTTCGAGCAGCTCAGCGAGCTAGACGTGAGTAATGTTGAGCCAACCACACGCGCCATTGATGTGAGCAACATTACCCGCCCCGATGACCTCCAGCCCAATGGCGATCGCGACGCCATTTTTGCCAATGCCCCAGACCAGGATGGCGATTTTTTCAAGGTGCCCAAGATTATGAAAGACCAAGAAGCTTAGGGCTAGAATCTGCCAAAGTGTTCTGCCACCCCTCCAGCAGCAAAATCCGCTGATGGGAGAGTTTTTCAAGCTTGCCTTCCGCTTCAAGCTGCATTAAAAGGCGGGTAACGGTGACGCGGGTGGTTCCCAGCATTTCGGAGATCGCCTGATGGGTGAGGTGTAGATTAATCATGCAGCCCCTTGTGGTCACGCAGCCTGTTTTTTGAGCGAGCCAGCCTAGCAATTTTATAATTCTCGCCGGAAGCGGGAGGCAGTGCATCAGCTCCAGTAAAAATTCCAGTTGCTGAATCTGCGCTGCCATTGCGTCCTGGAGGCTTGCTCCCGCTACAGAGACGAGGCGGGCTTTGACGGGCGTTAAGCACGTAATCTGATATCCGATGCGGGTCAAGGGTAGCGCTACCAAATCTCCTGCGCCCCAAATGGCTAAGAGTAGCCCCTCTCCCGCTTGATTCCATGTTTCTGTTTTAACAATACCCTGCTCAATCATCCACAGTTTTTGGGTAGAGCTGTGCGGCGTTGGCAGCAGATCCTTGGGCTTAAAGAATTGCCAATCTACCACTGTAGCTAAGCTGCGGTTTTTAGAGCCTGATTGATGCGACCATGATTCGCGGGGATGGTATGTTCTCTCTCCTGGGGGCGCAACGCAGGAGCTTGGTCGGCTTGAGAACGATATAGAAGATATGGCGGATAGTGACATGACAACGCTCCTAGCAGGTGGGTGAAGATTCTCCAGAGATTATTTTCAGAGAGATCGGCATCATCGTTGGGCTGGACTGAGGAATCTGCTCTGTGGGATGGTCTGTGACCTGTTCCGAGGCTTGCCAAAACGCTGATAGGCGATCGCTTACGGCCTGCGGGAAAAAGTAGTGAAAAAAGTGACGGCCCTTGGGATAAACCCATAGCGCATCAGACGACTTGAGGTACTTCTGCCAGTCGCAGAGGGTTTCAGGACTTGCGATCGGGTCAGTATAGCTGCTGCCAATCAGCAACGGCGGTTCAATGCCCCCCTTTGCCAAATTACTCAGGCGAAAGAGAGAATGCTCTTGGGGGGATGCTTCTAAGTCGCGCTCCAGTGCATTGATAAAGGCGTTGGCTAGATGGGGTGGGGTTTCACCAAAGAGGCTACCCACAGTTTGCGCCAAAAGCCGCGCGCGGCTGTAGGGGAAAAGCTGACGCTGGACATAGTAATGACTGTGCCAAGTTGCAGCAGGCTGAGCGGCCACGGACAAAAGGGCTAAGGAGCGCACATGCTCAGGAAACTGACGGGCATAGAGTAAACCCACAACGCCGCTGATGCCGTGCCCAACCAGGTGAACTTTGACCGCAGTATGGGTGGCTTTAGTATGGGTGGCGTTTGAGCCATTGGTCTTCCCATTTTGTTGACTAACCTTGCTCTGGTTTTCGGATTGAGAAATTTGATCTTGAGCAATCTGATGATCTTGAGCAATCTGATGATCTTGAGCAATCTGATGATCTTGAGCAATCTGAAGCGTCGTGATGTATTGATGCAGCAGTTCAACCGCAGTGTTTAGGGCGCTGGCTTCATCTAAGGACTGGATATATTCCCAATGGGCAATGGAGCGATGTCGCGCGAGGTGCCGAAGGAGAGGCTGGTCGACCCAGCGTAGACTAGGGCTTGCATTGAGCCAGACGACGTTTGGGGTTGTAGGCATGAAGTTATGATGATTGGCTGAATGGTGAATGGCTAAATGTAAACGGCTCATAAGATAATGAAGTGCGGGAAGAAAGATAGTGAAAACGCTTAGGAAGAGAAGCCTAGAACGCTAGGATTAGTTAAAGCTAGGACTAGTTAAAGCCAGGACTAGTTAAAACTAGTTTTGAGCTGAGCAACCCAGGTTTTAATCCGAGAGGCGGTGAGTTCTGGCTGGTTATCTTCATCCAGCGCCAGACCTACAAATTTGCCGTTTTTGACCGCCTTCGATGCGGTGAAGTCATAGCCATCTGTTGGCCATTGGCCGACGGTTGTCGCACCTAGACTTGAAATTTTCTCTTCCAAAAGCCCCAGGGCATCCTGAAAATTATCGGCATACCCAATCTGATCACCGGGGCCGAAGTAGGCCACGATCTTTCCATTAAAGTCAATAGTATCTAGCTCGTCATAAAACCCTTCCCAATCTGCCTGCATTTCACCGATGTTCCAAGTGGGACAGCCAATAATGAGCTGGTTATAGGCTGCAAAGTCCGCCGCCTCTACTTCAGCCATGTCGTACAGATCTACGATGTCGCTGCCAAATTCTTTCTGGATTGTTTCGGCGATCGCTTGAGTATTTCCGGTTTGCGTGCCAAAAAATAAGCCAATTTTTGCCATAGGAATCTCCTGTTAAGGTTGAGTCTTGTTTGCGGATGATGGTGGATTGTGGTTGCTGAATGACGCGTCTGGGAGAACCGCATTATCCAGTTGAGGGGCTGAAGCTCAGCCAAGCTGAAGCTGAATAATCTGAGCTGAATCTTTAAGCAGGGGGGATAAAACCTGTGGGAAGTGGGTCATCCAGGGCTCTAGGCGGGCAGGGTAATGAATCATGTTGCACAGGTATTCATGCACTGAAATAACCTGAAGCTTTAACCCATCGTTCTTCCAACGATTAAGGTCTGAAATCTCCGCTAACCCCCATTGAAAAGTCCCTTCACTCAGCTGCTGCTCTAGGCTTGCAAAAGGGGGCACAAATTTAGGGTGAATCACATCCATCAAGACCTGTAAGCACCCAAAGCGTTGCTGAAGTGCCTGCAATAGGTCTTGATTCTGGGCTTCACTTTGGTACATGCTGACGCCTTCCATCACCACGAGGGTGGGTCTAGCGTTGTCTGCTGCGATCTGATTAACCCAATTCAGGTCGGTGATCAGGCGGGGAAGGAGACTCAGGCGATCGCAGGGTTTTACAAGCTGTTGTCTCAGTCGAATGGCCGCAAAAGTATCTACGTCATACCAGTGAAGTTGGCCATTATCCACTCGCCAAAGCCGCGTACAGAGCCCCGCACCCACATTAATGACTTGAGCATTGGGGTAGATCTGAAGGAAGTTAGTCACCATTTGGTCAAAGCAGGACGACCGTAAAACGTAGGCCAGTTGGGATATCCGGCGATGGGTGTAGGGTTTCCAGTCTCGCTCAATTTTCTGCACCCACTGTACGGCCAAGGGATCACACAAGAGCGCATCCTCTCGCAGGGTCTCCAGAGATCGACCATATAGCGGGAGCCAAAAGGACTCTAGCTGCTGATTGACCCCAGCCTCCGTAATTTTCGGCATTGCCTGTAAGTCTGGACTCTTCGCTTGGGTAGGGTCTGTCATCTTAGGGGAGATCGTCTTGATGGAGGTCGTCTTGATGGAGGTCATATCGTTGATGAAAAGGACGAAGAAGCAGCCAATAGACTCAAAAGAGTTTCTAGAATCGCCGTCATAAAATCGTTGCAAAAAGAAGAAAATCAGGGTTCAGTCCGCGATCACCCCAAAGAGAGGAGAGTCTCATGAATGGTTCAAGCGACCGATACTTGTCCCGAACCCTGATGGTTGGAGAAGAACATTTATAGGGAAATCGTGACTAGAACCTAGCTTGAGACTTCTGTTCCGTAGGTACTCAGCACTTGCTCTACACGCTTAAAGTCAAAACCCATTGCACGCAGTGCATGCCAGAGGTGTCCCTGCAAAAAGAAAAACGCTAAAAAGAAATGAGCATTGGCCAACCAGCACCGAGCGGTATGGGCACCTAAAGGCAGCACTTCTGTATCTGCGAAGTAAGGCATAATGCCCATCTTGATCTCCAGCGGCGCACCATAAAACTCTGACGGGTAGGCCAAGGTATTGACCGCACAAAAGTAAGCCGCCACAAACCCAGCCAGCGCAATACCGCCCAGCGAGTAGGACAAAATTGCTTCGCCAGAAAACGACAGCACTTTCTTTGCCCAAGGTAATGGCGGCACTAAGATGTGCCAAATTCCGCCCCCAATGAGCATCAACCCAACATAGATATGTCCCCCCACTAAGTCTTCTAGGCTATTAACGCTGGCAAAGTGGGTTTGGTAGCCATAAATAATGGCAGGATTCAGGGTCGGGTGTTCTACTACGCGGACGACCTGCTCCGTTGCGTCGTATAGACCACCCCAGTACATGGCCTTGCCCGCAAGCAAGAGTGCGCCGGCCCCTAAAAATAAGAGGTGATGCCCTAAAATCAGGCCAAGCTGCTTGGGGTTATCCCAATCAAAGTGAAACCGTTTTGCCTGTCCTTTGGCGGTACTCAGGTCTGCTGGGGCCTTAAGGGTATGGAAAAGCGCACCCGCTCCCAGTACAGCCGAAGAGATTAAGTGTACGGCTCCTACAACAAACATTGGATAGGTATCAACCACTTGACCCTTTTCACCCATGCCTAACCCTAAGGTTGCCAGATGGGGCAGCAAGATAAGTCCTTGTTCACCCATGGGAAGATTTGGCAGAAATCGGGATAGCTCAAATAAGGTAAAGGCACCGGCCCAAAACATGGTTAGTGCTGCCTGCGCGACATGGGCCGCAATGAATAAGCCCGACAAGTTTGCAAAACGAGCATTCCCTGCCCACCAGCCATACTTTACGTCAGCACTACTATAAGTTTGCATGATCTGCATTCCTCGGTATTTGACAGTCAATGGACACTGAATAAAGGTTTCAATGAATCGATACTCGTGAATCTTTGTTCATAAACTCAAAGACTTGTGGAGCAAGAGTATGAGGCCTCATTTGTTAGTTCATGGAGGGTTATGACATCTAGATGCGCTTGTCAGCTATTGATACTCTTTCTCAATAACTCCAGGTGTATCGTAGCAGATTAATTGCGATTTATTCTCACTAAAGAGACATGAGTTTTCATGATGTTTTATCCATAGAGCGATAGGTTTAGCTTTTGAGTCTTGTTTTGAGTGGCCCCTTGAGGGGCTTCCCCGATTTGGCTGGCGTGAAGCGATGGCGTGAAGCGATGGCGTGAAGCGATGGCGTGAAGCGCTGGCGTGAAGCGATGGCGTGAAGCGCTGGCGTGAAGCGCTGGCGTGAAGCGATGGCGTGAAGCGCTGGCGTGAGCACTGAGTCTGGGTAGGGTGAGCCTGGGTAGAGGGAGTCTGGGTAGGGAGAGTCTGGATAGGGATAGTGTGCAGCGCTGCTTGGAGAAGAACGGTTCGGCTCGGAGCGACTGGGGCAAGATCGCGATCGCAGTCCTGCTTTCAGCAGAATGCGCCCATCGACTCAATATCAAAGCTCAATATCAAATATTGTTGCTAAGGCATCAGACCCAGAATGCTTCAGCGCTAGGCTGTTGAAAGAAGTGACGGTTGTGAATGAAATTCAAATCACCCCTACTCCATAGAAGGTCTATGTAGCGTTTATGTAGGGTCTATGTAATGGGTCTATGTAATGGGTCAATCGGTGATTGGCCAGTGGTGATCGTTTAGCGTAGTAATCGGCCAGTTGTCCACCTCTCGCTAAACACAGCGTCGCAAAAACAGCTTAGTGAAGTCCTCAACAGATTAGGGAGTCAACGTATGAAATTGGCGTATTGGATGTATGCTGGGCCAGCTCATATCGGTACACTACGCATTGCCAGCTCATTCCAAAATGTCCACGGCATCATGCACGCACCGCTAGGAGACGACTACTTCAACGTGATGCGGTCTATGCTCTCGCGGGAGCGAGATTTTACCCCCGTCACCATCAGCGTGGTTGATCGCCATGTGCTAGCGCGCGGTTCTCAAGAAAAGGTGGTGAACAACATCACCCGCAAAGATGCCGAAGAACATCCCGATCTCATTGTGCTAACCCCCACCTGTACCTCCAGCATTCTGCAAGAAGATCTCCATAATTTTGTAGAGCGTGCCTCTCAAACTGCTGAGAGCGATGTCCTGCTTGCTGACATCAACCACTATCGCTACAACGAGCTACAGGCGGCGGATCGGACTCTTGGCCAAATCATCAAGTTCTATATCGATCAAGCCCGCAAGGATGGCACCCTGCCCCAAGGCAAAACCGAAAAGCCTTCGGTCAATATCATTGGCATGACTACCCTGGGGTTCCACAATAACCATGACGCCACGGAGCTTAAGCGGCTGATGACGGACTTGGGGATTGAAGTGAATGAAGTGATTCCTGAGGGTGCCTCAGTGCACAACCTCAAGCGACTTCCCCAGGCCTGGTTTAATCTGGTGCCCTACCGCGAAATTGGACTGTCCAGCGCCCAGTACCTTCAAGAGGAGTTTGGCACACCGTTTATTGACATTACCCCCATGGGCATTGTGGAGACGGCGCGCTGCATCCGCGCTATTCAGAAGACCCTAAATGAGCAGGGAGCGGGCGTTAATTACGAAGAATTTATCGATAATCAAACGCGCTTTGTCTCCCAAGCCGCCTGGTTTTCACGCTCCATTGACTGCCAAAACCTGACGGGGAAAAAAGCCGTAGTATTTGGTGATAATACCCACGCCGCCGCCATGACCAAGATTCTGGCGCGGGAAATGGGCATTCATGTGGTGATGGCAGGCACCTACTGTAAGTACGATGCAGACTGGTTTAGAGAGCAAGTCAGCGAATACTGCGACGAGGTGCTGATCAGTGAAGATAATGGTGAAATTGGGGATAAAATTGCCCAGCATGAACCCTCCGCTATTTTTGGCACCCAAATGGAACGCCATGTGGGCAAGCGCTTAGACATCCCCTGTGGCGTCATTGCAGCCCCCATCCATATCCAAAATTTTCCCGTAGGCTACACCCCTTATATGGGCTATGAGGGTGCCAACCAGATCGTCGATTTGGTCTACAACTCCTTCACTTTGGGCATGGAAGATCATCTGCTCGAAATTTTTGGCGGTCACGACACGAAGGAAGTGATTACCAAAACCATGTCCGCTGACTCAGATCTTGCCTGGACGAAGGACGGACAGGCCGAGCTCAACAAGATTCCAGGGTTTGTGCGGGGCAAGGTGAAGCGCAATACCGAAAAATTTGCCCGCGATCGCGGCTTTAGTGAAATCAACGTCGAGGTGCTGTACGCCGCCAAGGAATCGGTGGGTGCCTAGGGTCTTTGCTCCAGCCGTGGTGTGTTTCCCTGCATTCATTTGCTTGACATTACTGCGGCTGGTTAGAGACAATGGATAACTGGCACGTTCGCGATCGCTCGGATCAGGTTTGAACTTTTTTCAAAGCCGAGTCGTTTGAATGACTCAGCACCTGTACGGCGACCAAAGTTTAGGAAAAGTATGGCATACGCAATTATTGAAACAGGCGGCAAGCAGCTCAGAGTTGAACCCGGTCGATTTTACGACGTGGAGCTGCTCCACAACGAAGTTGACTCAAAGCTCTCCATTGACAAAGTTTTGTTTGTGAGTGACGAGAGCGGCATCACCGTGGGTCAACCTTGGGTAGAGGGTGCAGCGGTTGAGACAACCATTTTGCAGCACTCGCGGGGCAAGAAGGTTATCGTCTACAAGATGCAGCCTAAGAAGAAAACTCGCAAAAAGCAGGGTCATCGTCAAGAGCTGACCCGAATTTTGGTGAATTCCATTTCCGTGGGCGGTAAAGCGTCTGCCGACGTGAGTAAAGCCGCTGCGAAGTAAAGAACGGATCAAGACTTTAGCGTTTAGGCTCAAACATGAGCTAAATCATTGCAGTTATTAGGAAGACAAAGCAGTCATGGCACATAAGAAGGGTACAGGCAGTACAAGAAACGGTCGTGACTCTAACGCCAAGCGACTCGGCGTTAAAAAGTACGGCGGACAGGTTGTGCGTGCAGGCAATATTATTATTCGTCAGCGCGGCACCAAGATTCACCCCGGCAACAACGTGGGACGCGGCAGCGATGACACGCTATTTGCCCTTGTGGATGGTGTTGTCACCTTTGAGCGTAAAGGTAAATCTCGCAAGAAAGTCAGCGTCTATGCTGCTGAAGCTGCTGTGGCCTAGGGTCAAGTTTTTGAGATAGTCAAGTTTTGAGATAGCTAAGTTCATAAATTTGGCACAAGCTCGCGCGACACCGCATTAAGCTTGAACCAAATTTATGAACCCAATCGATGAACCCAATCGATGAAAAAGAGTTCTGCGATCGCAGAACTGCTTAGCTCACCTGTCGCAGTTAATCTTTCGGCAGGTGAGCTTTTTCTTTGTTGAGCCGCAGCTTGACCCATACAACGATTTGTCCGCTTTTTTATGCCTGCCGACCTCACGTTAAAACGGAACGGACAGAAATCCGCCCAGCAAAACAACCGCTACGGTGTCAATAAATCCGTGAGCTAACACGGCCGGGGCGAGGCGGTTACTGCGCGCAAAGGCGATCGCATAAAACATAGAGGCTGCGGTCGCCAGCAAAATATACAGACTTTTGTAGAGCCAGGGAGATAGGCCGCTATCGCTGGCTTCATTGCCGATGTGGACAATCCCAAACAGCAGCGAACAGCCCAAAGCAGAAATCCAGGTGATCTGCTGCGGGGAGGCCCCCCCCCGCGACAAAAGCTGATCCCTAAAAAACACCATTAGCCCCGACCGGAAAAAGACTTCTTCAAACACACCCACCCGCAGGGTAAATAAGGCAAAGTAGGTCAGGATTTTTGCGATACTCATCTCCGCGCGCTGGGGCTGCACAAAGCCAGAGAACACCGCCAGGGGGACTAGGGTAACAAGGGCGATCGCCAAGATTTGGATTAGCGCCAGCCAGTCAACGCGACGCATCTGAAAGCTATACCCAAAGTGGGCACGACCCAATCCGCTCCCGTAGACCACCACCAGAATCAATAAGTCCACTGCAATAAAAACCCCGAAGCTAAAAGACGGGGTTGAAACCCAATAGATAGACGCGGCGCAAAGCACCATCAACCCCAAGTCAAAGGAGGTTAAATGGTCTTCTATATGCGGCTTATCTACACTGAGGTCTAGGGAAGGTTGATGACTCCCCCTTCGACTAGCCTTTCGCTGAGGCATCCCAATTGCCCCACTCATCCCCAGACAAAGCGCCAAATAGACCAGTCCAATCATTAACCCCTCCCACTCACTGCCAGGGGGCTGCGGCCACCAGAGGGAGGTATGCACCCCACACAGGTAAAGTAGATTAAGAAGCAGCAAGAAAAAAAGCTCTCGATGGCTCTGGATCTGCTGTCTCAAGGATTTTCCACGCTGCCAAGGTCGCTCTTGTTGTAGGGGCTTTTGTCTGAGGGGGAGTAGCAGAAAGGGGATTCTAAGCGCCACAAACAGCCCCCCCAGAAAAAGCGCCAGGTTAAAGTAAAACTGATTCGGTGCGCCCAAGTCGCTCATCTGCGTGACCCAAGGAAAATGCAGAGGATTGACCTGAAGCGATCGCCCGATTCCCACCAGCACCCCTATCAGCCCGCAGACTAGAGCCTGGAACCCTAACCCCTGGCGTGGCAGCAACACCTGTTTGGCAAACCGTTCTCCAGTGGGTGTCGCTAATCCAAAAATCGGAAGAGCCGCAAAAATTGCAAAAGAGCTGGCCTCCATCAGCTTCTCTGGCCAAGTCCAGTCCCCAGACCCCGTAAGGCTCAGGCGCACCATGATCGCTACAAACCAGGTGCAAATACCTAATACGGCCGCAACACCTTCGGTACGGCCATCATAGTGGCGTGGCGACATAAACTCACTCTCAAAGCTGCACCACCGCAAAAATCGTTGAAAAATCATGTTGTCAATACTGGGAAACTAGAAATTAAGGGGCTAGACATTAAGGAGTTAGAAATTAGGGTATGTCAAATTGGGGTGTGGCAAATTGGGTTATGGCAAATTGGGGTGTGTCAAATTGTGGCGGCAGTGGACTAAAGCGGATCGTTAAATCCTAGACTAGAAAAGCCGGAAATTTTTCAAATCGTTTATCCATTCGATGCTTTAAGGCAGTCTATCGGCAGACGAGCTAGCAGCAAACTGAGTCAGCCACAAACTCAGTAAGCAGAGCGTTTGAGGAAGAAAAGAGTAGACAGCCTATCTAGGCTGATGCTGTGTACTGGGTGCTGTGTATGGGTGCTACGTAATAGAAGGAGATTTTGACTCATGGTGGATACAACCTCAACACCGATCTTGCTGCGTGCGGCCCGTGGCGAAACGGTCGATCGTCCGCCGGTCTGGATGATGCGGCAGGCCGGACGCTACATGAAAGCCTACCGTGATCTGCGCGATCGCTATCCGTCCTTCCGCGATCGCTCGGAAATTCCAGAGGTGGCGGTTGAGGTATCGCTCCAGCCCTGGCGCGCCTTTCGGCCCGATGGCGTTATTTTGTTTTCAGATATTGTCACACCCATGCCGGGGATGGGCATTGAGATGGATATTGCCGAGGGCAAAGGCCCCATCATTCACGATCCGATTCGGACTCAGGCCCAAATTGACGCGCTCCATCCCCTAGAGCCGGAAGCTTCACTGCCTTTTATTAGAACCATTCTTGAGACGCTCCGCCAGGAAGTGGGTAATGAGTCTACGGTGCTGGGCTTTGTGGGCGCACCCTGGACGCTGGCGGCCTATGCGGTAGAAGGTAAAGGATCTAAAGATTACTCCATCATCAAGGGCATGGCCTTTTCTGACCCGTCCCTGCTGCATCAGTTGCTGAGTCAGTTTGCAGAGGCGATCGCCACCTATGTGCGCTACCAAATTGACTGCGGTGCTCAAGTAGTGCAGATGTTTGACTCCTGGGCGGGACAGCTCAGCCCCCAAGACTATCATATGTTTGCCCTGCCCTATCAGCAGCAGGTCTTTAACGCCGTGCGCCAGACCCACCCCGATACGCCGCTAATTTTACTGGTGACGGGCAGTGCGGGGCTGCTGAAGCAAATGGCCTCCTCCGGTGCGGATCTGATCAGCGTAGACTGGACGGTGGACATGGCGGATGCACGGGCAGTGCTTGGCCCCAATATTGGCGTTCAGGGCAATATGGATCCGGGCGTTTTGTTTGGGTCCCAGGACTTCATCCGCGATCGCATCCACGACACCATCCGCAAAGCCGGAACCCACCAGCACATCATGAACTTAGGGCACGGCATTTTGCCCAACACGCCCGAAGAAAATGCGGCATTCTTCTTTAAGACCGTTCAGGACTATCGTTACTAACCCATGCTGACCCCCCTCAACGACTTGCCGCAAGGCTTGCCAAACTACTTGCCGCAAGGCTTGCCAAACTACCTACCGCAATCTTTACCAAACGACTTGGGATAGCGGTGTGGCAGGACGACGCATTTTAGTAACGGGCGCAAGCGGCTGTATTGGCCACTATCTGAGTGAAGTACTCATCCAGCACACTGACGATGAACTTTTCTTGGTCATTCGCGATCCTAGAAAGTTCAAAATCTCAACGGAATCTCACCCTAATGCCCACATTGTGCAGGCCGATCTTCGGGATCTAGAAAGCCTGCGCAGCCTGCTGGCAACCATTCACTGTGCTGTACTGGTAGCGACGGGCTGGGGAGATCCGGAGCTAGATGTGGTCAAAACGCTGGAACTCATCCAGGCGCTTGACCCGCAGGTCTGTCAACAGGTGATTTATTTTTCAACGGCCAGCCTCTTAGGGCGCGATGGAGCAATTCTGCCGGAAGCCACCAGCCTCGGCACAGCCTATATTCGCGCCAAAGCAGCCTGCTACGAAAAGCTAATGGCGATGGACTTAGATTTTCCGGTCTTCACGGTCTTCCCGACCCTAGTGGTGGGTGGGGAAACTGCCCCACCAGGGCACAGTTCAAAACCCTATTCTCATTTGTCAGCAGGCTTACCGGAGGTATTAAAATGGGCAGGGCTACTGCGGTTTCTTAAGCTAGAGGGGAGCTGTCACTTTATCCACGCCCAGGATATTGCCACAGTTGTCCTACAGCTCATTCTGCATCCAGAGCTAGCGCCATCCCAAACTCTGGTGCTGGGCAATGCCCCCATTACCATAAATGAGGCGATCGCTGGTTTGTGTAAAGCCGCCCATCGACGAACCTACCCCCGTCTACAGCTAGACCTCACCCCCGCTCTAGCCAACGGGCTCATCCGCCTCTTTAAAATTCAAATGGGCGAGTGGGACTACTTTTGCCTTAGGTATCGGCATTTTCAGTACGAGAACCCCGTCAGTCCCCAGACCTTTGGGCTAAAGACGGCCTACCCTACCCTCAGCGATATCTTAAGTTTGCCACCTTAAAGGAGCCTAGCTTGAGCTTGAGAGAACAGCGTGGGGAGTAGGAGTCCTTAGACCTTGTTGAAAAAAATCAACGCTGCAAAGGCTAGAAATATTTGAACTTAATAGAGACCGTTGACTTGGTCTCTGAAACTTGGAACTCCGTTTCAGCAAAGGTGGGCGCGCTAAAGGCAATTTCAGGATTATTAGAAAAACCAAAGCCTTCTTCTGGAAGACCAAAAGCGGTTTTATTCATTTTTCCATCAGTATTGGCATCATGAAATGCGGTGATCGCGTATTTTCCTGGCTTCAGGTCACTGAAGGAAAAGGTGGCGCTTGAATCTACCACAGGCGTACATTTAGAAACCAGCAAATCAGATCCAGCACCGCCAGAGGGAAATCCTTTAGGGCCAGAAAATAGGCTGAGACAAACCTGGCCAGCCGAGGTTTTTAACTGCTGAAAGGTCACGTCTAAGTTTGGCTTAGCCGCTGTCGCTTCGGTAGGAGCAGATGGCTTAACCATATTGGGCTGCTGTACGGTAGGCTTCACCGTTGATTTAACATTTGTCGCTGGCTTAGCAGGGGCTGATTTAACAGCTCCAGGCTTGACGATGGCTGGTTTAGTGGTGGCTGGCTTGACGGTGGCTGGTTTAGGCGTGACGGATTTAGGAGTTGCCTGTACATCAGGCAGGGCATACATGGTCAGACTCACCAATGCCGTGAAAGATAGACCAAGGCTACTCGCAAAATAAAAGAGTTTTTGTTGATGCATATATCCTCTGGGTAGGGTTTTTCGGGGGGGCTAAGGGCTTTCAATATTGAGCTGTTTTCAATACTAAGCAATAGTCGCCGAAGTCTTCGCGCGATTCTTTGTTTAGCAGATTTGTAGCACTGTCAAGATATCAATGCACGACATCAATGCACGATATAAATGCTAGACGTTTTCTTTGCGTGCTTAGGCTTAGATTTTAATGTCTTAAGATTTTAGTGTCTTAAGATTTTTCTCTTATGACGGCAAAATTATCCCACAGTTCCATTCTCTGGCAACCCCTGAAGCGAAAAAACAGGAATAGACCTCTATAGGTATGCCCAGCGCCGTCGATTTTCGCTGCGGCACATCCTTGAGGTCTGCCCCTGTTTTGGTTTGTCTAAAGCTGATGAGCCTCTGCCCAGAGTTCAGACTGGTTGTCAACTGCATCAGGTCACGCTTAGCGTTTTAAACGCGATCGCAGCTTGAGCGATCGGCTTTTCTGAGGTGCTATCTCAGAGCGCAATGCTGATATTAAGCAAGCTGAATATTGGAGAACGTAAAGTCTTGCGTGTCTGTCTCCCCATTCCCTTCGGTTTGAATCACGCGGCGATCCAAAATCCAATAGTCGCCCACTTTAGTGTAGGTGTCCTCAAAGAGACTTTTGCCGCCCTTTTGCTCTCCAGTCTGCGGATCGTGATAGACCGAGTCATAGCGGTGTGACAGGTAACCTTCGCCCGTATCGTGGGAGCTAAAGGTGTTAATCGTGACCACTACGCCATGAATATGGCGGTGAACCAGACACACTTCGTTGTTGCGCACCTTATAGCGATCGCCCTCGGACTTACCGCCCATGAGCAGCTCCACTGCGCCCGTTTCATCGGTTTCCCCATAGGTGAACGTATTTTTGCTGTGGGTTTCTTCAAAGGTACGTCGCACCCGATGAATCGCAATTTCCCAAAGCTGACCATGAATAGCCTTTTGAGCCTCTTCATTATCAACCCCATGCACTTCAGCCTTAAACTCTGAAGTGACAGCAACCTGCCCCGTAAAGACCTGCCCATTGTGGGTGTAGGTCACATCTGCGGTGTATCCCGGAAAAGACTTATCCCAGGTGTAGCGATTTTCGTAGGCAGCCCGAAAAAAATCTTGGGCTGCAAGTTTAACTGCGGTCATGCACGCTGCTCCTGCTATTTGTGAAGGTGAGGTCAGTCAGGCGGTGGGCAAGCCCACCAGACCTTTGGATAGCGACTGTTTTTTCTTGAAGTTTCTTTCTTTAAGATAGTCGCAATTTGGATTAGGCAGAAGCAGACGGGTCTGATGCAGGTTCTTCCGGAACAAGAGCAGGGAACTTATGGCGAATAAACTCATAGACCCCAGCGTACTGAGTACCTGATTTTTTCCAGGAGTAGTCGCAGTTCATGCCCTGAATGGCCAGAGTCTCAAAAAGCTGAGGGCTGAGCTTCCACAGATCAAGGGCGCGTCCAAGGGCAGACTCAAGGGCGATTTGATCGGTCTCAAAAAACACGAACCCATTGCGATCTTTCGGTTCATGGGTTTCGTCATAGTCCCAGTCAAAGACCGTATTCAGCAGTCCCCCAACACCCCGCACAACTGGAACGGTGCCGTAGTGTAGCCCAATGATTTGAGTTAAGCCGCAGGGTTCATAGTTACTAGGGACAACAATCAGGTCGGCTGCCGCATAGACGAGATGGGACAGTTCTTCGTTGAAGCTTAGCTCTAGGTGGCAGTTAAGGTTACTTTGCAGAAAATTTTTCTCGTGCAAAAACCAGTTATGAATGGCAGGCTCTGTGGCTGAACCCAGCAGCACAAACTGCGCCCCTTGCTCTAGGGCATAGTACAGAGCATGATGCACCAAATGCACCCCTTTTTGTCCGTCTAGTCGACCGATAAAAGCCACTAGGGGCTTATCTGAGTCTTCTAAGGCGAGCTTTTCCCGCAGGGCTTTTTTGTTGAGCTTTTTGTCGCCAAAGGTTTCGGCAGAGTAGGGGAAGGGGATATAGCGGTCTGATTCGGGACTCCAGAACGCATAGTCAATGCCGTTGAGGATGCCACCAAATTTAGTCTGGTGTAGTTCTAGGGTGGACTGAAGTCCACATCCTACTTCGGTGAAGCGAGCTTCCCAGGCGTGATGGGGTGAGACGGTATTGACGTAGTTGCTGTAGACAATGCCACCCTTCATGAAGTTGATAGCGCCGAAATGGTGATTGTCCTGAAGCCGGGAGGGGTCATAGTAATATTCCGGTCGGTTCAGTCCGGTGGCGCGGAGGATGTCTGAGCCGCCCATGCCCTGATGCTTAAAGTTGTGAATGGTGTAGCAGACTCGCTGATTTGCCATGCCGTAGTACTGATACATTTCGTACAGCATGACTGGGATTAATCCGGTCTGCCAGTCGTGGCAGTGCAGGACATCGGGGCGCTTGTTGCTTTGCAGTAAGAATTCTAGGGCCGCTTTGCTAAAGAAGGCGAAGCGCATGGGGTCATCGGATGCGCCGTAGTAGTAGCCTCGGTTAAAAAAGTTTTCTGGGGAGTGCGGTTCAATGAAAAAGCACAGCCGCCCATGCACCCAGCCACAGTCTACTGAGCAGTGAATGCGATCGCCGTTCCAGGGCACCCAAAGATTGATGTAGGCATCATGCATTCCCCAAACATGGTCAAAGCGCATGCAGTCGTACTTGGGTAAAATCAGCTCCACCGTATGGCCTTGGGATTCCAGCTCTCGGCTGAGGCCATAGATGACGTCTCCTAACCCCCCTGCCTTAATGACAGGCGCACATTCAGATCCGATTTGAATGATGTACATAAAATAAAGTTTTGAATACGGTAGCGACTAAAAATGACGGCTGCATGCGTGAGCCTCAATCTGGAAGGCTAACCCCCCAGACCGCTCAGTTCCCCTATTGGGTTAACATCCACTGGGCTAGCACCCATTGGACTAGCATCCATTGGACTAACATCCATTGGACTACATTTAAGCGTACTGAACTAGAGCGCATTATTAGAGATGAACCCGCACTTTGTAAACCGATTGCTAATGTAAACCGACAACTAACGCAGGCAAATGGCTAATGTAGGCAAGTGGCTAACACAGGCAAACGTTTAGCACCAAGCCTTAAAAACGAATGCGGTATTCCACAATCCCGACCCCCTCGCCGCGAAAGTTCACTGAGCCTCGGAGGCGGAGCTGATCGGTGAGGTTGTAGCTGGCATTGATCTGGGGCAGTTCGTTGGGGTTGGTGACAATTTGCAACACTGAAACAGAGAGTTTATCCGTTACGTCATAGCCCAGCTCAGCACCCAACTGGAGAACGAGGTTATTGTTTTCGCTCCTGCGGCTTGTGGTAGGCGCTAACAGCGGAAAAAGTCGGAAGCTGGCGCGGCTACCGAGAACACCATCGACTAGCCCCTGAAGCTGGTTAAAGGCTGCTGAGCCAGCGAGGTTAACCAGGGCACCTTGGGCATTGCCAGCCTCAATAGACTGAGAAAATCCGCCGCTCAGCAGGGCTAAAATCTCGGTTTGGGAGCGGCTAGGGGTACTGGTGAGTTCCAGGACATCATTGAAGCGGGTGGTGAGGCGACTGGCTCGGCCACGAATATTAGCCCGAATCCGGACAGATTCAATCGAGCCTAAGGTTCCAGGCTGGTTATCGGCAAACTCGTTGAGGTCGGTTTTGCGTCCCGCTACAACTTCGGTGGCGGTGGTGCGTAGGTTGAGGTTGAGGTAGGGGTCTAGCCCAAAGGTTGGCGAAAATTCTGCAAAATTTTCCTGGCTCGGATCGATGCGGAAGGTGGAGGTAAATAGGTTGACGGCTCCCCGGTCAAAGAGGATGCGGCCCGTCGGTCGAGGGGCATCCAGCGAGCCGCTGAGATTAATTTGTCCAGTTGCCAAAAAGCTGAGGACGGGAGGCTGCAGCACCCGAACATTGTCCCCTAGACGCACCTGGAGTCTCTGGAATTCGGCAGGGGACGAACCTCCGCCAGCATCTCCAGTGTTGTTGCCTGCACTGGAGAGCAGAACCTGGCCGTTCTGGAGAGCAATGACGCCACCGAGAATAGGACGGAAAGCGCTGCCTGTAACGTTCAGGTTGCCGCTTGCTTGACCTTGATAGATGCCCTTCAGGTTCAGGGCTGTGTTTGCAAGGTCGACGGAAAGCGGGTTAGGCAGGGCCAAGGTGTCATCAAAAATGGGGAGGCTACCCTGGGCGGTCAAGGCTCCTTGGTTATACTGTCCAGAGAGCGATCGCACCACAATGCGATCGCTATTGAACCGCACATCGGCTGTCACCTGGGTCAATGGCTCTGTGAGGGCTTGGGCCTTGAGGGTCGCACCCTGCACCTGCAGACGGCCTCTGAGGAGGGGCTGCGTGAGGGTGCCGTCCACGTCTAGATTGAGGCTGCCTTTTCCATCTATCCAGGCCACCTGATCGGTGACGAGATTGCCGAGAGCTAACCCCTGATCTCTGACAAAAAGGTTGAGGGCAAGGCGATCGCTCTCTGGCTTCACGGTGGCAAAGGGCAGCGCGTAGGGAAGATCGCCGCTGACCTGTACCGGATCGGGGGAGTTGATGTTGGCGAGTCCGCTAAAGACTAAGCGGGCGTTTTGGTAGTTAAACTGAGCGTTAGCCTGCTGAATGGGCGTCTGGTTGATGGCACCATTCGCAAGGCTAAATTCTCCCCTGACGGCAGGGTTTTCGAGTTTGCCGGAGAGATCTGCCGTGCCGTTAAGCTGTCCGGTGAGGTTGACGGGCAGGTCTAGCAGATCGGCAATGGAGGCCACGGGCAGGTTGATGACCCGCAGCTGTCCCCCTTGGCGATCGCTCCCAACTCTCCCCACAAAAGAGGTTTGGCTTTCCCCAGAGGTGAGGGTGAGCGGCTCTAGGGTAATTCCGGCGGGGTTGAGCTGTCCCTTCGCAATAAACTGATCGATTTGATAGGGATCCGCCGCCCAGTTTTGCCCCTGGAGATCAAAAGTGGCGTTGACCCCAGCGCTCAAAGATCCGGCAAACCGCACTTCCCCCGTAAGGGATCCGGTGAGGGTTTTGAGGTCGGGCAGAATTCCGTTGCCAAACTGTTTGGACTGGCGCTGCGCTAAAAGCTGGTCAATTTCAGCAAGGCGCTGGAGCTGCTGCCAGATGGGAATGTTGGCAAGGTCAATCGGGGTGGCCTGTACATCCTTAGAGTCGCCCAAGGCTGTGCCGGGGGGGAGTTGCCCTGGGATAGGAAAGGCTTGAGCAAAGGCGACCAGATCCTTGATTTGTGCTTGCGCAATCAGGAGCCGCCCCGTGACCTGAGGATCTTGAAATAAGTTTGTGGTCGTTGCATCCAGCTGAAATTTGTTATCTCCCTGCTCTAAAACACCCTGCGTTAGCCTGCCAACCCCCCGCACGTAGCTCACTTGTCCCGTGAGACTTCTGCCCATAAACCGTCCGAGGCCAGGTTTCTCAACCTCAAACGACCCCACGCCCTCACGGGTGGCAAGATTGAGGTCAAAGTTCCCTTCGGCAACCCCTGCGATCGCCCCCAAGTCTTGACGCACAAAATCGTTCAGGGCCAGGAGCGGCACCTTGGAGAAGGCCAGACTGAAGCGATCAGGGGTTGTCCGTTGGCCGATGATGGTGGCCTGGTCACGGCGGATATCGAGGGCAATGGGGAGATACTGAGGGTCTAGGGCAGCCTGAAGGCGATCGCGCGTCCCGCCGAGGTTTAACCGTAGCCCTTGGGTCGTGTCAAAGTTTAAGCTCCCCACCAGCAGCGGTTCAAACTCCAGCCGCGAAATCTTAAAGCCCTCTACCTCAAGGCTGCTGGTCAAGACTGGAGCGCTCAAAGTGCCCGTGAGTCGTCCCTTGAGATCCGCAAGGCCGTAGGCGGGATTGGTCGTCAGCCCCACTGCCGCCAGTCGATTAATCTCATAGCGTCTGGCATCCACATCCAGATTCAGCGTCGTAATTTGGGGAGCTTGTACCCCCTCAAGCTGCACCCCAACCGTCCCCTTGGCCATAAAGTTCGGAGCGGCGGCGCGATCGACTAAGATCTGCTGACCATTCCAGCGAATCTGAGCCGTCAGCGGATCCTGAATCAGCGATAGCCCCTCGGAAAACCGCACCGCACCCTGAGCACGAGCTGTCCGGGTCGAAAATCCTGAGAGTGGCCCATTAATAGCCAATCGTCCGGATAGTGCCCCCTTTAGATCAGGGGAATAGGCCTTCAGCGCGAGACCAGGCAGGTCAGCCATGAGCTGCACACGCTCCGCCGTCACCACCCCATTCAGCCGCAACACGCCCCCCGTAATCTGGGACACCACATCTTCTAAAAACGCACGACCCTGACGCACCCGCACGTTGCCCACCGTGGGATAGGTGCCTTGGGGCGCTCGGAAAGCCACCCGCGTTTCCACATCCTGCACCGTGCCAGAGATAATCGCCGTGCCGCTCACCAGCCCTAGCACAAACCCTGGAGACGCCTGATAGAGCTGAGCCAGGGTATCGCCAGACAGCCCCGTCCCTCGGAACTGACCGTCAAGGCGAGACTGATCCGGATCTGGAGCAAGCTGGATCGCCGCCTGACCTGTCACCACGCCGCCCCCCACCGGATTGGCAAACACATCTGCGATCGTGACCAGGGACGGAACGACCCTAAACTGGGCCGATAAATTACGCACCGGAATTTTGTCGGCGGTCACCTGACCCACATTTTGCACCTGCCCCGTCAAGATCGGACTCGTGACGGCGCCCACCACCCGCAGATTCACCGCCCTCATCTGTCCAGAGAGCGGAAAGGGTAAGTTACCCACATTCAGCGTTCTGAGTGTTCGGTTAATCTCCACTGGCTCGGTTTCTGCGGAAAGATTAAAGCCGCGATCGGGGTCAATGCTGCCCGATGCAACCAGCGGAATGGTGTCGTAGCGGGTTCTGACCTGATCTAATGTTGCCGTCAGTCCCCGCAGACGCAAAAAGCCGCTGGTTCCCAGAAACGGCTGGGGCACACCCGTGATGGCAGCATCGACCCCCTGGAGACGAGCCACCCCTTGCAGTGAAGGCCGCCGATTTTTCTGAAGCTGAACGGTCACATTTCCGCCCACCCGTCCCTGGCGAATCTGAACCGGAAGGTTATAGGCACGGTCAAACAGTACAGCAGGGACATTCTGTGCCTGAATCAGCAGTCTGGCCTCATCTAGCGGCAGCTTAACTTCACCCTTGGCTTTAACCTGCCCGCCGATCGCCAAAGCCCCCTGCAAATCAAGCTGTACCTTTTGGGATACCCCTAAAAACATGGCCGTCCCCGACACATTCCGTGCCGTTTGGCGGCGGGTGCGGTCATTGG
>JAKRSB010000024.1 GCA_022402525.1 Thermosynechococcaceae cyanobacterium MS004
GATGTTCTCAAAGCTGCTCTAGTCAATTGATTCAGCTTATTTCAGTGGCATTGAACCCAGCGAACACCAGATTTAGTAGAGCAAACGCCCCCACTACAGGAAGTTTGGGGATCATCAGCTAAATTCCATCTCATTTGTGCAGGGCGTCCATCAATTCAATGGCCTCATCAAAAGCAAGACAAAGCTGATGCCAGTCGGTCGCCTGCGGTTGAGCCTGGGCTTGCTTAAGCCGCTGCCATAGGTCTAGCTGGAGCTGAACAGTGGTCATGGGCGTATGACTTGCACCTGAACACTAAGCTGTAGCTTAGTCCAGACGCTATCTGCCGTCAGTGCGATCGCTTGTCTGTCCAATGCAAGTGCTAAACAAGCGCGATCTCCAAATGAAAGCCCGAAGGGTTTTGTTTTAAGCCATAAATTTGACGCAAGTTCTGAATGATGACTAGAAAACGGGACGAACTCAACGCCTAACGCCTCGAAATTAGCCTGCATATCTACAGTATCGATATGACTTGCCAGCGCTTTTTGTAGAACTTCCGACCAATTGACCGTAGAAACGCAAGAGTTCTTCAGAGCTACCGCAACGACTTCTGCTCCAGGCTCTTGCTGAAGAAGAGCCAGTAAAGCTGAAGCATCTAACACAACGCTACTCATGTGCCGCTTCAGCCCGTCTCTCAGCAATGAGTTCGTCCGCTAGACTAACCCCTTTCGGAATATTCTGAAAACGAGATTGGAGTCGTTTGAGCACAGCCTCTGGCTTCTCCAAAATCAACTGATCGTTTTCGATGCGAGCGACTAAAGTAGACCCGGCATCAATCGCCAATCGGCTTCGGATACTCGAAGGGATTACAATGCGGCCCTGTTCACCAACTCTGATTTCAGTTTGAGAGTATGTCATAAGATAAAATTAGTGGCATATATAAATATTGTGGCATATTTAATTGACCTGTCAGTGATGTAACAAGCGACCACAAATCGGACACATTTCAGGCGATCGCGCTTCAGAGGCAAGCTGAAGCCTAGTTTTTGCAGATGGGCGAGGGGAGTTTATCCACCTTTGTCAAAGCGAGCAAAATCGGTTGATGACTTTTGTGAATTTCTGAAAAAATTCATTTTTTTATCCTTTAATCGCTATATACTAATTAAATGAAATAAAGACTATATGTGGTCTTGAAAGATGTAATTAAGCTAATTTCCTGTTGAATTGCCTTTAGATATGGGGGTCGTAAGCTCAAACCCTAGAAAATTCCCTTAACTCATACAGCGAACTTAATCTTTCCAGTTTTCGATACTTGACGGTTTGTAAATCTGTAGCTTTAAGCCAATCTGGTCGCTCATGGCTCAATTTCAACTTTTCGCTTTACGAACCACTTATAGAAAGTTTTCGTGTTGAGAATGAGCTACAACGATAGCGGCTAAAAGTAATCCACTCAAAATCATGAGCGTTGGATTGACTATGACTGCGGATGAGATTGTACAAGTGAGAGATGAACTGAATAAATTTTCTAGGATTTGGACTTGCACCCCCACATACGACCACAGCTCCTGCTAAATCTTTTCAGGGCAAAAACTATGTCAACTTTTCAGGGTTCAAGTGGTAACGATGTTCTTCCTCCTCTTGGTGCTGCTACGAGCGGAGATGATATATTCATTCCCCAATTAGGCCAGGACAATGTGGATGGGGGGGAAGGGACTGACCTGTTAATTGTGGACTATTCTAGCAATACCCATAACGGAACCACACCCCAATCAGGGATAAACGGTGCTGCCAATAGCGATGGGACTGGCGGGTTCTATGGCTCTTTCTATACCTATAGAGACACCATCATTGGTAGTGGTGGGGATGATTGCCTAAATGTTGCTGGTGATAACGATCTCATCATTGCTGGAGCAGGCAATGACACCATTTATAGCAACAAAGGCATCGACAGCATTGACGGGGAAGATGGCATCGATGCCCGTTGTTTACCTACGCTAAAACCAGGCGTTCTCCCTACTCAGAAAGCTTGGGGTGAACTCAAGCCGGATAAGCCTAGAGTAGATGCTCAAAAGACGCGAAAGAAAGGTGAGGGACAGGTTCGCAAGCACGAAGTACCGTTGGCTGAGGCGAAGGGTATCTTTTTCCCAAAGGTTCCGCCAGAGCTGGCAGACAAAATCTATGCGCGGTATGGCGTGAATCCAACAGCGAAGCAGCGAGAGAGTGGCTTCTGGCCTTGCGTCTACTGGCATCCACAGATTGAAATTCACATCACTGAAGGCAAGAAGAAAGCCGAGGCCGATATTTCTCAAGGCTATGCTTGCCTTGCGCTGTCTAGCGTGACGGGTGGATATCGCTCAACTGATGCAGAAGGGAACCGTCTACAGCAGCGAGTCTTACATGACGAGCTGGCCGTCTTTGCTCAGGCTGGCCGTCCCATCAAAATGCTCTTTGACCAGGACAAGAAGCGCGAAACCATTGAGAGGGTTAAGGGCGAGCTGGTCAAGACGGGTGAGCTTTTGCAAGATGCTGGGTGCGATGTTCGCGTCGTGAAGTGGAAAGGGCACAAGGGTTGTGATGACTTCATCGTGAATAATGGTGCCGGTGAATGGTTGAAACGGCTGGACTTAGCCATGCCATTAGACTGGACAGCACAGCAGCATTACGCCAGCGAATACTGGAAGCTCAGCGCTTGGGTTCAGAAGCAGAATGGGAAAATCCCCGACCAGCGCAAGCTTGATGTTGCACTCATCGCAATTTTCCGCGACAACCCTGATGCGATAAAGATTCTGTGCCACAGTCCCGCCATAAAAAATGCTTCAGTGGATGAGGCAGAAGCGTACATCGTCGATGTTTATCGGGAATCCCAGAAAGTGAAGCAGAAAATCCGCAACCAGTTGGTTCTGAACCTAGAGTTGTAAAACGAAGACCGAAGCCTTTTCCGAGGACGACCAAGCCTCGTGATATCCTCAAAGCTTCTCTAGCAAATTGATTCAGCTTATTTCAGTAGCATTGTATTAGACCTGTTGCTTTTTAAGCGATAATGTCCACAAGACCTTGAGAATTCGTCT
>JAKRSB010000025.1 GCA_022402525.1 Thermosynechococcaceae cyanobacterium MS004
CGGGAGTCTGGCCCGTCGATGGTGATGCCTTCGACTTGCGGTCGTTCCCACAGGTAATCTTGCAGGGTGAGTTGATGCGCTAGGGCGAAGGCTTGGGGGGTGAAGCGACGAGGGGTCATTCAATTCAAGTTAGGTCAAGTTTAGACAGGGTTAGTGGGGGTTATGCCAAAATTCAACATAAAATTCTGCACTCTTCAGCGGTTCGACTTCATGTTCAACCTCTGGAAGAATAATCCCTTTCGTATTTTGATCGAGTACCACCTCGCAATTGTATGGTTCATGGATACGATACCGGAGCTGACCCTCTAGGACATTGATGACCCCCCAGATACCCCGTTTGGTTGAATGGTGCTTCTGCAGGCCATTCGGCGTTGATTCACTTGTAAAGGTGGCTGTTCGGCGATAGGCTACAAATTCTTCTGGCATTTCTTGGCGATCGCAGCGCACACAGTTAAGTGATGTACCAATGTGGGTTGACCGACTATCTTCATTCAATACCCAAAGTCGCGGGAAAAAGGGTGGCTCATGGCGGGTATGTTGGGCATGACCACAATCTAAGTCCGCAACCCAATGATTTTCTTTGTCTTGATGGAATGCAGCAATCTTGCGGAGCACTCTGCTCTCCCTTTGGTTTAGTGGTCATAGTTACCCGAAAAATCGGAGATCGCTTGACTAGCACTAATTTTTGAAACAAAGCCTTTGTAGCCCAAGACCTACAATATAGGCGGATACACCCAATAGGGTAATTAAATCATGTTTGAGCAGCTTGGTTTCGCACGACACTCCATCCAGACCAGCCTTGGAGAAATGACCTATGTCTCAAATCAAAACAGCTTCTGGAATCATGGGGAGGAGAAGAGAGGCCCTCTCCCAGATTTAGTCTTTCTCCACGGATTTGGGGGTGGTTCTTCAGCCTATGAATGGTCTAAGGTCTATCCTGCTTTCGCTGACGAGTATCGTATTCTCGCACCGGATTTGATTGGATGGGGGAATTCTGCTCATCCGATTCGAGATTATAAAATTGAGGACTATCTCACAACCATTACAGAATTTTTGCAGAAGTCTTGCGATGGCCCGACAACGGTGATCGCTTCCTCTTTAACGGCTGCTTTTCTAATTCGCATTGCCATTACGCATCCCGATCTCTTTAATGCACTCATCCTTGTTGCTCCCGCTGGGTTAAAAGACTTTGACGATTATTACTCGAACCCTCTTTTTACTGAAATTCTGAAAACTCCAATTCTAGATCGGGTTCTTTATCAAACCGCTGTCGCAAATGAAGTTGCCATTCGCTTCTTCTTGGAACAGCAGCAGTTTGCTAACCCCAAGCGAATCTATACCGAATTAGTCGATGCCTACCTTGAAAGTGCTCAGAAGACCAATGCCGAGTATAGCGCTCTTGCTTTTGTGCGAGGAGATTTGAGTTTCGACTTATCTCAGTACATTGAATCTCTGAAAACGCCAACAGCCATTTTATGGGGGGAATGCTCGAAATTTACCAAACCCGATATCGGACGTAGATTGGCAGAAATGAACCCACTGGCAATCAAGTTTTTCAAGACTATTGATCATGTAGGTCTAACGCCGCAACTTGAGATGCCCGAAGTCGCTATTAGCCTCATCCACAGTTTTTTAAGGCGCTTACAGTCCTTCCCGACACCGAATCAAGACTGAGCGGCTGCTTTGCCGAAATGCGATCTCGCTTCTCCCCTTTGACTGAAGCATTGCCCTAGCCTATGTCACTGGTGTTTGGACTAAAAAGGAGAGAGGCAGTCGGTTCAAAGCAAAGACTGTCATAAGGTCCAAGAAGGAAAAAACACATATCTTTTTTTGACCCTATGATTTTCAAGCGTCTACAAAGCTTTTGGCAAGAAAGCTAGAATCCTTTTGGCAATACCCGCTATGCTGTCTTGGAAATGATGGATGTCGTTTTACTGAGAAAGTCCAATCTTTTGTTGATGGCCTCAGATCTCCAAGCGTCATGGCTTTCTGCATTAGAAAGGCGTTAGGTTTGCTGAGGCCATGCACTCGCGCTAGACGGCTTCAGCTAGTTCGGCTTTTTCAGATACCTGCTTTAGCTTGATCTGACGACGACCCAAGGAGATTTCAAATTCATCTCCTGGCTTCAGCTCTAACCTTTTGGTGTAGGCTGCTCCAACAAGGATATTCCCATTAGCCTGGACTGAAACCCTAAAGCTTGCGCTTCGACCGCCTCGACTCTCAGCGTCTCTGGAGTCCACGCTACTGTCTAGGTCAATGCCTTCAGCATCAATGAGGGCGTTTAGGAATTTCATTACCCGAATGCGTTCGCTTCCATCTTCGGCAACGGTATAGTAGCCACAGGCTTTTGCTTTCTCTTCTTTGGTTGCGCTACCAAGCTCTTTCACTCGACTTAGCAGTTCCTCGCCTGTCAATACAGTGATTTCAGTCTGCTTCCGTTTCTTTGTTTTAGGTGCCATCTGTTTCTTATTGGGTTGACGATTCCGTTCTCTAGCCAAGCACTTAATCTGACTTGATGTGACAGTTAAGCAGGTGATATTCACCTTGCACAATTCGTATTCTAATCGTGATTTTTCGTATTGTAACTAACTATACAAAAAGGCTCAGGCAAAGCCCCTGTATACAGCAGCAGTTCCAGCGCTGGCTAATGACAATCACTAAGAGCTAGGCGGAAGAATTGCGTAGGGCTTGGGTGATCGTTTGCTAGAGAGGGGCTTCAGTTGGGGCGGAAGAAGGGCGATCGCCAAGACCAGGGCTTTCGATACGCGATCGCATCAGCGGAAGCCCTCATGCCGATAGTGTCTTATCGTTATAGGTGGATGGATCTAACGGCTTGAAACCCAACAAAACCGTTACGGGATAAGTGCAAAAATAACGATAAGACACTAACTGCTCTGGGAGGACTAGGTGGGGCAGGCATATCGATAGCTGTCGGGGGAATGGGATTGACTTTCCAGGGAACTGCAATTGGACTGGGTATTGCTCCGATTGTGACTGCTGGAGCAGTTGGTGGGCTTGCCGATTATGGGTTACGCTGATTGTGGTGTCTCAAGGAAATCTAGATCTGCCTAAAGTTCAGTCTGCTCAGCTCAAGACGTGAAGAAAGCGCTCGGTCAGATTGGTGCCGTTGGTGCTCAAGATCTGTTAGCGATGCGCGTACTGTGGACGAATCAAGTGAGTGGGAATTCACTTACCGCCAATGATTTAGTAGAGGCTTCTCCAAACTTCAGCGTCTATAATCGGAGCGCTTAAGTCCGTTCGCTAGTAGATAAAAGTTTGGATTACTCCAACCCTCGTTTGATGTAAAAAGCAGCACATATCATGAATCAACTTCGGTTAATGACTTTAGCGAGTTTAGTGTGGGTTACAGTTCCCTTAATGGCAATCGCCGCATCGCTTCCACTACCACTAGGCGCTCCGTTGCAGCGTAATGATCGAACCGTTGATGTACCGCAGGGCAATCCATCTAAGACTCTGCTTAGCTTAGAACCTTCTGTACAACCCATCGTCCAAACTGAAGATTGGACAACTAAAGATATCAAACTGCCCTGGAACCAAGTTGCCTTAGATAAATCCTTTGGTGCTGAGGAACTTGTCGTGTTCACCAAAAGCTTTAAGTTTAAGCTGGGCTTTGCTTCCAACCGTAAAGAACGGGTTCACGCGCGATGGACTCAAAAAAGCGTTGAGTTAGCTATCATGCGCGGTCGAGACTGTGGGCTGCTGTTTGGGTGCGAATCCGCAACCAGTTATGGTCTCCCTAAACGCATTAAAGTAACGGTTGGCGCTCAAGATTTTTTTCTAAAGGCAATTGAGCAAAATACCTATGAACTCACCCCAGAGTTAATACAGGCCATTCTGCAAACATCAGGTCGCCTAAACTTCAAGGTTGATGAACGGGTCAATTTTGAAATTCAAGAAGAGGCGCTTCCAGGACTCAAACAGCTCTTGACACTAGAAGGATCCTCTCCTAGTCTTGCTAAGCCGATGGGCACTCCGTAAACATTCGCCCCAACTAATCCAGGAGCGTTTTAGGGCCAAAGCGCAGACAACTCTTCCACTTTGGGGTATTGATGTGTGATCGCTGTTGCGCTTTGCACGCTCTCTATCCTTGGCACAGCCTGGTATTTAGGCGATGCGGGATTTTTCGTATTTCAATCAACCATACAAAAGAGCCCAGACAAAGCCCCTAAATACGACAGAGGTTCCAGCGGTGGTTAAGGACATCTACTCGGCGCTAGGTCGCAGGCTTGCGTGGGCTTGGTGATCGCTAGCAACCCCAGACATTCACTTGCTTTGGCGATGCTTCAGTTGGGGCGATGGAGGGTGGTGGCCTTCCTCCTTTTTTTGCTAATGCTTGCCTTTGTCCCATTACTCTGTCAGTTTCTACTTTGTTTGCCACCCTGCGCTGAACGAATGGCCTTCGCCTCAATCCAGCGCACACGCTCTCGGCTCACCCCCAACATTTCTCCAGCCTCTGCAAGAGATCGCCCTTCGTCCTGGTCTAGGCCATAGCGTAGTCCGAGGACATAGGCTTCGCGCTTGTCGATGCCACACAGAATTTGTTCGAGTCGATCCCGTTCTCCGAGTGCGTCTAGACTTTCTTGAGGGGTTTCAAGTCTACTTGGCAGCAAGGGGAATCTTCCGGCACTCTTCAGCAGGTAATTTATGGTGTCCCCATCACTGCGAATTTCAGCCATCTTACGTCCCCCGAAATATTGAACGCCTATTATGGCCTAAATTGGTACTTTGAACTTGTATGAACACCTCATTAAAGCAACACATCACAAGATGCTTGAGAATTCATTTTCTGACAACCCTAAAGATTGGATTTTTTCAGCCACATGCCCCAAATTAGCAGACCAATAAGCATTCCAATCCAGAAACAAGCCCAAAATACAAACCAGAATACTTTCCATATCCCGATATCAAATCCAACTGCTGACATAAAAAATCCGAGCAGCACTCCACTCCCTGCGCCAATAAAACAGCCAAATCCAAGGCAAATAATTAATGAAAGTCCAATCTTTGAGTTATTGTTCACTTTCTTCGATTTAGCTTATGTCAGCCTTGAAATGAAACCTTGGAAAGAATAAATACCTTAGGCTAACGACGGTATAGGCAAAACCGCAGTTTTCCGGCAACAATTCCAACGCAGGGAAAAGGCTCACCTACGCTTCAAGTCCCCAAAATGGATAGCTCCTATTCGTCTTTGTTAAGCAAACTAAACAATTCATCTTTCAAACTCAGGCGCTGCTTTTTGAGTTTCTCTAACCGTTCATCTGAAGATGCTTCTGCACCTGCCTCAATATGATGCACTTCATGTTCCACGTCATTATATTCGTCAAACAATCGAGCAAAATGAGCATCCGTTGTTTTCAACGTATGAATACGCTCTCGAAGCTCTGGGAATTCACTCACTAAACTATGGTTTTCAAGTGGCATAATTAATACTCCAAAATTTTTGTAAAGGATGATAAAAGCTATACACCATCTACAGTGCAGAGACTAACGATTCCACTACGTCATTCAATAGCGCGAAGCAGGTAACAGCGGCTCAGCTCACCACAGGAGGCTTTACTATGCAATGGATGTCCTCATGATGTTAACGTGACTGACTGCATCAAAGGATCGTCTGTAAGGCGTATAAGCAGAATAGCCCTTTAGAAGATCTTCGACTCCATACACGTAAGCCTACAATAACCACAGCTAACTCACGCCAAGCCCCAGCCTCCGGCAGCATTCCCAGCGCAGGGCAACGACACTTACTCGCCGCTAGGCCGCAGGCTTGCGTGGGCTGGGGCGATCGCTAACAGGGGCGATGACGATCACATTGCTGTAGCGGGGCGATCGCCAAAACCAGAGCTTTCGATGAGCGATCGCTTAAGCGGAAGCCCTCATGCTGATAGCTGCGCTTGCTTTCACGTCGCCGCACCTAAGCGCGATCGCCTTCTCCATTGCATAGCCAAAGTTGGGCGATCGCTTGCGGTATTGAGCGATCGCGCTGCTCATGCTGGCAGAAGTTGGCTGGGGCTTTGCTGTGGTTGGGGGGTTGGGGCGATCGCAGGGCTATGGCTAGACGGGTGCTGGCGGGTGCGGGGCAAACGCCTAGCCAGAGCCGAGCTGGTGCTTTGCGGAAGGGGCGATCGCATTGCGCTGGATTGGCGGAAGGGGGCGATGGTTCGTTTGCTCAAGCTGTGGGGGCGGGGGCTTAGCGGTAGCGGGGGAGCTGTTTGGAGAGGGGCTTGAGTATAGGCATGGGCTGCGCTTGGGCTGCAAAGGCATGTAATACATGGTGGAGAATTTATTTTATGCCTGAACTCTGCCACCAAGTGCTTGGTTTGGGCGTTCACGCCAGTCGATGTCTACTTCTATTGAGTTTCGAGTTGCTGTCTCTTGTCGTATCAAAGTAGCTAGCCTAGCAACATCCCTTCGCAATAGACCATCTATCTGTGCAGAGTGGCAACTATCAGGCAACGTGAACATAGGCATCTGGCTGGGGGGTAGAGAGAGACCATAGGCGATATTAAAACGACTAAATTCATTTCTCGACAAATCCGACATTGACAACTCATCCTCGTTGGGTAAGAATAACTCCTTAAATTGATAGGGTTTTACGGTAGCTCTATATTGACTAAATGCTCTTTGTGTAGCACGAATTGAATGGGTATAAAATAAAATTCTTGCACCTCCACCACAAAGAAAGATCTCAGTCTTCTTTTGCTTGTAGTTAATAACTTTTGAAGTCTGAAGATGGATAGCCATTTGCCACAGCATTAACTCCATCAACACCCGATTTCTTGGGTTAATGATTATCTCTGAATCATCCATCAAACTTTCTAGACGCTGTTGAGATATGTATAGGTCGTCATACTGCTGAGATTCTTTGTCTAAACTCCCATTAATCGCAACTGCAGCGACAAAATCTTTTTTTGTGAGAGGCTTTGCATATTGTTGAATAATTGAATGAAGCTCATCAACTATAGAATTTCCATTAAGTAAAAGTTTTTCTAATTCTATCCTGGGTATGTTGGATATTTTTGAAACGCCCTCTATCAGAGTATCAATTCCAAGCGGATGAACGTACGGACATAGAACTTTAATTCGAGGTCTTCTCGTCTCTCTATCGAAGGAAAAAAAGACACTTTCTACTGTGCCACTACCAATATCAATAAACGTGTAATCTCCCTCTTTGGCTGATCGAGATGCTGTGAAGGCATAGGTGCCAGCAGCAACTTCAGGAATAGCAAAACAAGGTATATTTTTGCTAAGATTAGGTTCTAGGAATCTAACTACTCGATCTAAATCTTCTAAAGTAAATTTTTCTAAATTATCTGCTTCAGTTGAATTGCAAATAAGGAAGGAAATTCCAAGTACCTTTTGAAATGTTTCAAGAGCCTTAGAGTTATAGTACCTTACTGGGACACCGATATTAGCACTCCAATTGATCTCTTGATTTTTAACAAGATTTGGAAATTTATGAATAAACCATTTTTTGCTTCGTTGAATAACTCTGGCCAAGTAAAATATACACAGATTTTCAATACAACCCCTTTGATTCAAATCATGGCGGGCATAGCTAGAAATATCAGTGAAGCTAAACCAATGACCCTCATGCTCTAGGTCGAAGTTGGCAAGGCGCATTTTTATAAAATCAATTTCTATTTCAGCACCACGCGTTTCAATCTGCCATTCCGACTCGGTAAGACCAGCAACTAACCGATGATCTGGAAGAATAGCAACCTTACTGAGCAAAAGTGAATCTTTTAGACTTGCTCCCGCAAAAGTGACAACTCTGGATGCTGTATCTTCGTCCCATAAACAGACCTTGGTAAAGCTAGTGCCAAAGTCAATACCAATATTTACATCAAGCTGGGAGAATACCATAGGGGTTAGAGATAATGAACTGCAATAAGGCCTGCCTGTCGTGGATTGCAGGTTAACCTTGCCCCAGACAGACGGCTAGTGGTCTAGCTTTAGCTCTGTCTATAGAGTTCCCGAATTCAATCTAGATCTACGGCCAATACAACCTGTATCAAGTCAGAAATTAATTCATGAGTCTTCGATAAGGATGAGCCCAGCAGCAATTAGCTTATTTGATGGTTCAACCTGAATTTTCTTCTCGATTCGTCTGAGTATTGTGCGAAGGGTTTGATCAGCCGAGTTAATCTGGCCGATGAGCAAATTGGCTCCCTGACTCTTGCCCTCAAGTCTGAGCCTCTCAATAGTTTCCTCCAGGCGAGATACTTTGCGATTGCGAAAACACTGGGCGTTATTGCGCTGAACGCTACACCAATCCGTATTTACGGCTGTAAAAAGATCAGATTCTTCAGCGAAGGCTATCTGCAATTTTCGGTTGCACAGCTTCAGAGCATCTAGAACAACCTCGAAGTCGTCAACTAAATTTTGGAGGTTGGGAAAGATAGCCCCATTTGCCATAGCTTGAGTGATAAGCATTTCGGCAGTTTCTCCTGCGACTACAGTGGAGTCTTCTAGTGCGACGGCTCTATAAGCTAAGCGCTTGTCCTTACGAATTCCCTCAAGAGTCCATCGCTGAATAGCGTAGACGTAGAAGCCAGTCGCTAGTCCTAGATCGAGAACGTGGGATTGGGGGATTTGGATCGCTGAAACAGGCTGAAATTTTACCTCTTCTGTCTCGTACTCATGACTAATCCACTTAATCAGGGGATGTAAAGGATCTAGTAGCTCCCAGGTTACGTTGCCTACGGTTCCAGCAATTTTGGCATCAAAGAAACATGTGGTAGCGCGCTTCCCCCCCTGAAAAAGCGAAGTGCGAGATGAGGTTTTGTGATGGTTAAAGAAAACCTGTAGCTCAGATCTGGCATCCGGAGACAAGCTAATATCAAATATATGAGGCTTGCCCAACTTTGGCTCAATCACTGTGCCAGGGTATTTGTACTGGAAGAAGCCTTGCACAAATGCTTCTAGCTCTTCCGGTCGGAGCCAACGACCCTTCTTGCGGCTGTTGTCGATGCTTTGCAGAATGTAATCTGAGAAGGCAACCATGTTGATCGCTTCGTTCTCAATTTTGCGTTGCTGCTCAATTTCGTTAGCAATCGCATCAATTTCCTGCCTTGCCTTTCTTTCCCGCTGTTGATCGGTCAAATCTGCTTTGATGACATCATGTAGTATTTTCTCCGTCTCTTCACCTAAAATTTCTTCAATATCGCCAATGCTTTCTTCAAAAATGCGAATGCGCTCATAGAGTCGCTCTAAAATTCTGTCCTCGATGGAGTCTTGGCAGTAAAAATTGATGATGCTGATTTTTTCAGCCTTTTGACCCAATCGATCAATACGACCGATGCGCTGTTCAACTCGCATTGGGTTCCAGGGCAGGTCATAGTTAATCAGCACTCGGCAAAATTGTAGATCAATACCTTCGCTACCTACCTCAGAAGAGAGCAAGATGCGACACCTAGGGTCTTCCTCAAATCGCTTGATGGCTTTCCCCCGATCTTGCCGCGACATGCCCCCAGCAATTAGCTCGCAGGTAATACCATCGACTTCAAGACGACGTTTGAGGTACCTTAGTGTCCCCTTAAAATAAGAAAACAACACAAACTTTTCCTGGGGGGCGATTTGCAGCTGCTTCCTTAGGGCTTTGATCAGGATCTTATATTTAGAGTCCTCGCGCTCCAGCCTGGCCAAATCGACCTCTATGCCTAAGATCCAGTCAGTTTGGGCCTGGTGCATTTGCTTAGTGTATTTGGTAGAAGCCAGCAGGCCAAAGTCTTCCCAAAGGTAGCTGTCAATATCTTGAATGTCCTTCTCTTGCCATGACTCCAGTGCTGCCACTAAGCTGCTGACCATCTGCCGCTGTCGGGTAATGAGCGTGAATACCTCCATGTTGTCTTGGATATTGTCTTGCCCTCGGGTCTTCTCACGAATGCGGCTGGTGACGTGGTCGTAGATAGCTCGCTCTTCGTCTGAAAATTTAACTGCTTCGGGCTTGGGTTCTCGGAGAACTCGCTTCATAACATCCCGTTTGCGGGTTCTGGTCATAAACTGACCAAAAAGCGAGGTACTCTCTAACACCTCCGCAATACGAGCCCGAGTCTCAGGTTCAAGAGTGGCTCCTGTTTGAAGAGTAGCCAGGTCTTGATAAACGCGCTGAAGCCTGGAGTTGTCCTTAAAGTAGCTAAATTGTAGCGCTCGATCAATGGCATCCTGGGCAGCAGCAACTGGGTTGAGGAAGTCTTCGGTCACGTCGTTTTTCCAAATTAGGCTTTGGGCTTCAATAATGGGTTTGTTAGCCCGCAGCATATCCTCAAAGTTGAATGAATCAGTAAAATCTTCTGGACTGACTAATCTCAGCAACTGAAACAGGTTATTTGTCTGAGTTTGAATTGGAGTCGCGGTTAGGAGCACCGCATGACTGGCGGCATCACACAGAAGGCCTACCAACTGGTTGGTTAAGGTCTGTGGGTTACGGGCTTTGTGGGCCTCATCAAAGATCACCAGATCTAGAAGATTGCCTGTTTGGTCATTAAACGTGCTGTCGTTTATCAGGCGGGCTAGCTCTGCTTGGTTGGAGGTAGTCTTCTCAGGGTCGCGCCAGTTGCGAGGGGGACGGCTGCCCTCGTAGCTAACCACATAGACAAACGACTCTGGTTTGCCCCGCTGCAATACCGACTGCAATTTCTCCAGAAGTTGCTTAGTGTTGAGCACATCAGCTTCGAGGTTAAAGCGATCTTTCAGATCATTGACCCACTTGTCACGCAGCATAGAGGGGCAGACGATGAGCAGTCGTCGAGCGTCTTGCCGAGCTTGCAGCTCTTTCCAAATGAAGGTGGATTCAATAGTTTTGCCCAAGCCAACTTCGTCGGCAATGAGCAACCGACCACTGGGAGACTCCAAAAATTTTAGAACGGGTTTGAACTGGTAAGCATAGAAGTCAGTATTGCTCGACTCCATACTGTAAAAAACATTAGTGAGTTGACCCTTAACTTTTTCGTAGGTAAGAAGTTGCTGCAGGTCGCTGGGTCTACCAAACCGAGCCGCCGCGAACAGGTCTTGGATAGACTCTGGCTCTGTGCCATAGACTTCTAGCCGATCGTAAGGTTTGAGGGCTTCTTCGTTTGGGCCAAAACTGACTAGAACGTGGAGCCTACTCGCTATGACCTCAACCTCTCCAGTAGTAACTCCTCGCTGGCCAGGATTCCTAATCAGGCGAACAGGCTGGTCAGGGATAGTTGGGTTCCAAGGTAGATCATCGAAGTCCATAGCAATACCTGGGCGGGGTTGAGAGACGAGGGGGTGGACAGTTTAGCATGCCCCTCAGAGCTAAGCGAATGCGCTAGCTATACACAATGAACCTATTTTAGAAGGGGGACTTTTAGCTTTCGCTTACTCAGGCAATCTAATGCTTTTTTGGACTTTATCCGCTCAAAATATCTTCGCCGAACCTTACTCTCAAATCTATTCTGGCATCCAAAAGAACTCGATTTGAAGGTTTGATCAGGAAGATGCATGGCACATAGCGCCACTAAGCCACCGCTAAGCCAGAAAAGCACTTATCAATACCAAAGCCTTATCCTTGGCTTCAGCACAGGCCAAACACAAGCATTGCAGCTACTTTACCAAGACTGGGAACACTGCTCACTCACTGCCTCGCTTCGGTATTGCCTGGACTTGGGTGGTTGCTGGCTGGGGAGATGGTGATCGTTTGACTGGGGCAGGGTTTGGGGGGCAGTGAGGGTGATCTCGGTTCCTTTTAGTTGAGCGATATTTTTTGTGAAAAAAGTTTTACAAATAAGGATGTTGACAAAAACTAAGCGCCAATAACCTCACGAATCTGCTTTACAGCATTGGTTAAAATTTTTGCTGCTAGATCAATATCATTGTCTGTTGTGAATTTGCCAAGCCCAATACGTAAAGCACCTTCTATTGAACTGCCTGATAAGCCTAGAGCAAGAAGAACATGAGATGGAGACTCAACTCCAGACGTACAGGCCGAGCCAGTAGAAATCGCTAACTTATGCCGTACTCTGGCAATTACGGCGCTATTGGGTATGCCAGGAATAGACAGGTGCAAATTTCCCGCCAATCGATTCTCAATATCTCCGTTGATCGTAATTTTGGGAATGCTGTTCAACAAAAGCTGCTGTAAACGATCCCGCTTAATTGCGATCGCCTGTTCATCCGCCTCCATCTCCAATGATCGCAGGCGACAAGCTTCACCCAAACCCACAATTCCTGGTACATTGAGGGTGCCTGATCGCATTCCCTGCTGGTGCCCACCCCCAAATAAAAGCGGTTCGAGATGATACCCTTTACGAACGACCAATGCCCCTGACCCTTTAGGGCCATAAAGTTTATGAGCAGAAATGGCGAGATAGGTGATTCCCCATTCCTCAAACTGAATCGGAATTTTGCCGACGGATTGGGAGGCATCGCAGAGAAACGGAATATTGTAGTACTGGGCAATTTTTGCGATCGCCTGAATAGGATAAATGTTACCAATTTCGTTGTTGGCTGCCATAACACACAGCAGCGACAGCCCTTTAGCACAGACCTGCGCTAAATCATTTAAATCAAGTCTTCCTTTGGAGTCTACCCGTAAATAAATCAGCTCTGCCCAACCCCTTTTTTCAAGGGCACGGCAGGTATCCAATACAGCTTTATGTTCGAGGGGTAATAGTGCAATGCGATGGGGTTTTTCGGGATTGGGTGGCAGACTGCCTTGGATGACCAGATTAATACTCTCGGTTGCACCAGAGGTCCAAAGAATTTCTCTCGGTGATGTCCCAATCAAATCAGCAACGTATCGGGCAGATTGTTTAATCGCAGATTCAGCATGATTGCCCCATTCATGATCTGTGCTATTTGCATTGCCAAACTCTTCAGTCATATAATGCAGCATCAAATTCGCAACTCGTGAGTCCGTAGGCGTGGTTGCGTGGTAATCCAGATAAAGGGGCTTTTCAGGAAGGACATTTTCTTGGCTTCTCATGTCCCAAATTATAAGTCAGTAAAGCTTCAGGAGATTCTCCACTGCTGCTTGATGATGTCCGCGACAGCAACCATCTCCTCATCAGCCAGAAATGGCACTTGAGCATAGACTAGATCGGATTGATTGGTTAAACGGGCAGCAAGATGTCCCTTGCCTAGAAGGTTCTCTGCCCCTTTTTGACCGAGTGAGATTTCGGAGGTGCCGATACTTTCAACCCTCAAAATTAGCCGATTTCCTAAGTTATCTCGGAGCTGAACCGGAAGAACGGTCGCGTCCGGTCGCTGAGCAGCAAAGATTAGATAAATGCCTGCGGCTCTTGCTTTCACGCCTAGACGCTGGACAGCAGAAGAAACCGCATCTTTGTAGGAATCCACCAGCATCCATTCAGCAAATTCATCATGGACTAACCAAAGAACAGGGAGCCTTTCACTTTCAGAAACTTTGCTGTTGTAACTCTGTAGATCTTTAACCTTCTGTTGCCTGAATTTCCGGTACCGAGAATCCATTTCTTCGACTAGAGATTCCAGAATTTCAATTGCAGGGTCTTGATCAACGATGATTCCTTTCGGCAAATGCGGCAAATCCTCGATATTAGAATAATCTACGCCTGCCTTGGGATCGATTAAATAAACGGTTGTAAGTTTGGGAGAGTTGGTAGCACAGATATCGAGAAGGAGGTTTTGTAGCAGGACAGACTTGCCGCTACCTGTGGCTCCAGCAATTAGCGTGTGAGGAGCGTGTTGTTCTAAGTTCTCAAAACTACTGCCCAGATTGAGATAAAGCAGTTCGCCATCAATTTCTTTAACCCCGATGACAAAACTGAGGTTGATGCCAGAGGGTGATCGATTGATCTTTCGTTTTGCCCATACCTCACGTAGTGAGATGGTTTGGCGCTGGGGACGAGCAACTGAAACGACGATTTCACCGGGCTGTCCATAGACGCTGATGACGTTCAGGGAGTGGGTGGTCAGGAGTTGTGATCGCTTTTTCTCGATATCGTCTAGCTTCAGATTGTCAGAACCTTTGAACCGGATGATCGCTGCGTTTGGAGTTAAGCGCTTACCTTCAATCTTGGCTTGTAGGTTATATCCCAACAGCGCTGTCCGCAATTTCCCCGCCGCCTCTTCCAGCCATTTTTCTGCCGCTGCATCGCCCTGACTATTCTGCACTTGTCCCTGCTGCCACCAGGAAATGAGTGCCGGACTTGCCCAACCATCAAGATCCTCATTGGTTGAGACAACTGGAGAATCAATGATTTCAGACTCAAATGGCTTATCAGAAATAGTGAGCTGAAATGGATGATCAAGGTTCTCCGGCTGATTATCTTCTATGGATGCTTCTGGATGAACTATAGATGCTACTGGAGGAACGGTTGTTACTCCTTCCACCTCCTCGATCTCTAGCACCCAGGTGACTCGACCCGCAGGCTGTAAGGCTTGAGTCATAGTCCACGGTTTATCATCCCCGATTTGCTCTCGCACTGGGAACAACGATGTTCCTGATTCGTAAGCCAGGACAAGTTTGCGAACTGATTCTCGATCAAAGACTTCTTGGAAGCAGCGTTCAACTCTAGGAATAGGCGATCGTTCTCCCTCAACGTTGCTGTCATTGGCACCTGTGACAAATACTTGTGAATAGCCAGACAAATCAATGCGGAGCGTGCCTGAGCGAATCTGTTCGCGCCACTGTTCAATGTTCAATTTATTGTCGACTCTGAATTCAATGCCATCCAGCAAAAGATCGCTGAGACGAGACAGCCAAAGGTCACGATCAAGGCGACCAGGGCTAATGAAGAGGGCATCAGCAATGCGATCAACGGTCTGACGCAGTTGATTTTGAGAGGTCTTACGGGCATCGGCCAATCCAGCTACATCAATATATTTTGCTTCTGAAATAATGACTTTTAAAATGGGTTCATCGTTAATATATTGCGGTGAGATTGCCATGATATCGGCAATCTGGCCTTCTTTTTGTCCTAGCCAGGAAGCATAGTCATCTAGAAAATACCAACCGATTGGATTCTGCTCCCCCATTTCTGCTGTAATCAGCGCTTTGCTGAGGACAACACCCATCAGTTCACTGGCAAATCTGCCACACTTAGCGGCTCGTAGCACAATATCACCTGAAACCGCATTGGCTTCGTTGATTAAGCGGTCTACGAGTTTATCGATGAGATCGCTCTCTAGCCCCAAATTAAGGGCTTCTAGTCGTTTTCTGACCAGCACTTTGAGTACATTTAGCGAGGCGTCGGAAGATACTAAGAAATTACGCTCATCGGTACGGTTCTGTTGGTAGCGAATGACCTTCACTCCTTGATTAACGAGTTGCCGTCGCTCTAACAAGTCATCGTAGTTAACCACCCACTCTCCCAAACGATGGCTTTCATCAAAGGTTGTCCTCGTCGTTTCGTCCTGGAAGGAAATCTGACGAGCAGGTAAGAAGTGTTGATCAGAAGAGCAGTCTTCGCCCACCACAATGCTGTAAGCCATATCGAGATAGGCTTGTCCAACCCCAGGCTGCTTGGGACAGGTGAGATAAACTGTTGACTTAAGTTCGTCCTTGGCAGATGGGCGCTTGCGTGCCCATCGAGCAGGCGAATGAGTCAAAATATCCGACGTTGAGCTGTTAAAAGGAGAGGTTGACCAGACAATCTTTGCTTGTCGTGAGATGGCATCTTGTAGAAAAACGATATCGGCAAATTTGCCTTCTCCAGGATTTGTTGCAGGAACATCGTTAGACATCACTGAAATCCGCAGTCTTGCCATAAAGTCTTGAGAAACTTCGCTAGCAATAAAGGCATCTGGATCAGCGTCGGAGCTTTCTAGCATTTGCTCATAGAGTTGAGCGAGTTTTTGTCCATTTCTATGGCGCAATATAACCTGACATCTCACTTCTTCATGATCGTTTTGCAGCTCTTCACTCAGTTTGTTGACGATTGCCTGTGGAAGTTTGATCGAGTCGGTTTGGAACAACACCACACTCAGGTTGGTCTTTTCATGCGGCAGCAGTTCTACATAGCGGCGGATGATGCCTAATAGGCGGTCAGCAGCTTCAGAAGGGTTTTCATTAGTGGTTCGATCGCTCTCGTCCCGTGTTGGACGCTCCATCAGGCTGTAGTCATTGACCGTATCGGATACAGATAACAGTTCGGGTTGCTGCCCCTCATAGCCTACACAAACTTCAGGATAGTAGGGATGGTTGAGTTCATTTCGCAAATCGGCAAAGAATAAGCGAGAATCACCAAAATTCACTTCTGGAGTGGATATGATGTATCGCAGTAAGCCAGCCAATTGACGGGCTTTAACTGCCATAGAAGCTAATCGCAGCGGATGCCAAGGCGCGATGATAGCAGCAGGTTTACCGCGTTCGACTCGGATGGATCCTAGTCGCAAGACGGGTTGATAGAAATCGATGCGGTTAAGATCACCTTTGACATGAGTTAAAACGGTCTTAAGTAAGGTTTCATAAGCTTCGCACTGATGCAGTAATTCTGGATTAGCGATGCCTTGTCCTTCAACACTCGTAAAGCTGGCGATCGCCAATTTATATCGCTCTGCAAAAGGTTTCCAGGCAGCCGTGATCGCTTCAGCCGCTTCTTTCGAGAGGCGACCATCTGCCACAGCTTGTTTAAGTTTTGCGGGTAGGGTTTTATTGAGGTCGTTTTTGCGATCATATTTGCTGACCAAAGAACCCCGATCTTGTCGATATGCCGCCATCAAAGTGCCAACCTCAGAGAGGGAAATGCCTTGCAACCTCCCTTTTTTGCTGACCAATTCTCGCGACACCTGAGAAATTTGAAAGGGTGAATCTTTGAGCAGTCGTTCAAAATCATTGCTCAACTCCATACCAATCGCATTAGGAGTGCAACGCCAAACCAGTTGAGTCTTTGCGATCAAAGCCTGAGTCCTATCACGCATCTCTACGTAAAACTTGAGTTCTGTTGCAGTCTTTGCTGTTGAAGTATTCTCGCGGTACTTTGCTTTCTGCTTTGTCCTAGTCGCCTCTATCAACGTTTCATACTTGAACAGCCAATGCGTTTCCCATTCAATATGGGGAGCTGTCAGTTGTTCAATTCCTCGGTATCGTGTACAGAAATATTGACCTACATCGGCATTTAGCTCTAGCCATTTACTTTTGGCAGATCCCTTCTGCGTCACAATTTTGAGGGACTTAATGCCATCAACTGTCTCCGCCTGATCGAAAAGCCGCTCAAAGGCTTGCAGCAAACCAATCAGGAAATCTGTACATTCAATAGGTTGTCCGTAAACGAATTTATCCCATTTTGCTTTGAGCTTACGATCGCCCTCAAGTTCCTGGCGGTGCGCGTCATAAAATTCTCGATCCTCGTCTAGCGCCTCTTTCGTCTTACGCTTTTTTAAGGTGTTAATGTACTGAATCTCTGAGTCCGTCAGAGTTTCAGGATACTCATCATTAAAAAAATCTAGAGTAAGAGAAGCGAGGTCTGTTTTCTGAGCTTGTAGCCCAGAAAACAGCGTGTTGATATTGTCCGATTCCCACTCCAATTTAGAAAGGGCTTCAGTTTCAAGAGTCCACCCTGCGGAACTGGCAATAAAGGACTGAATAGTAGGATGGGCAATCGCAGGAATGTCATCCTTTACCTTATCAAAGGCAGTCTGAAGATCTTGCTCATCAATGGGTTTGCGATTAGAGGTTTGCTTCAGCAGCAAGCACGCACGTTTTGCAAAGGCTTGCTGAAATAGCTTTTCCCAGCGTTGGGTTTGTCCTAATTGAGTTTCAGGAATGGCACGAAAGTAGCCAGAATCACGGGGAAGCCGCAGAGCGGGCAGTGCCCATCCAAGTGCATCAATAACCGGAAGGCTTTGTTCAAAAATGCGCGATCGCGTTTGAAAAATATATTCAGCAAAGTTCTCTAAGCTGGGGGTTCCAACTTTTTGCAGTCCATTTAGCGCTTTACGCCAGTATTCAATCTGTTCATTGGGAATCGCCAAGTCCTTTGCAGCAAGATCGATCCAGAATTCAATTTGCCCTTTAAGCTCTTGAGCGCCGACTGAAGTAATGTCGTTGAGAGACTGGGCTTGATCATCGCTGATGTTAGCGAGTAAAAGTGCTTGGCGATCACAGACAGAGTGACGCAAGTGAACAGTGCGTTCATCGGTAAGAATTTCGTTGGGTAGGCTATAGTTTCCAACTAGATCGCGCGGAACTTGAATTTTAATAAGAGGGGAAAGCTCAGAGTCTTGCAAAATAGTTTGGCAAATAGTAGCTACTTGCTGAGCAGTGAGACGATTGAGTAAAAATCGTGCGACACCTTCGCCTGCTTCATCAGTTTGAATTGAGCGTTTCAGAAAGTTAGCCGCCACCTGACCAATCAGTTCGATAGTCTGCATCATTTCACCTCCGAGGCAAAGGGATTTTGGACATAGGCACAAGCATCGGAGAGACGTTTGAGCAGTCCAATACTGGCAAGACGACGTTCGAGCCGCTCAGAATTTGCCACGAAGTCTTCGCGATCCGCATCGCCAGAATTGATCAGGTCTTCGGCTTGGCGATCGCCTATGATAAAGCCGTACTTTTCATGTAGTTTCGCCAAAAACTCTTGAAATTCCATTCGAGTTGGAACAGAAGCAAACACTAGCGTTCTGAGTAGTGAATCAGTAGGTGCATAGCGAGTTCGACGGCTACCTCTGCTCGAAGATAAGCCGATTTCACGCGCCCAGCTTCCATGAAATTTAGCGAGGTGTTGCTGGTGACGCTTCACGGCATTTTCGCGTAGGGAATTAAGGAGTGCTTCTGGAGAACCTGAACCGTCTAATTCTTCCTCTTTTGCAGACCACGCAAAGCGCTCTTTCAGCAAATCAATAGCATCCTCAACAGGATTAAAGGAGTTGAGGCAAGCCTTCCATTCTGGTAAATCAACGGTGCTGCGGATGTAATGTTCGATTGATCGCTGAGGCAGATTGTTATTTTTCTGAAACTCGTCAGAAGCCAATTCACGAACCGTGGTTTTCTTGGGCGCGACGATCTCTAGCACAAAGCGTAACGGTGTAGGTTCACCCAGCGTCGTCTTAGCACGACTCAGCAAATAAATAATCAGATGCAGCCCGGTGATTGTAACGATGTGAGGTAGGGCATCATAGTCAGGTAGGTCACAGCCTAAAATACTGAGCCAGTCATCGGCTAATCGTTCATAATCAGGTAACTTCTCGTAGGGGAGGTACGGTGGACTGCCACTCGCCCTGGGTGCGTCTCGATCAGTTGGAGACTGAAGAGCAAGGACTAGCTGATTCCACTTGGAGCCTCTATGATTTCTGGAATAGTTGCGGGTAATAATTCCGGTACTTTCTAGACGAGAGAGAATTTCTTCCCCTCGACCACTCCGGCAGAGCATGAGATAGAGAAGTTCGCCCGTTCGACCGAAAAAGCGACGGTCATTCGTGACTTTATCACCTGTCACTCGTAAGTCTTCGTAAAGACAATCGGGACCATAAGGGAAAACAAACTTGGAACTCCAGCGTTTGTTGCTATCGCCTTCAATAGCGCTAGATTGAAGGAATTTGACAATTTCGGCAAAATCCTTGAAAGATTCAAATCTAGATTTGAGATAGCTAAAGTCTGGTGAAGTTAGCCCACCTACATTGCTGGAAATTGCATCCGTCCACATCTGCCACCGTTCGCTGTCGTCCAAATACTCTGTAGCAACAGCTTCGATGTGAGGATTGTTAAACAGAATGTTACGAAGGTATAGACGTGGATATATATGATATTTAAGTTCATTGAATTTGCTCTCTACAAATGCTCGACCATTTCCCGCCTCTGACTGAGTAATGCAAAGCATCTCCAGAATGCAGAGCCAAGGGGTTTGCTCGTCATAGAGTCGATGCCCCCAAATAGACTCATCAACCCACATATTAAGTTGAGATTGTTCAAACTGTTGAGGGCGTGGAAGGATTTCCATCATCAGAAGTAAACCTCAAGCGTACGTTCACTCGCAATGCCAGCGCTGTTGACTTCTAAGAGCCGAATATTCATAGCCTCTTCTGCATCTCCGTTTTCACCTTCTGACAATTTCCGAACGGCAAGCTGCTTGAAAACTTGGGTTTTAAAGGCGAGAACATCTTCATAGCACTCCTGCGAAAAGCTGCTTGGAAGGGCACCTTCAGCAACCCTGCTCAAATACTCATACCGAGTCAGCGTTAGATTAAACCGAATTGGTTTAACTTCTGATTCCGATTCTGAAGCGAGATAGACAACTAAGCTCGGTTTCCTACGAATTCTGTCTAATTCTACCGAAACGCTCTCACCCCGTTTTCTCGCGACAGATACAGACTCTTCATAAACACGGCTAATTCTTGCCTGTGAGTAGCTGCCTGAAGTTGCCAGAATTAATTCGTCCTGATTACTGACTAATAGACCTGTGAAAATGCGATTTAATCCCCTCACTAAGCGTGAAACAATTGGTTTAGGGATCTTTTTGCCCTCTTGTAGGAATCTGTAAAGGTCGTTCAGATACTCTCCGGCATAGCGAAAAACTGTGAGATCCCAGAGTTTCATTTCTGTGATACGCTCGGTGGGAATAGTGAAAAACAACCGCTGCCGTTGAGTTTGTAGAACACTAAGAAATGCTTCTCGTCCGTTAGATGTGTCGCCTTCAAGATAAGAGCGCTGCTGGGCTTGATACTTAGAGTTCGCTCCATAAAAAGAGTCAGCCAGCACTAAGTCTGTGTAAGGTGACTGTAGCTCTGGATCATCTGCACCAAAAATCAGGATGTTGTCGATCTGATTGTTAGTTTCTACGCCAATACCAAAGCCATGCAGTACCTTGAAAACCTCGGTCGATTCGCGCCGACGCTCTGGTAAATTTTCGCCAAAAATATTGCGGTAGAGGCTTGCAAGAGAAGTAGTTTCAGAAGAAATAACGCCGGGAACTTGCCGACAGGTCAATAGCCGATCTTTTGCACCTGGATGACCCAGCAGAGTATTAGCGACTAGCAAAAGCAATTGGCGCACTGGAAGGTGCCTCTGATTTAATTCGCAGAGTTCCAGAAGATCAGTTAGACGCTCTCGTGTGGTGCGGCTGGCCTCAGTTCCTTCTAAACGTTGCTTATTTTGCCAAATCGGACATCCTTGGTTCTGATAAGCACACTGATTGCAGTCCCCCCAGCCTGGATGATTGAGAACAGCATCCAGGATACGTGGAAACAAGACAGCAGCATTTTGGCGACTGAGATTGTAGAGTTTCACCTTAAAACCCTCTGATTCGCGTAAATCACCAACTAGAAGGTCTTCAATTGCTTGCCGTACTGGTTCAAGTCCCCCATTTTGGTCTGCCTCTGCCCATGCTTCAACCAATTGCCCATCGTTAGCGGCAATTAGATAGACAATGGGAGTGTTTTCTCCCGTTATGGCAGTCGCAATTTGGGGCAAGAGTGATTGCTTCTCGTCTGAAGTCAATTCGCTCAAATCTTTAACAACGACTAATTGGCGATCACCCAACGTTAACTGGTGAATTTTAGTATCTTGTTGCCAATCTGCTATGGAACCGCCAAATTCCTCCCAGATTTCCCGACAGTAGTAGGTCTTCCCGTCGCCTGCGGTTCCAGTTAAGATGACTGACTTGGGCGAAGCTGACCGAAAGTTGTCGAGCAGTTCGTTTAGATACTTGGTTTCAAAGGTGATCGGTTGAAGCTTTTTCCGCTCCAGTGTCCGCTGGATAACCTCATCATACATATTGTCATTACGGGGGATTGGTCCATATTGGCGCAGGAAACCAATCCAATCAGATGCAGGGCAGGGTAATGACTGTGGAGGCATAAAGCACACCCTTAATGATGCAGTGTGGCTAGAGTGCCCAAATTTTCCTTAAAAAGTGACATTTAGCCTCCTTGAATTCATTATCTGACGCTAGAGATGACAGGCTAGACAAGGCAACGTATCCTCTTCTTCATCCAGAACAGCCGCCAGCACATCTGCCAAAGGCTGATTCTTAAGGCTTTGTTGTTGTCTATCCATCGCCCTCTGATGATCCGAAATAATCTGATCCTTGCGTTCTAACAGTTCCAACAGCGTTTCACCTTGTGTCCAGGTATAGGTTCTGCCATCTCTGTGATTTTGCTCATAATCAATAGCTTTTTGAAATAAGGTAGGATGCTCCTGAGCCAACATCACCCATTCATATTTACGCTGGAAGAAGCAAAAGAAGCAGCCTGACCGCGATCTCCAGCGGTAATAATCGGGCATCCCAATTCCACTCTCTTCAAGTAGGCGAAAAATATCAGCCTTTACGAGGTTATGCTCCTTGAAGGGAAATCTAGCAGTGATATTGGATTTGGTTGAGATATAACCATCTCGATTCTCATCGGCTCGGATGCCAACGTAGCTGATGACTTCATCATTGCCTACCCATTTTTCCAAAGGAATAATCTTCATCTGCTTTGTACACCAGCGCATTGTAGGCGACGGGAGGACTCCACCATAAACATCTAGCCAATGGTCAAAGCCTCGATCAGCTTCAAGTCGGTGGATCTTAATACCTAAACGAGCCTCAATTCGCTTTAAATAACTTTCAGTTTCTGGCAGTTCTTTATGGGTATCACAAAAAAAATACTCAATTTCTAGCTCTGGATACTTTTGTCGCATAAAATAGGCGAGAGCAGTGCTATCCTTGCCACCCGATAAACCTAAAATATGTCTAATTTTATTTTGAGTCATCATTTATAATTTGATGCTTACTTTAGACTACACTGAATTGAATAGAATTTTTAGCTACAGCTATCCTAAATTAGTCATGAAGATAGAAAAGCTTTCAAGACTTAATTTGTAAAGATATATTTTTCATATTCTATCTAGAATGGCCATATTTGGGTAACTGAATACCCAAGCTGTTCATTTTTTTTGGATTGCCGTCAAGAAGTTCATTACGAAAAAATCATATTTAGCGTCTCCGTTTACTTATACTTCTTGATTGGTTTACATCAGACTGTTGATCAGTCGGCAATTTAGCATCCCCTAATATACTTTCAGCCAGTCGGGTTAATAAGGCTTGCTGAAGTTGAAGATCGGCACAGTCAGCTAAAATTTTCTTTACCAAAGGATCAACCTGAGCTTGCTGTTCGTAGTTCATCCAAACCATCCGATTAATCTCGCCGCCATCCGGTCTAGTTATTGTGATTCGTCGCGCTTCAAAGCCACCCTGATTGTGGGCAGCAACCTCTTTCTGTAAGGCTTCCAAATTCTTAAAGCGTCGTGCTAAATCGCCTAATCTTACTTCAAACACAGTGACATCTGCATCTGCCCAAGACTCCGCTGGCTTATCTGCCACAATCATTAATAGCGCTTCTAGCCAAGTCCGATCTACTGTGGTTTCATCGGCAGCAGCACGAACAAATCGATCCAGCATTGACTCTGCACAATTTCCCAACAGATATCGAGCACGGAACTGCAAATCTTGACGCAGCTTGTCGCGATCACACCGTAGTCCAAAAGCGTTATATAGCAACGTTTCGCATTCCGTCAGTCGAGCATCGTAAGCTCCATGAATTTCCCGTAGTAGCTCTACCAAAGACTCACGAAACGTGTGGGCAACAGATTCATCCTCTACCTTCCCTGTCGTAATGGGTTTCAGGCCACACGCCTTTGGCAAAGCAATAAACAAAAGCTCATCCGGTTCCTGCGTCTGAGAAAGGGTTTGAATCACGGTTTGGGCTGAGGTGCTAATTTGCTTAGTTTTGAGGGTGTAGGTCGGTAACTTTCGGACAAACTGCACCAAGGGCTTTATCACGGACAGCACCGTCAAGTTACGACTGCCTGAACGACCCTTCACTGGCCCTGTCTTCAGAATCGCTTCTAATTCTCGAAATACTTGAGATCGTAGTCCGGCCACTTCGATATTCTTCACCGTAAACCGAGCCGGATCCTTCACCAACAGCTCAAAATGCTCTGCTCCTAGTACCGGGATAAATGTACCGTCTTTGTAGATGCTTATTTCATCAGCGTAGTACAGCAATACTGCAGCCAACAGCACTGGAATAACGCCCTGCTTCACCCCATAAGGGGGACTGGCAAGCTGTTCATAAAGCTGCTGGAGCGATTGTGGCCTATCTTTTGCACTTAGACAAAACTGGGCGATTGCCTCCCAAACCGTCGCCACCCCTGAAGAATCCCTAGGCGGATAGAACCCCCACTCGTCTAGTTCCTGACGATGAATTCCCGTCGTTTCCAATACTGAACCGTACATCGCGACTTCAGGGCCATACCCTTCAAGCCCCAAACGTGACTGATGACTTTGCTCTAGCATGGCCTCAATGAGTTCTCGACGCGCCTTTGCACCCTGAGAAGTTAATTCTCGACGGTTGATGAGTTCGTTGTCTAGCATTAAGCCTTGAGAATAGGTGCGATCGCACACATCCGAAAGTGCAGCCTGAAATAGCCTGGGAGATTCGATCTTTGTAGATTTCCCTTGAATCCAGCAGGCATTTTGCTCTGATGACCAATCAAACACCAGCGCCATCGTTTCATCCAGCAGTCGCTCAGCTTCTACGAGGCGCTGTCGAACCTCGCGCTTAGCTACGCCATCGGTTTGCAGCTCAGGAGCATCTTTCCAAATCTTTTTAAGCGCTTGAAATTCTTGTCCTCTCATCCGCAAAAGGTCAAGATTCGCAGCCGTAATGAGAATGAGCGGTTTGCCATCCGCAGTTAGAGACGGTATTGATTCTGGCGAAGCCGTATCCAGCCAATAGGCAATCAGCCCATCGGAACTTTGAGCAGCGCAACTCAGTCCGCTCAAGGTAGCTCGACTATCGACATAGCGTTGTTCAAAATAGCGGAGGGTGCCCGATGCAGTGTAGTGCCGTTGAGCTACTAAGGGTCTAGTCGGATAAATTTCGGTCAGGAGATCAGCCAATAGCAGATGGGATTGCTCAATCCGCTCGGCAATCGCAGCCTCAGTATCAAAGTCCGATCCTTGCCAGATTCGCAGTTCATCTTGCGTCTCCCGATGGGTAATCAGTTGCTTTTGCTTTAGATGCCCGATGACCTCTTTCCATCGTTGACGCCCTTTATTATCACTAGGAGAGTCACACAGCGCCAGCGCAACCAATTCAGGGGTGGCACGGAATTTACCCGTTGATGTTACCAAATTCAAAACCCCGATTGTCTTCAAAACCATGAGGACATCCTGGCTCTGATCTTTCGCATCCTGAATTAACCCTTGTACTTCGACCCAACGCTGTAAATTAAGCCTTGAGGCAAGTCCGGTCACAGCATCTACAAAATAGTCATAAAGCTCATACAACTTCAGGGTTGGGATCTGGTTATGTACAATCGCTGCACTTTTAAGAAATTGCTTGAACGCAAACGGTTCATCGCTCGTGAGAAAGGTAAACAAAGACCGATCATTCTGGGCATAACGCACGCAGAGCATTGGCAAAACTAGGGCTGCCAATGGGTGCAGTGGATAAGCATCTGCCAAAACCTTTGCCGAGATCTCTCGCTCTGAGAGCACATCTCGCAATACGTTAAACCAATCTTCTGCCTGATGTTGAATAGCGTGAAATAATGGTTCAGCATCAGAACGATCAATTGCTTGACCAATTAGACGAGTCATCTGGCTCGGCGATTCAGTCAAGACAATATCCGTAAATCGCCCGTGAATCTTGATCCACTCGCTTTGTTCTACCGTAGAGAGGCGATCGCTATAGCCCGCGAAAGATTGATGGAGAATTCCCAATAAATAAACTTGATGGTTTCCCTTTAGTTCCAACTCAGCAATTTGCTGGAGCAAATAAAGATCTTGAACACCCTGATTATGAGACGCAAATTCTAGGTTTTTACCTAACTCATCGATCACCAATAAAATGTCAACCTTAGCCGTTTGAATAATTTCCTTTATGACTTTAAAAATTTGCTGATCGGTGATTTTGCAATTCCCTGACTCAACTTCAATTCGCCAATCAATCAGATCCTTCAAAAAGTCTGGACTCGATTTTTGCTTCCCGTTCCAAAATAGATCTGCTCCTCGTGCTAGCGCACGGGCGATCGTCCAACTCAAAGGTTCCCTCTGAGCGGTTGCCACTGCTCTGATCAAACCGGATTGGGGAATCGCTTCAATGGCTTTAATTTCAGGGCTATCAAGTTGAAATGAGTCGTCTGCGATTACTCGTGCCGCTTGAGCTACCGGACTTTGATTTGGCGCACATAAGGCCGCTAAATAGTGTGAAAATGCTGATTTTCCGGTTCCATAGACTCCAGTCAAAGTCCATGCCCGATGAGCATTAGGATTGCCTATAGAAGACAGAATCCGTTCCAAGGCGATCGCAGTTCGCTCTGTCGGGACATAACCCTGGACTGCATCTGGCTTATTCAAGTCACGCTCTAAGTTAACCGAACGGTAATAGCGGCGGTGTAGCTTGAAATAGTCTGATAGAACGTTCTGTTGAGCATTCACGTCGAAAGCCTTATTGGTCATAGCACTCACCTTCCGACCTGGTAATAGCGATTCAATATATCCGCTGCCAGCTCAAGCGGCTCACCCTCAAAAGAGAATTGTAGCTTTCCGGCTGCATCAGAAAGACTGATTTGATCCCACTGTCGCGCAACTGCTGCGATTGCATCGCAGATGGCACTTTCAGTCAGCTTAAACACAAGTCCGGGACTCCCGCTGTCATAGGTCAAAGCTGCAATGGGGATCGTTTTGGCAGTGCTGTTCGTCTGGACATGATGAAGCAGGCAAGCATAAACTACAATTTCTGGCACTAGGCTGGGTTTATACCCTACTCGAAACATGAAGTGCCGCGAGTCCCCTGCGGGATGGATCAGCCCTAAGCCAGTGAATGGACAATCTAGAGAGTCTTCACTTGCACGTAGCTTCGTAGGCTGCACTGCATACATTCGCAAAATGCAGCTCACATCCTTTCTGAGTGAAGAATCTGAGATCCGTGGAGCCATCTGGTCACGATAGTCACACAGTTGATAAAACAAATCCTCAACGGTAAATTCAACCGCACGAAACCTGTTAAACACAAAATACCAAGCTGTTGCTGCGCTGGGCTGTTCTATAAGCTTCCAGTGCAGCAACCAAAGCGAAGCAGGATCTTCGAGATAAGGATCCCACCCCGTTTGATCTAAAAGTTGAGTTCCAAAATCAGTGGGTTGGTCATCTTCAAGTAGCTTGAAAGCGGAACACCAGTAGCGGATTGACCGCACCATGTTTTTCCCCACTCCCAAACGAATGGGGGCATCCTCTCTCAGAAAAACCTCTGCATCATCCCTCGCCCGACCAAACCCCTTCTTTAACCAGCCAAAGCGGGGATGAAAGGTTTCATGACGGGCAAAAATCGGATTGAACTGATTTGCTTTGTAAACAGTGTTTTCGAGAGGCAAACGAGTCGATATCACTATGGATTCCCCTATGATGCTGAAATAGTTTAACGGTTTGCCTGCCTCTTCTAACACCGTCAAGTTACTTAAAACCTATCATGACGAGTTCCAGCCTCACCATTCGAGATATCGAGCGCCACAAAGCTGCGATCGCCCGTAACGATCTCTCAAAGCCTGTGCGCTTGGCACTCGAAGCCAACCTATTCAACCCCAACACCACTTTTTTTGACTACGGCTGCGGACTTGGCGGCGATGTAAAACGAGTTGCGAGTCGTGGATACATCAGCGGCGGCTGGGATCCCTATTATCGTCCAGAGACAACTCCTATCACTTCGGACATCGTTAACATCGGCTACATCATCAATGTCATTGAGTCTCAAGCAGAGCGACGGGAAGCCTTGATCAAAGCCTGGACAATTACCCGACAGGTCTTGATTGTGGCAGCTCAAGTCTTAGTTGCCCAGGGCAACAGCCAAATTGCCTATGGCGACGGGATAGTGACCAGCCGCAACACATTTCAGAAATACTACGACCAAACAGAACTCAAGACCTACATCGACCAGGTGCTTGAGGTTGACGCCATTCCAGTCTCTCTAGGAGTTTATTTTGTCTTTCGAGACGAATCCCAAGCTGAGCGATTCAGGGCGTCTCGGTTTCGGTCTCGCACAACCACACCTAGAATTCGAGTCAGAAGCAAACGGTTTGAGGATTATCAAGAACTCCTAACGCCGCTCATGGCATTTGTGACCGAACGGGGTCGGCTTCCCGTCGCCACAGAATTAACGGCAGAATCAGAGCTAGTTACTGAGTTTGGTAGCCTCCGTCGTGCCTTTCAAGTGATACTGCAAGCGACCGATCCGCAAGAGTGGGAGGCAATCTCTGAGAAGCGCCGTCAAGACTTGAAAGTTTACCTAGCCCTCACAAAATTTGGCCATCGCCCAAAGATTAGCGCTCTAGAATCCGAGGTTCAAAACGATATTAAGGCACTCTTTGGAAACTATAAGCAAGCTTGTGCCGAAGCCGACGAAATGCTCTTTAGCCTGGGAGATTTAAGCCTAGTTTCCACTTGTTGCAGACAGAGTAAAATCGGCAAACGTTTACCAGACTCTCTTTACATTCATGTCTCAGCACTGGAAAATCTTGACCCATTGTTGAGACTATATGAAGGCTGTGCTTCTCGCACTATTGGTCGTATGGAGAATGCAACGCTGATTAAATTTCATACAACTAAACCTAAAATCTCTTATCTGGTCTACCCAAATTTTGAGACAGCACCTCACCCAGCTCTCCAGACGAGTATGCAAATTGACCTTAGAGATTTACACGTCACCTACCGAGACTATGACACCGTTAATAACCCTCCCATTCTCCATCGTAAAGAAACATTCATTGCCTCTGATAACCCTCTTTATGAGAAATTTGCCAAACTCACTCATCAAGAAGAAACTTGGGGATTGCTCGATCATTCCAACTCAATTGGCACCCGCAAACAATGGCAGCAGCGCTTAGAAGAGAATTGCGCCGAACTGAGAGGACATCGTGTAATTTGGCGCAAGGATGCCGATCCTTATCGAGTAAAATTAATTCGCTCAAGAATTAGAGCTAGTCAAACTAAAAAATAGTTATTTTCATACACAGCTATAACTCTTTTAATGAACAATAAATTTGCAAAAAAAGCAATTATGTAGAGAAAATATCAGGTTTGCGATAAAGATAATTTACCCATTTACATGTATCTTCTTTTTTCTTGGAATCATTCATCCAAATTTCAATTTTATCGAGATTTAATTTATCTAATACTTCTTCAATTTTATCTTGAGCATAAAAATAATATGTTGGCTCTGAATTTTTACTCTTATTTTCGATCTTCGTATTGTCGTGTGCAAGTTTTAGTGAGAAATAAAATACGCCACCTGGCCTAATGGCTCTACTAAGATTTAAGATCGCTGCACTTAAATTGATTTCAGAGAGATGAACAAGAGAGGCGCAGGCCCATACAGCATCAAATTCTTCAGAAAATTTAATTTCCTCAAATGACCAGCGTTGACAATAAGCAAAAGGATATTGTCTACATAATTTTACCATCTGTTCAGATGCATCAAAGGCAAGTACACGATATCCCTCCATTATGAAATAACGTGTATCCCTGCCAACTCCACATCCTGCATCAAGAATTAAAGCGCCTCTAGGAATTTGCTTTTTGAATTTTTCATAAATATCTGAAAGATCAAGGAATGCTGTTTTACGAAAGTAATCAGAAGGGGTACTATTGTAGTAATTAATTATTTTAATTTGTTCGCTGTTGAATATGGGGGAATTTTCTTTTGTTTTTGATTCTAGAAGCTCATTATAACGATCCTGGAGTCTACGTACCTCAGTTTCCAGCGCTCCATCAATTTCTTTAGGAAAAACTAAACTTATAATTTCAGAAGTCATATTATTTAATTTTAAATCATTAGCCATACTCAAAACTCTAATGTGAGCACCAAGCTTGCCAAGCAAATCAGTTAAAAGTATATTTCTAACAGCCCAACCTTCCTTTTCGATTAAATCGAGTTGTTTACTATTAATTTCTATAATTCCCTTTAATATTGCTTGATCAGAATCTGAGAGTCTAGTTTTATTTCCACCTGCCAGAAAATTTAATGTTCTAAAGCCATTTTCCTGCTTCCTCTCATTAACTGCAAATACATCATATAATAACCTCGATTCAGTACGAAGCTCTATCATCGGGCCAAAGAAGCTGTTTAATTTGTACCGAATATCATCTCTTTCCTTAAGATTTTGACCTTCAATAAATAGCCTATCTTGATTTTTGAGTTCTTTCCACCCTTTACGTATTTGAAATATATTCAGGATAGTTGTTGCAAGATTCAGAAAAATTGTCACTACCAGCCCTATCGTTACCCAAGAAAAGGGCTCTGGATTAGGGGATGGAAGTGTATTTGCAGCAGGTGTAGGCGAAATATTTTTCCCTTGAGATGCTGGAGAAGGTTGGGAGGATGAATGAGTTCCTCCTGGGGCTGCTGTATAAGGCGAAGGGCTGTTTGGAACCATTGTTTTGGTATCAGACACTTATCTGTCTGGCTTATCATACTCCAAGAACAATCTAGTTACTTCTAAGCTGGAAAACTTGATTGGTGCGCTTTGAGAGCACGTCTAGATTGATCAAATGCCCTGTCATTAGACAACACTCTGAAAGACTAGGATATCTCTGAATCCACTCAATGCAGGGTTGAGTTTAAGTTAGAATCGATTCGGAATAAGCGACAAAAAAGTCTTTCACAGTTTAACGATGCACCTTAAAGACCTTCTCTAAATCCCCTGCATTGAAATCAGAGGATTCCGATGGTTTCATTCAATTCCAGTCTTTTACTACTAGAAGAATCGCCTCTACTCGTTTGAAGGCTTTGCCCCCTTTCTGCCCCCGACTTGTCCCAGTTTTCGCCTCAGCTCTTTCCCTCCAGCACTTTGAGAAACGATCATTCTCGTCCTTGGTGATGCAGAAAACTCCTGAAGCCTTCGTAAGCAAAGGATTATGGACAAAATGCAAATCTTGGACAAATCCCAAGATTTGAACGAGGGTATTCGGTTTCAGCTTCTATTTTGAGCGGTTATTCTATTTATCAGAAGAATCAAAAAAGTTTTCTGCAACACTAAGCATTCCCGTCTCCCGCTAAACCTAAGCTTTTCCCATACCTTACCCACTAAGCCAACGCAAAACACCAGCATCGCCAGAAATGCCCTCGCTCCTGGTCAAGATGTCGCAAACGCCCCTAAAATTCCCAAAGTCGGGAACAGCCCCTAACCGCTACACCCTAGGACACCCGCCCAACTTACCGAAAATCCCCCCAAGCCAACCTTCCCCTAACCCACTCCAGCACAGCGATCCCCATCAACCCCAGCAACTTCGCCACTACCACCCCAACGATCCCGGCCAAAATCCATGCCTAAGACTAGCTACCGCCTCCCGCACAGCAGCCCCCACACTTCAGCTCTCCCTCACCGCACCATCCCCCGCCCCTGACTCATGTGCGGCGATCGCTGACTCAC
>JAKRSB010000026.1 GCA_022402525.1 Thermosynechococcaceae cyanobacterium MS004
TGGCGGTAGAGCAAGAGGCGGCAATCAAGGCGTTCTATCGGGCGAAGGGAGAGGAACAGTCAGAAGCAATTGTGTATGCCAAGAGTCTGAGTCGAGAGCAGCGTGAATTACTGAAGGTGTTTGCTGAGCGAACGGGGATGCAGCCGCTCCACCAGGACGATCTAGACAAGGGTGAGATTTCCTTTGCTGAATTGTGGCAAGAGAATCTCATTCATCTGGAGCGGATGGTCGCGGAAGTGTGGGACTTGCCGAAGAAGTTGGGGGTGAAGGTTTAAGAAGGGCGATCTGATTTGGATTGGCTGGCGTGACTGGGAAAGGCGATCGCTACGGAAGCAAGCTGAAGGCCAGTTTTTGGGGCGTTGGGGGAGGAGCAATATATCCGCTAGCTTGTCTCGGCGAACAAACTATTCGTTGGCTGAGACAGATTGGTCGTGCGCACGAAATGTGCGTTTAGTTTTAGAAAATTGCATAATCATTGAAAAAGATAAAAATTACAGATTTTTCGATGATTTCTTGTAATAATTACGGCTATGAATGAACTAAATGACTATTACAGCCGAAAGATTTATGCTTTGCTTCATAGCTTAGGTGCCTTTCTCAGCCCATCACCGATAGTTCTAGAATTATATTCTGACGAGAATTTAATCTGGAGTTCGAGTCAGCTTCAGAATTGGTGGGAAGGCGAGGGGAAAAAGGCTGGGTTAATTGCTGATGCATCGGATCGTGTCAACCTGAGTCAAAATGCACAACCTTCTGAGAGTCACGAAATTCGTCATCCCATCAGTGGGCAACGGCGAACGCTGACGGCCACTTCTCCTTCAATTTCGATTGAGGAAAAGGTGCGGGAGGTTTGGGCAAAGATAGGCAAAAATCATGACTTGAGTGATTCTGAACGATTAAAACGACTGTTCTGGTGGTGCTGGCGGTATTTACCTGAGCATCTGAGCCAAGCAGAGGGAGCGCAAGAATGGTTACTATTGCCAAAGCATGGATTCTTGCCCGATAGTTCTCTCCACGGCTACGGCAGTACGGTATCTGCATTGACGGGTGCGCTTTTCCCTGAAGGATGCGGGAAAGGGGAGCCGAAAACGCCCTATCTGCTCATTTTGACCTTTTCGCCTATTCAGGAATTTATCAAAGCGTCACGGAAGTTTCTGGACTTTTGGGCGGGTTCATACCTGCTGCACTATCTCAGTGCAAAACTTTGCTGGCATGTCGCTGAGAAGCTGGGTCCAGATGCGATCATCACCCCGTCGCTGTGGGGGCAAGATATCATCGATGCTTTTCTATCGGTAAAGTATCGCGATCTCTACGAAGGGCAGAAAACACCGGGCGAGAAATTTGCCCAAGCTCAGTCCTCAAGTCGGCTCAGTACGGCTGGGTTTCCCAATGTGATTACGGTGCTGTGCCATGACAGAAAGTCAGCCCTAGAGCTGGGAGAGGAACTGCATGAACAGCTAATCAAAATCTGGGAAAAAGACATCAGCCATAAAGTAAGGGCGAATATTAAGGAAGGAGTAGTTGATTTTCTTCAAAACCCTAAAAATTCCTCTGTTCTAGAAGGTCTTTTGTCAGAGTTTCAAGACTCGAACTTGGCGACAGAACTTGAGCAGTTCAAACAAGGGGGCTGTTGGGAATGGAATGCACTCTGGGATGCCCAAATTAAACACACTTGGGAGTGCTATTTTGCTGCTGTGCCTTTAGGCGATCCTGACCGAGCGCAGCCCTTGGAGCGAAGCAAGCAGGCTAGAGATTTTCAAGGTTGGGTGGAGGCACAAAATGCGATCGCCAAACCCAGGATCGACTTACCCCAGGAGGCAGAACGAGCCATCTACGAAACGCTGAATGTGGGGACATGGTGGGGGAGTTGTCAAGGACGACTAGGACAGGCAATCCAGGCGATCAAAAACACGCGCACTTGGCAAATACCGACAAGCCCAGGAGAGCGCTCTAGCCTATCAGGACAATTTAGTGCGCTGCATCCTCGATTTGTATATCGGCCAGAGTTTCAGAACGGTCGTGGGGTCGCACCTGCATCCTTAAGGTTGTTTTGGCGGCTGATGGCGGAGGTGTTTCCGGGGGTCTTTAATGGCACCGAAAAGCTGAATGCTATTGAATTAACCAAACGATTGGCTTGGAAGCGTGGTGGCATTGCCAGTGAATTGGGGATTGTTGAGGAAGCGACTCCTGATAATGCAGAAATTCGCAAAGAAGACTACGAACAGCTAATTCGTTTTCCAAATGCGAGTTCGGTTGCAGCGGCGGCTTTTGCCCAAGAGAACCCACAAAAAGTGGTGGACTACTGGAAAACCCTGAGTAAGTTGATCGGGGATTCTCAGGGTTTGAGTCGTAACAAGTTTGAGTTGGCGACTCATCGTCCATTCCAAGTGCCGAAGGCTGATCGAGCTTTAGAACCCTTTATAGGCAGAACGGCAGGCTACAACGGCGTGATGTTTTCAGCGAAGTGGTTGGCTGAAGCGATGGAAGTAAAGGATAAAGAGACACTCATTACCCTACGTCAGCTCGTAGATCAGGCGCATCAAAAACATGGATTTGGGAGTGAAAGCCCCCATGACTGGTGGGTTTTAATTCTAGGCGATGGGGATAGCATGGGCCAGTACGTGAATGGCATGAAGCTTGAACCCTATGGAAAATATATTGTTGAAGATCTGGTAGATCCTTCCATACGAGCGGTGAAAGGGTGGACTGAGTTGCTGGAGAGAACCCGCAAGCGCATGGGGCCAGCGACGCACGTTAGCTTAAACCGAGCGCTGCTGGATTTTTCTAATCGACTGGTGCCTTACCTGACGGAAGAACGGTATTGCGGTCGGGTGATTTATAGCGGAGGAGATGATGTGCTGGCGGCTTTGCCTTTGGCAGAAGTTCCGGACTATCTTTTGTCTTTACGAGCCGCATGGTGTGGGGGCACAGACCCTAATCAGGAATTTATCAGTGAAGGGGATTATTGGGCTTCTAAAGAACCGATTGAAGGCATCCCAAATCGGCCATTATTTACGATGGGCAAGCAGGCCAGGATGAGCTTAGGTATTGTGGTGGCGCACAAGAGCGTGCCGTTGCCAACGGTACTGGAAGCGCTATGGACGGCTGAAGGCGATCGCGCTAAAAAGATGCTGGGGTCACAGAAAGAAAAAGATCCTAAATCTGATAAAGATAGACAGGGTATGAATGATGGGGTTGATGCTGATAAAAAGTTAAAGGAAGGGGAAGAGCCAATCCCTCACAAAGATGGCCTTTGCTTTCGGGTGATCTATGGTTCTGGCAACCAGCTTGAGGCATTTTTGAAGGGGCATCTGCTGGAAGGCTGGCGCAATTTGATGAAGATCGGAATTGAAAAAGACGCTACCTCAGAAGACACCAACTTAGACGACTCTAGCTCAAATGCTTTTACCCCCGTGGACTTTAGCCCTATTTTTCAACGACTGGCAGAAGAGTTACCGCGACGGGCTGTGATTGATACAGAGTTACAGTTAATTCGTAAGGCAACTGAGGTGGTTTTAGCGCGTCGGGAAGGGGAAGAGAAAAAGCATGAGCCTATATTCGAAGAGTTCAGTAACCAGTTACTGAACTGGCTAGATCAGTGGGAGGTCTGGGCAGATAAGGCCCAGAAGACTGCAAACGGGTTAAAAACTAAGGCACTTGGAGCAGATATGGAGGCTCTTAGTTATCTTTTACGGTTTAGTGCCTTTTGGATAGCACGTCGCCACACTGAAAAATCTTGGGGAGGCATTACATCCAATGAATGAACACCCCATAAGTAATTTACATTGGTATGCCTTAGAGCCACTGGATGTACTGCTGTTCCGGGAATCTAAACCCTTTTCGCCTGGGGATGGAAGCTGGGCAAAGGGTCTATTTCCGCCGATGCCCCATGCGGTGTTTCAGGCGCTGCGTTCTACTTTGCCCACGATGGACAAGCTAGAGGAATCTAATAAACTGACGTTTATCGGGCCATTTTTAGCCCATGAACCACCTGGAGGTGAACTAGAGCTATGGTTCCCAACGCCAAAGGATTTACTTGCAGTACAAACGATAGAGCAGAATGCCCCAAATTCCGGTGATGGAAGCACAGAAGCAGAGCAGACTGAAGAGTTTGAGAAAACGACTCAAAATTGGGAGCGCACGGTTCGGTTTCAGCCTTGCCCCCGCGACGAAAAACAGTGGATGCATATAGCATTCCCCAGTGATCTAGAGGCTAGTCAACGCCTAGCGCCTATGGTACCGCCTGTTTTGGAAATAAATGAGCGAGTGAGTGGACGGTTGAAGCCTTGGATGAGAACGACGGCATTAGTGGACTATTTGCAAGGGAAGTCGTTGAGTAATCCGACTGACTTTACCGATGATCCATGGGATATCCAGATTTTGCCTCATATTCAAATGGAGCCGGGGCTTCGCCAAGTGAAAGATCAAGAGGGCTATTTCACTGAGGTTGCCGTTCGGCTGCAACCTTACTGGAAGCTCGTGGCGGGGATTAGTACAAAGCTGGAGGCCACGGCGGTACGGTTGGGGGGTGAGGGACACCATGTCCTCGTGGAGCCACTAATACAAGCCCCGAAAGAGACTCCTACGGGAGGCAGCAGTGGAAAATTTTCCGGCGAGAGGCACCATGCCTTGGTAGAAACGCTGGCAGCCCCGAAGGACTGGAAGGCCCTGGAGCCGTTTTTGACTCCTCCCAGTGCCGGAACACCCTGTTCTGCCTATGTGTTAACGCCAGGTTTGGCTCAGGTGGGTGAGTTTTTGTATGGGGTGTTCCCTAAAGACTGGCATAGGGCGTTGGAAGGATGCGTGGGCGATCGCCCTTTGCTCTGGGGAGGAATGTCGGTGTACAGGAAGGAAGGGAAACGGGAAACGGCTTTTATGCCCCAGCGTGCTTTTGTAGTGCCGGGGACAGTCTATCGATTTAAGGAGCCTCCTTCTAACAACCATCATTTACTGCCCCAGCGTACCTCTGCTGAGGGGTGGCAGTGGGTCAGTGTGTTTGAAGATTTAGGGTATGGCACCTTGCTCTGGGAGAAAGCAACTCCATCTGAGTGAGAAGAATGCATAGATGAACTTTGGATGAAATATAACAGCACCCATCATGACTAGAAATCTTGTTTACTTGTATCTAATTTCTCCTCTACACACCGGGGGGGCGACTCAAGAAGGGAATCTACTTGGTATTGCCCGTGAGTCACATACAGATTTGCCCTATATTCCTTCAAGTACCATTCGAGGGCGGCTACGAGCTAGTGCAGAAGATCCAGTACGCACCACTTTATTTGGGACTGAACTCACAGGCTCTGAAACCCTAGTACAAGGAGATATCTGGATTGGTGATGCCTCAATTCTCTGGCTACCCGTGCCATCTCTAAGTCATGGTGTGGTTTGGGTCAGCAGTCCTATGTTATTAAATCGCTGGAAACGGCTAAATGAGGTAGATTCAGAAATCCCACTTGAATACAGTACCAATCTCAAAAATGGCAAGCCGATTTATTTGAAAGACGCAATCTTAAAAGACGCCAATCTAACAAAGTGGGAGAGCTGGTCAAATTTCATTCCCCAATCTGGTAATACCAGCGATATTAAGCGAGTGCTGGTACTTCCAGATCAACATTGCGCCACTCTGATTCAGATGAGTTTGTGGCGGCAGGTCAAAATTAAGCTCGATGAAAATAAAACGGTTGACGGAGGGTTTCGCTATGAAGAAGCAATTCCACCCGATACCTTAATGTATTTTCCTTGGGGGACTACATCACAGGCGAATGGCTCTGCGCCGACCTCAAGTCAATCTTTTAAAGACCTATTGCAAAAAGACTCGGTTTTACAAATTGGGGGGCAAGAGAGCTTAGGGAGAGGGTTTGTTCAGCACTGGTTGCCAACAGAAACAGTTAAGGAGCTGCAAAAATGACTTTTGACCCACGGACTATTGGCAAGCCTGTCTATATCGCACTGAGCCAACTACGATCTCAACCCAACCAAGACGACACCCGACTAAAAGAGCAAAAGAACCAAGCCGTCGAACTTTATACCTACTTATCCACTTGGGGCATGATGCGCCTCAAGGCTGAAGAAAATGCGCTAAGCCAAGAGGGGAAGAAGCAGGTCGTCAAGAAATATTTCGCGTGTTTGCAGGAGCTGTCTGAAGTTCCAAATCTCTCTGGTGCTGTAGGGCTAGAAACATTAAAAAATCTGGATACTGATGAATACTTGGGACTCACAGGGTTAGGGCTAGTCTTGGCTCAAGAATTTAGCTTTTGGGCGACAGCCGTTTATCACGACATTAAAGGTGAGGCATAAACGATGGTTTTTGATAGACCTAAGCGCCCCACACCACCTCAACAATCTTCCACAAGTCGTCCGAATCCTGCAACACAGTCAGCGGCTACTCCAAAGAAAAAAATCATTACGACTGGTGGTGGTGGGCGTGGCGATGGTGGGCGTGGCGGCAGTGATGGCAGAAATGCTGGGAACCAAGGCAATAATGAACTTCCCCCTTCTCCTTGGCTTGGGGAGACACCTACGCCAGATAGCTCAGCTAGTTTTGTTGAGTACCTGCGCTGGATGCGATCGCCCGACAGTCCTTATAAAGACCCAACCAAAGTTCAAATCCTACAACTGGCCGAAGAAAACGCTGATTATCGTGATCGCCTGACTCAACTCACAAATCGTACTAAGTTGATTGCTGGCGAAGGTAATACGTTTCAGGTAAAGTGCCTATGGCGCATTCGAGTCGGCGGGCACCGGGGGCCAGAGAGTATTTTGCTACCTGCCTTTGATGCGCTGGGGATGCCCTATATTCCGGCAAGTACACTGCGCGGTGTGGCTAGAACTCAGGCCATTCGTGAACTCATGGAACAAGAAGGGCTGTCTTGGAAGCGCGCCGAAGAGTCAGTAGCCCGCCAATATTTTGGCTATCTGGACAGCAAAAAGGGTGAGGAGCGATCCGGCAAGGTAGTTTTTCTCGATGCCTATCCCCTGCCGCAGCAGTCAGGTAAAGGTGGGGGCTTGGCCGTTGATATGGCCAACAACATTTGGTCATGGGATGCAGCGGGTCGAGAGTTGCTCTACTCTCCTAACCCAAACCCGTTTTATTCGCTCAGTGAGTCAACTTTTTTGATTGGGGTGCGATCAGCCAGCAATGGGGATGCTGATACCCTGAAACGGGTTAAGCATTGGCTAAGCCGAGGGCTTCAATCAGGAATTGGTTCCCAAGTGAACACGGGCTATGGCAGCTTGGTGCAGGCGGGGCAGAAGGCTCTAGAGGGTGAGTTCTTCAGCCTAAACTTTACCCTGGAAGGGCAACTCATCCACGGACGGCAAAAGTTTACCCAGTGGAACTGGAATGATCGCCGCAATGAATGGCAAATGCGGGGGAATCCCGATGCGGAGGTGCGCCCGGTGGCGTTTAAGTCGATGCTGCGTTACTGGTTCCGAGCCTTTGCTCTGGGGGTTTTACCCTCTAAGGAGGTGCAACGGCTAGAGGGGCAGCTCTTTGGGGCAATTACCCCTCAACAAGTGCGTGGCTGGGTAACGGTGAGAATTGCCGATGGCCGTATTGTGCAGCGAGAGGCCCGACCCAATACTCAGGGCAAAAGTGACCCCTGCGGTGAGCAGTCGGGACGATTGGTTTTGGCCTGCTCGTCAGCAGTGGCCCCCAATCAACGACGAGAAGTTGAAGCGCTGTTTAAGCACTTGACTTGGATGATGTTTCACTTGGGCGGTTTGGGGCAGGGGGCTAGACGGCCCTGCTATTCCCGTAAAAGCCGAGAACGGGCACCGTGGTGGCGAGGGTCTACCTTGATTCCAGATACCAACGATGCATTCTGGAAATTGCCAGAGGATGTATCTGGGTTTCAAAAACTCTTTCAACAGCGGCTTCAGAAGTTCTATGAAGCTTTGGGCAAGGTGGCCGAGCGCTCGGTGAATCCACGACAACTGCTAGAGGCTGGACGGGTGAGTCGCGATCGCTGGACGGAGGCGGTGGATGCTAACTGTCGCATTATGGTCTGTGCGGGGAATGAGAACTTTGGTAAGCCTTATGCCCTGGCGACCCTCCACAACAACGAATTGAAGGTTAGAAATCAGAGGGGGCAAGTTGACTATGATGGCAACCTCTGCGGACAGGTGCAGGGCGGTGTCAAACCTTCCCCAGTCTGGATAGCTGATTTAGATGAGTACCAAGTGGTCACGATCTTTGGGGCAGCGCAAGACCCGCGAAAACATTATGTGCAGACATTGCGTAATGGTGCTCAAGATTTTGCCGATATTTTTCCTTGGAACTAAAAGTATGTTGAAAGAATACCAACTCAAAAACTTCAAGGCATTTGCCGATGCCGCCCCACTCTTGCTTAGTCCCATTACCCTGCTCTACGGCCCAAATTCCGCTGGCAAAAGCTCCATCATTCAATCCTTGATGCTATTGAAACAAACACTAGAGGAATCTGAAAGCGCGGATGTGGTGCTGCTACCTAAGGGAAAGTTGGTTGATCTGGGCAACTACCGAGAATTTGTCCATTTGCATGAGATTGACCGTCAAGTCTCCATCAAAGTACAGTTGGATGCTAACTCGGATGATATAAAGTCCCCCGAAGAATTAGATTATCTATCTGATACTGTCTCTCGCATTTACCAATTCCTCTATAGCCAACTCCAGGAATTTCCCACGCTGTCCCTAGAACTGGTGTTTTCTATAGAGTCTATTCGATCTGATATCATCCTTCAGCACGTCCAACTTTGGCTTGGTAAGGATAAGTGCCCAGTTATTACCTACGAAAAAGCTGATCAAGGCTTAAAAGTATGTGAGCTTCACTACCAACATTCCTTCTGGCAGACCTGGTGGCAAGAGTACAAGATTGTTTTACCTAATCGAGTCTTTAATCAACTTAATAAAACCCTTGAGAAATATAATCTTTTAAGCATTGATCGTCGCAATCAAGACCAAACCCTGAATGAGTTAGAAAATCGACAATCAGAATTACTGAAAGAACAAGGGGAATTTAGAGCTAATCATGAGGTTCTCAAACGAGAATTAGCTTCACTGCAAAGTCAAAAAGAGGAAATCAGTGAAGTTTTAAGGGTATTAAGAGCCCAGCAAGAAGCTCCTGAAAAGAAATTTGAAGGGCAAAAAATCTCTCTTAAAACAAAAATCAATCGACAACTTAAGGAAAAGTTAAACTCAAGACTAATCAACTTCTTTTCAGCTTCTGAGTCTGCCGAACTATTTATTGAAAGTCTTGAATTTATTGAATATATAGATTATCCGATTAAAAATCAGCTTTCCAGACAGCAGATGACTAGGAAGGATATTCAATCCACGCAAGGAGTGCTGGCTAAGAGAGATCAAAAAAAAATGATCGAAGAGTTAGAGACCGATCTTAAACAGCGGCTAGAAAAGTGCCTGGAAAATTTCATTAATAATCTTCTTCGGGAAGATGATTTTCCTATTCAGGAATATAGACTCCCGAAAAATCTGAACGAAGAAGAGAGAGCATGGTTTACTGAATATCAGCATCTACATGAGCAATTGACAGAAATAAAGAGAGAGCATGGAGAAGTCCGTCAGCCCTTAGAGGATATTTGGAAACTGGTCTAGAGCACTAGATATGGAAGAAAGGTTCTCTGAGATCTAGGCTAAAAGTTGAACCACTTAGCCCTCCAGAGAACCATGAATCTAGTCTACGCAACAGAACTCACCCCTAACCAATGGAAGGTGCTTGAATCGCTTCTTCCTGCCCCAAAATCTACAGGTCGTCCTCGAAGCGTCAGCCTGATGCTGATCATGCAAGCCATTCTTTACGTCTTGGTCACAGGCTGTGCGTGGCGTTTACTGCCTCATGAATATCCCCCCTACTCAACGGTCTACTACTATTTCCGCCAATGGCGCGATGATGGGCACTGGAAACGCATTCATGATGCATTGTTCGAGCAGGTGCGCCGCACCGCAGGTCGAGACCCATCGCCGAGCGCCGCAAGTCTCGACTCCCAATCGGTTCCGACCGCCGTGATGGTGCATGAGGCCGTTGGGTACGATGGAGCCAAACAGATTAAGGGCCGCAAGCGTTTTACCCTTGTAGATACCCTGGGTCTACTGATGGCCGTTCATGTGGTAGCCGCCCATGTCCCAGAACGAGAAGGGGCAAGACAACTATTAGCTAAAGTCAATCAAGACCGTGAACGCTTTCCTCGACTCGCTCGGATTTGGGTAGACGGTGGCTTTTCAGGACAAGATTTCATGCGGTGGGTCATCGATACTTTTCGCTGGATTCTAGAAACTGTTTTGAGGCCTCAAGGGGCACAAGGCTTTGTCTTACTTCCCAAGCGCTGGGTTGTGGAGCGCACTTATGGCTGGCTGCATTGGTGTCGTCGCCTCAATGTGGATTATGAGCATTTAACGACGTCCTCTGAAGCACTGATTCACATTGCCATGATTCGGATCATGCTACGTCGCTTGGCCTGAATCCACATTTAGGAGTTTCCAAATATCCTCTAAGAGTTATAAGTGAATTTGAAATTATCAAAAAAGTGACAGTTAAGTTGAGGCCATCAAATCCTCATAGTCAGCCTAGATGGGATGCAACTGATCAAAGAATAAGAAATATTGGTGTAACGGACTACTTTGAAAGTTATTCAACAAGTCTAAGTGATCATAGTCTTCATGTTCTAGGGGATGAAGAGCTTGAGAGTAAAATCCAGATGGCTGAAGACGGTTATGGCGAAGCTAAAGTTTCCGGCATAAAAGATGGTATTTTGTCTCTAGTAAAAACAGGAAAAAATTCAATTTCTGGCAGATTTAAGTTTGACGAAAATGAACCTATTGCTTTTATAGAAAAAATTCATCAATTCATCACTGGCATGACTGAGTGATTTAAAATGAAAATCAAAATCAAAGATATAATTATTTCTCCTGATTTTTTAATTAGTTTATTTTCTTGTGTAATATTTTATTTTCTGTATCCAAATTTACTTTTAAATTCGCATGTGATAAGTCTTTATAATACTGGTATATCTGCTATTTCGATTGTTTTTTCCATCTACTTCGGTGGATTTGCGATAGTGGTATCATCTACAGATAATGACTTTGTTGATTTTTTAGAGATAGATAGCACTTATACTTATTTTGTTAATATCTTTAAATATGCTTTGCTAACTCTTTTCATTTCTCTTTTTTATTCGTTTTTAATGTATTTTGTTTCTTCTGCCTTAGAATATACAGGCTGCAAATATCAGTGCAAGATATTTTTCATTATATTTATTTTTCTGCTATTTTATGGTTTAATTAATGCTCTTAATGCTGCACTTGACTCTATACGATTCGCTAGAACCAGATTAAGTTACATGCAAAAAATAAATAAAATAAAGTTGTTAAGTAGCTTTGCGAAGAAAGATCAAAATTTATCAAATTCATATCTTTCAAAGATCTTAGGAAAACCTGAAGAAGTGATAGAAAAATATGATAGTAATTTTAGTGAGCATGGATTTACCTTTAAAAAAAGAATACTTAATGATAATAAAGTCTGGTGGAAAGTTTGTGGTTCGGATGAATTGATACGATTTGAAAGTGATTCTTGAAATTCGTTTCTTTATTAAACATGTATGCTGTGTGCAGTGAAGCGGAATCCAAAATCAGTTGCCGATATCAACGCAACTTGGACTTTTAAAGCGGTTTCGGTATTTGATGCTTGGTTTCACTTCGCTTAATCAAATCTACATTGCTAAAGACCTCAGTCTTGCCAGACTCCAACTTTCAAGCAGGCACCTAGGGGATTCATGGCGATTGCCCCAGCATTTGCTTAAGGTCTGCGATCGCCTTGGTCTAGCGTTTGTTTCAAAAGCTAGACGACCGTTTGGTGTTGCGTGAGCGACTGTATCTGGAGCCGTTCTTCTGCGATCGCAGGTATTGGTTGTGAAGGGCGATCGCATTGCAACGAGGTGGTTTTTGTAGTGAGCGATCGCTTTTCTTGCTCAGAGCTAGTCAGCAGAGTATGTCAACATCAGGCAAAACGGCGATCGCTTATTTGGGCCAACCCTGCGCTCCATGTAGAACCCGCAGAATCACCACATTCTCATCTGCCAAAAGATAAACCACCACATAAGGCAAACCCGAAATTACCATCTCCCGCGTCTCCTTAACGCGCCCAGGCTTCCCCCGCTTCGGAAACTGCAATAACCCCTCAACCGACCTCAAAATTTCACTACTCACCAACTCAGCCGCATCTGGATTTCGCGCTTCAATAAAATCCCAGATCGCGTTCACATCGCGCCGCGCCGTAATCGTCCAAATAATTGTCACTAGACTTGAGAGCCACCACGCCGAGCCGACCAATCTGTCACCACCTGCTCATGGCTCACCACATTCCCCTCGGCCAAATCCGTCATCCCCTCTTGAACCGCATCAATAAACTCCAACTCAGACGCAACATAAACCTTCAGCGCTTCATGCAAAAGCCAAGAGCGCGTCCGTCCTAACTGCCCAGACAGTAAGTCCATTTGCTCCGCCAACTCCTCCGTCACACGAGTTGAAATCGTCACTTCCTTCGGCATGGCTTAAATGACCTCATAGTCTCAATGACGACTATTGTATCCACAAAGTAAACATTGTAAACTCGCCTCTTGGTCTAGCGTCTGTTTCAAAAGCTGGACGACTGTTTGGGCTTGTGCAAGCGACTGTATCTGGAGTCATCCTTCTGCGATCGCAGGTGTTGGTTGTGAAGGATGATCGCATTGCAACGAGGTGGTTTTTGTAGGGGCGATCGCCGTTGGGTCTCTCTCTTTTTTGCTCTAGTCAGAGAAAAATAAATCAGGAAATTGTCTATCAAAAAGCCGTTGAGCAGCCGTGGTGCCATCCTCCCTTTTCGTGTCAAGGTCTCAGTGTCAAAGTCTCAATGTGAAACGGGTGGATTGCTTGAGAGAGATTGTGAATACTTTGCTGGTAGTCTTGATACGCCGTTTCTAGAGCTTGCTGCTGAGCTTGCAAGGTTGTGATCTGGGCTTCTTGTCAGTCACATTCTCAGCGGACGATGTCGCCTTGAGAGGCTGTTGCAAGGCGTCCTGCTGTTATTAATCCACGATCCTTAGGGAAGATTAGCGCCCCCCAGAAAAACTTCAGTGCGATTCAGCGCTAAATCTTTCTGTAGCCAAGCCATATCAAACCTTCGCGGATCTTGCCGCTCTCCAGACCGATCCACCGCTTCATGGGTTGTAATGCGATCGTCCGACACGCCAGATCGGGCAATGAGCCAGGCCAGAGCCATATACTGCGCTGCACTGTAGCCGCTATGCTCTGGGTGTTGATGGTAGCCGTCGGCAGGGGTTTCTAGAGAAATGTGATAGGCAAAATTATTGACTGAAGACTTCAAGTTTTTGTTGGTTTGTACGGTTTCAACGCCACTTGCTCCCTTAAAGGCGGAGTTTCCCGCGCCGTAGGCCCGCTTATCAGGGTCGACTAGGTAAAGAATCTCCCCATTCAGACGAATCACAGCGTGATAGCTAATCTGATCTTCATCTCGTGGATGGGGGGTTAGGACTGCATTGACGGCGCTTGAGGCAGCGGACGCGGTCTCGTGTAGCACAACCAAGAGTTTATTTTGTAACGGCTTTTCGTTTACGTCTTGCTCAAAGCGATCGCCAAAGTTAGTGGGGTCTGCATCAATACGGTACTGAGTGGGAGGGTCGAGGGACGCAAACATCTTACTGGCGTAACTATCAGCCTCAGCCGCTTCGCGATCCATCAGCGCCTCAACGGATAGCTTAGGGGCAGACTGATAGAGGCGACGGAGTTGCGCAACCTGCCTACTAAAACCCTGTTGGTAAAGATCACTCTGGCCCACAACAGGACTAGAGACGGCGACGGTGGACTGGTGGAGTGAAGCTGTCGCGCTAGAACCAGCAGCAGAGGAAGGTAGACGGCTCAGAGTGCGGAGCTGATGAAACACAACCACCGTCAGCAGAATGCTAGCCAATAGCAATCCACCCCATTGGGAAAATTTCCGCCATAACCGAGCCGGATTAGATAACATGATCAGCACCCACACCGTAAAGCAGCTCTATCAGCATCTCCACCCATCCAATGGATTAGCCTACCTCGCTCTAGCCTTGCCTACTCCAATCTTGCTTAAAAGCCGGATTGCAGGGCGAGGTTTGATGAAACATTCTGTTACAAGCTCACTCTATCCTAAGGAAAATACCGCATCTAAACTGTTGCAGAGCTTACCGTAGGACACAGGTTTGGAGCTACTCGTCTAGTTCTCCCCCAGTTTTGAACGAAATCAGCCGATTTGCTCGGATACGAGGCTTAAGCCAAGCCTCCTTCCAGCCTTAAATTCTGGGAAGGCACCCCCATCAATTCACAGATATTGATCATAGATATTGATCAAATCAAGGATCAAATCAAGTCAAATTAACGAAAATCTAGGGCGTGGGCGTAAGTACCTTGCTGGCAGCATCGGGACTCGTTTCGGGCTGGTCAGCTTCGGAGGGCGGGACTACCTGCCAGAATTTGGGTAGATAGGTGGCCCACTGCATCAAAATTTCTTGGGCTTTGGCGCTTCCGGTTTGATCCAAGTGAGCCTGCACCAAGGCTTGAAGATGCTCCTCTCCGGCAGAGGTAATTACCCGCTGAATCTGCACAATTTCAGGGTTGACCTTGGTGGGGAAACTCCCCTCCTCGTCTAGAAAATAAGCGAGTCCCCCCGTCATTCCAGCACCGACGTTGCGCCCTGTAGGGCCAAGCACCACGATCACGCCGCCGGTCATATATTCGCAGCAGTGGTCGCCTGCACCCTCAATGACGGCCTGGGCCTTAGAGTTCCGTACGCCAAAGCGTTCTCCGGCACGCCCGTTGGCAAACAGTTTGCCGCCCGTAGCGCCGTAAAGACAGGTATTCCCTAAAATGACGTTCTCGGCGGCTTTAAAGGAAGATTCAGCTGGCGGCTTAATAATAATAGTGCCGCCGTGCATTCCCTTTCCTACGTAGTCATTGGCCTCACCCACTAAGGTGAGGGTCATACCGGGCAGAATGAATGCGCCAAAGCTTTGGCCCGCACTGCCGGTAAAGGTAAGGTCGATTTGACCCGTAAAGCCTGTATCTCCATGCTTTTTGGCGATCGCCCCTGAGATGCGGGTGCCCACGGAGCGGTCTGTGTTGACGATGGGGTAGGTTTTAGTGGCCTTGGACTGGGTATGAATGGCAAGCTGAATGGCCGCATCTGCGAGCAGCTCATCGTCGAGAACTGGGCCATTACTGTGTACCGCCGCATGGGTGAGCCAACTGCGATCGGTACGGGTATCGGGCAACTGGGTGAGGCAGTCCAGGGATAGGGCGGCGGTCTTAGGCACCTGAACGCCTTCGCGCACTTTCAGCAGATCCGCCCGCCCCATAATTTCGGTGAGAGAGGTGTAGCCCAGCTTTGCCAGGAGCGATCGCACTTCTTCCGCGATGTAGGAGAAGAAGTTCACCACATGCTCCGGAATGCCCGTAAATCTGGCTCTGAGGTTTTCTTGCTGGGTGGCGACTCCAACGGGGCAGTTATTGGTGTGGCAAATCCTTGCCATAATGCAGCCCTCAGCCATCATTGCTATGGAGCCAAAGCCGAATTCTTCTGCCCCCATTAAGGCTGCCATCAGCACATCCCAGCCCGTCTTGAGGCCGCCATCGACCCGCAGCAGCACGCGATCGCGGAGCTGATTCTGCATCAGCGCGCGATGGACTTCAGTCAGGCCCAATTCCCATGGGCTACCCGCATGCTTAATCGAGCTGAGGGGCGAAGCCCCCGTGCCTCCATCATGGCCGGAAATTTGAATAATATCGGCATTGGCCTTGGCTACTCCAGCGGCAATTGTACCGATGCCTACTTCCGCCACAAGCTTCACGGAAACCTGAGCTTGGGGGTTAATCTGGTGCAGGTCATAGATGAGCTGCGCCAAGTCTTCAATGGAGTAAATATCATGGTGGGGCGGAGGCGAAATGAGGGTAACGCCCGGTTTAGAGCGCCGCAGGGAGGCGATATAGGGGCTAACCTTCTTGCCCGGAAGCTGGCCCCCCTCACCAGGCTTTGCGCCCTGAGCCATTTTAATCTCAAGCTGCTTGGCGCTCATCAGGTAGGCCGGGGTAACACCAAACCGACCGGAGGCAATCTGCTTGATGGCGGAGTTGGCTGTATCGCCGTTGCGGAGTCCCTTAAGGTGGGGCAGCAGCGCTTCGGAGTGCCCCGCTTCATTCACGTCATCCAGCACTTCATAGCGCACTGGGTCTTCGCCGCCTTCACCAGAGTTAGATTTGCCGCCAATCCGGTTCATGGCGATCGCCAAGACTTCATGGGCTTCTCGCGATAGTGCCCCCAAGGACATGCCCCCCGTACAGAAGCGCTGCATGAGCGACTCCACAGACTCCACTTGGTCTAAGGGAATGGAAGGGCGATCGCTTTCAAAGTCGAGCAAATCCCGTAGGGCCGTAATGGGGCGGCTCTGGATCTGGGTTTTGTAGAGTTCGTAGTGGTCGTACTGCTTATGGGCTACAGCCTTGTGGAGCGCTTTCGCTATTTCTGGGCTGTTCATGTGGTACTCGGCACCCGGACGGTACTGTACAAACCCATAGTTCTCTAGCTTCTTGAGATTCAGCGCAGGGAATGCCCGCTGATGGAAGGCCATAATCTCTTGTGCTAGGTCAGTACAGGTTAGCCCTCCCATGCGAGAGGCCGTGCCGTAAAAGGCCAGGTTGAGCAGGTCGGAGCCAATCCCAATGGCTTCAAAAATCTGCGCGCCGTGGTAGCTCGACAGCAGCGAAATTCCCATCTTTGACAGAATTTTAAGGAGTCCCGCTTCCACTGCTTTGCGGAAGTTGTGCTGCGCCGCCTCAATCGGGATCTGGGGCAATTTGCCGCGCTCCATCAGCTTTTGGGTGCGCTCATCCGCCCACCACTGCCGCACGGACTCCAGCGCCAAGTATGGGCATACTGCACTAGCGCCATAGCCAATCAGGCAGGCAAAGTGATGGGTACTCCAGCACTGGGCGGTATCGACAATCAGGGATGCCTGCATCCGCAGACCCTCCCGAATCAGATGGTGATGAACGGCCCCTACCGCCACCAAGGGCGGAATATAGCTCAGATCTTCCGTGAGCAGCGCAGGCTGGCCGCTAGCATCTTGGCGATCGCTCAAGATGAGCATCGATTGACCAGATTTGACGGCCGTGGCTGCTGCTTCACAGAGGCGCTCCACCGCAGACCGTAGACCCGCAGGGCCATCGGTGACGGCAAAAAAAGTGGAAAGCGTGGCCGCCCCAAATTCTGACTGGCGAATAAAGTCTAGCTCCGCCTCATTGATAACCGGAGACTCTAGCTTCAGTAAATGGGCGGCCTCCGGCTCACGCTCTAGAAAATTTCCCCGCCGCCCTAGGGACAGGGAGAGCGACATCACCAGCTTTTCCCGCAGCGGGTCGATGGGAGGGTTGGTGACTTGGGCAAACCGCTGCTTAAAGTAGTCATACAGCACATGGGGCTTGGTCGACAGCACCGCTAGGGGAATATCGTCTCCCATGCAGAAGGTGGGTTCCTTGCCCTCCTGCGCCATGGACTGAATTACCATTTCGACATCTTCTAGGGAGTAGCCAAAGGCCACCTGCTGCCGGAGATAGTCGGGCGTATCTAAAACCGGAGCGGCCAAGAAGGGCTGCTCTTCAAGGTTGACCCGCTGTTTCAGCCATTCACTGTAGGGATGCTGCCCCGCAACTCGCTCCTTAAGCTGCCAGTTGGTCAACACCTCATGACGCTCTAAGTCAACGGCTATCATTTGTCCTGGCCCCAGCCGCCCCTTGGACACAATACTGGACTCATCCACCGGAATACTGCCGGCCTCCGAGGCCACAATAATCAGGCCGTCGCGGGTGGTTAGGTAGCGGGCGGGGCGCAGGCCGTTGCGGTCTAGGGTGGCACCCACAATCTTGCCGTTGCTGAAGGCCACGAGGGCTGGCCCATCCCAGGGCTCCTGAAGACCGCTGTAGTATTCGTAAAAGTCCACGATGTGGGGATAGTCGGCTAGGTTCGGTTGATTTTGATAGGCCTCCGGCACCAGCATCATCAGCGCGGCCATCGGGGTACGCCCAGACTGGACAAGCAGCTCTAGGGCATTATCTAGGTTGGCGGAGTCGCTGTTGTTGACGTTGACCACAGGCTTAAGTTCGTCAATGCGATCGCCCCAGGTGTCGCTCGATAGCGTGGACTGCCGCGCCGTCATCCAGTTGATGTTGCCTAAGAGAGTATTAATTTCGCCGTTGTGACCCAAAAACCGCATGGGCTGTGCCAGGGGCCATTTGGGGAGAGTATTGGTACTAAAGCGGCGGTGGTATAGGGCAAAGGGGCTAATGAAGTTTGGGCTTTGCAGATCCAGGTAAAACTCGCCCAAGACCGCCGATCGCACCATTCCCTTATAGACCAGAGTCCGACTGGAAAGGGAGCACACATAAAAGTCATTGGCCCAGACTGCGCCCGTTTTGGCGATCGCCGCTTCGATTCGTTTGCGGGTGAGGTATAGATGACGCTCAATCTTCCAGGCGTCCTGGGAGTCAGCGATCGCCTGACCGCCCAAAAATACCTGCTCAATGCGCGGCTGATTTTCACGAGCCTGACGTCCTAGGCAATCTGCGTAGACCGGCACCTCCCGCCAGCCCAAAACCTCTAGCTTCTCTTCCTGCGCGACCGTTTCAAAAATCTGCTTCGCAAGCGCCGCCCCTTCAGGACTGGTCGGCAAAAATATCATGCCAACACCCGTACTGGCTGCAGGCGGAATCTCCTTCCCCTGGGATTGAAACCAAGCAGAGAACAGCGCCCAGGGAATCGCGGTCATCACCCCAGCGCCATCCCCAGAGTCTTGGTCAGCGCTACAGCCCCCGCGATGCTCCACACAAGTCAACCCATAGAGCGCCTTCTGAACGATGTCATGACTGGCCTGTCCCTGCTGACTTGCAATAAATCCAACCCCACAGGCATCCCGCTCCTCAACTAGCCAGGGTTGGCCTGCATAGCCATGATCTTTCGTGGACTGGCCCAAATCAACGTTCAAATTCTGCATGGCGCGGTTATGTTCTGGAATATGGTGATAAATCTGGAACTTAGTGAATCGATAAATAAAAGTCTGCCTTTTAAGTAAGCTGAACAAGCCCTTGACGTTTGTGGCTTTGCATAGGGAATGCTATGGCATTGCTCTTCAGCTATGACATTACGCTTCAAAGGAATTGCTCTCGCGAATTAACGCAAGCCAGAGCATACATTTTAGCGTAGAAAATCCCACCCAATAGACGCTAAATATACCTTTCGGCGCTTGGAAGCGAGACCTCTCGCCAAGTCAACAGCGGCCTAATCAGGATTATTATTGAGCTTCTGAATTGAACTTCAGGACTGGGCTTCAGAACTGGGCAGCTTCATCTGAGTTCTGCTTAATGCTCTGATTGAGGTTCTGCTTGAGATTTTGGTTGAGATCCCGATTGAGCCTCATCCTCAGCCGTTTCGAGCAAGAACCTGAGCGCCAACCGTTTATAAGTTCCCGCCCCCATAAACTGGGGATAGCGATGCAGGCGATCATAAACCCAGATCAGCTCATCATTCTCTAAGATCCTGACTTCCTGGAACATGCCCTTACAGGTTGGCATCAAAGACTTGGCGATCGCCAGTGCATCTATCCAGCGCTCGAACTCTTGGACAAAATTGGGTGCAGTTACCTTAAACTTCATGTCATTCTGCCGCTAAAAAGCCGCTAGTAACTTGCCCAATGACAGCCACTAACGGCATCGTTTTTACGGAAATTGGATTGAGCGGAAGCGTTAACCCGCCCAGCCCTTATCGGCTTGGCTCAACACATAGGCCGCAACATTCGCAATGTCGTCTGCGCCTAACCGCCCACCAAACGCAGGCATCGCATTTTTTCCATTTGTGACCTGAGTTGTGATTGCCTCAGCAGAGTACATAGCGTACTGCTCCAGGGCATCTTTTTTCAGCGTCTTATTAGCCATCACCACGTTGTTTCCGCCCATGTGACAGGCTGCACAGTTGGCGCTAAAAACCTTAGCCCCTTGCGCAGCATCCGCTGCAAATGCAGGCTGTCCCAAGGCAAAGGTCATAAATGAAACAGTCAGTAAAATGATCGATAACAACTTTTTCAACGGGTTCTCCTCCAACTTAGCAGTAGTAATCAGCTTTCATGAATCGGCTTGCATAAATGGGCTTGTATGAATGGGTCTGAAGCATAGACGTTTACTGGACGTCTCTATTGATTTAAGACTTAGCGAGTAAGCCGTAAAGCTTTGACCATCCCACAAATTAGCCGCCCTTCCTATTTTAGAATGCTCTCTGACGATTTTTGCCGACATTTAAGCAAAATATGTTCTGTCGCTACGAAAAACGGTCAATCCCCCATCCAGGAGCAACTTCGGCTGCTCTTAAGATGAAAGCGGCCAGCTTTTTTAGCTCCTCGTCCGGTAGCCAGCTTTCCGGTACATCCCGACACCCAAAGCCAAAGTCCTGACCATCGTAAGTCAGCGGCTCTCGTTGGTAAGCGACTAACCCCTCAATGGTATTCCGTGGCGGGGTTGCACCCTTTAAATCTTCTAAAGCAAGAGACACCATTGGGTTGGGCAATGTAGCCCCACCCACATGGCAGTTTTTGCAGCTATCTTCAAAGATGCGCTTGCCCACAGAAAGGTCTGCTGCTGTAAAGGACTGAAATTTGCCTTGGCTATTGAGGGGCAGGCTGACGGGTTCAGTGGCCTGTAGGTATCGCAGCACATAGGGATCAGCCGGCTCTACTGGGGCCGCTTGGGCAGCAGGGCTGAGTAGAAATCCTAAGCTGACTCCGACCATTAGCAGCAAGATTGAAACCCAGCGAAAGACAGATCGCATCCCTAATGCCCAAGTAACAATGTTCAATTACCGTTTAGTCAATTACCGTTTAGCTGTCACGGTCAGCGATCGCAGCTCCATTGGCTAAAGACTGACTCAATATTTCGTGAATAGAAAGTTTAGCCAATGGAAATTTCTAAATAATAAGAAAGAGGCCAGCCAGCCCTCTGGACACAGCGGGTTTAGTAGTAGATTTTGCCACCGCCCCACTTATCGCCCAGAATCTTGGGCTGTACAAGAATAAATCCGCCAATTTCTGCCAGTTCGTCATCGGTCAAGTTACGCATTTTTGGAAAAATGTCGGAGCTTTTCAGGCTGGGGTGAATTTCTGCAATGGATTCTTCCCCATCGTAGGTGGTTGGATTCTTCATGTAGTCCACCAGCCCTGCCACGGTATCTCGACGTGGGCTGGCAAGGGCTAAGGTTTCTGGCGCTAAGTCGACGCTAGGGTTGGTTTTGGTCACACCGCCCACATGACAAGTTGCACAGGCATTGACGAATAGCTTTTGTCCGCCGTCATACTGGGTGCGGGTGAGGGTAATGGTATCCCCAGCTTCATTGAGGGGCACGGTCAGGTTTTCTGCGTTCAGCTCGGCAGCTTGAGCCGCGCCCATCCAGAGTTGGAACGTAAAAAATACTGTGGCCGCCAGCAGCCCAAAGTATCGTTTAAACATGAGTTCTCCTTCCAAGTTCTTCAGTAAATCAGTTTTTAGTTAATCTCTCTCAACACAGGCGCGCTCAATGGGCACATTTATGGGCGCATTTATGGTGCACTCATACCGATCTGGCGAAGTTTTGACCAGACCAGATTTTGACGCGATTTGTCTCATGAATTAGTCCACCTAATATCATGCCATTGCAGGGGGCGTTTCCCAAAACAATGATGAGCGTCGGTGGTGGATGCCCTAAGGGTTTGGCAAGAGAAGGGGATCAATGGGAGTCAGACAGGTTGGGGGACGGGTTGATGCAGTCGAATGAGGGAGGCCAGGGATGCCTTGAGCTGGGTGCGTGGAACGATCGCATCCACAAAGCCGTGCGCCAGCAGATACTCGGAGGTCTGGAAATTTTCGGGAAGCTTTTCGCGGAGGGTTTGCTCGACCACGCGCCGTCCAGCAAACCCAATGGTGGCCTTTGGCTCGGCCAAAATAATATCGCCCAGCATGGCAAAGCTGGCGGTGACACCTCCGGTGGTGGGATGGGTCAGCAGGGGGATATAGAGCAGTCGATGCTCGCGGTGGCGCTCTAGGGCAGCAGAGGTTTTAGCCATCTGCATGAGGCTCAACATCCCTTCCTGCATTCGGGCACCCCCAGAGGCGCAGACAATGACAAGGGGCAGCTGATGATCTGTGGCGTACTCCACGAGGCGGGTCAGCTTTTCACCGACGACGGAACCCATGCTGCCGCCCATGAAGCTAAAGTCCATGACGCCTAGCGCCAGGGGTAGGCTGTGCAGCTTACCTGTGCCGGTCTGGACTGCGTCGGTGAGGCCCGTTTTGTCTTGGTAGTCGCGGAGCCGATCGCTATAGGGTTTGCGATCGCGGAACTGGAGCGGGTCACAGGAAACCAAATGCTCATTTAGGGGAGTCCAGGTGCCTGCATCAATGAGCTGCTCAATGCGCTCGCTGCTATAGATCCGAATATGGTGATTGCATTCCAGACAAACCATCTGGTTGGCTTTGAGATCTTTTGTATAGGTGGTGGCACCACAGGCGGGACATTTTGTCCATAGCCCATCCGCAATCTCTCGCTCTGGCGGCGCTTGGGAGGTTGGGGCTGCTTTTTGGCGATCGGCAAACCAGTCTAGTAAAGACATTTGTATTCTCGTTCCTCAAGACTTAAAACTTTAATCAGGGTGTTAATCAAGGCGTCAATCAATCAAGGTGCCAATCAATCAAGGCGTCAATCCAGGCTTAAAAACAGCAGATTAAAACTTCCCGATGAAGGGTGATGAAGGATATGGAGCGGCTTTCGCGGGGGTGCATTCTCGCGCTATCCCTCTCCGTCATTGTAGGGTTTCGAGGTTAGGGTTTCGAGGTTAGGGTTTGAGGGGAGAGTTTTGAGGAGAGGGCCTTGCAGGGTCTGCTGGTCGCGCTTGGTTTGGATGATGGGCAGCGCACTAGGCTGGCGATCGCTGGCCGACATTCTGGAGCGCTTGAGCAGCCTATTTTGAGCTGAATGTTTTCAAACCGTAACGACTGTTGTGCTCGGTAAAAACTTTTCTAACGACTGGGGCATCCTTAGTTAAGAAAGTGTTAGACCGAAACTAAAAGCTTAAGAAACCGCTATGGCTTACTACTCCTCCGACAGCCGATTTCCGCTCTGGGCATACCTGAATCAACCCATTTTCGACCCCACGACGCCCCTGATTCTGCACCCTCAACAGTTTGTCCAGCATTCTCGCGTCAAGCTGCTAGAGCGCTGCTTAAGTCTGACCCCTAGCAATAATCGCTTTCCCCACGCGTAACTCTGATTATATGCATCGATCATATGCATCATAGGCAAATTCCTACGCCCAAACGCTCATACCTAAGTCTCTCCAGAAGGAGAAAGTCTTCAGCTTCTGGAGAGGTTGCAGAACAGTAAGCGTTACATTTTTTTACGGTTTTTTGGGGTTCGGGCTCCCTAGCGCCCTTAGCCTGACAGGGTTAGGGATGGTAGAATAGCTAAAATATCATTATTCCGAGCGGATTATCGGGCTAAGGCGTCCGACCTGAAGGCTTTGGAATCATCATCAAGTTTAACAATCCAGCTCAAGACCTGACGTGACAGACTTTCTACTATTCAAGACAGTCAGCCTTTAAAGTAGAAAGCCTTGAGAGCCGGAAACCTGAGAGAACCAAGCGCCTATTCCGTCAGGCGGTTGCTCTGAAAAAAACTTGGCGATCGCGGTTAAGTCGCGATTGATTATTTTTGCTTTATCAACCTTCCCTTTATATCCCAGCACCTGCACCCATGGTTAGTACGCTGCCCACTGCCCACGCCAAGCGCTCCAAAGTTGAAGATTTAAAAGAAAAAAGCCACTACCTCCGTGAACCTGTTCTGAGTGAGCTCCAGCTAGATACGACTCACTTCAGCGAAAATGCGGTTCAGATTCTGAAGTTTCACGGCTCCTATCAGCAAGATAACCGCGACAACCGCGTCAAGGGTCAAGAAAAAGACTACCAAATGATGCTGCGCACCCGCAGTCCAGGCGGGTTTATTCCGCCAGAGCTGTACCTGACGCTGGATAGGCTGGCAGATACCTACGGCAACGGGACGCTGCGGGCAACCACGCGTCAGGGGTTCCAGATTCACGGCATTCTCAAAAAAAATCTTAAGGCGACGATCGCGGCGATTGTCCACAGCATGGGCTCAACCCTGGGGGCCTGTGGCGACCTGAACCGCAACGTCATGGCACCCCCTGCTCCCTACAAGAATCGACCGGAGTATCAGTACGCCCTAGAGTACGCCAACCGCATTGCCGACCTGCTGACGCCCCAGACCGGAGCCTACTACGAAATTTGGCTGGATGGCGAAAAGGCCATTTCCGGTGAAGAACATCCTGAAGTGGTTGCAGCCCGTCAGCGTAACATTAACCAGACCAACCTCAACCACCGGGAAGAACCCATTTACGGGGAGCAGTATATGCCCCGTAAGTTCAAAGTGGCAGTGACGGTTCCGGGCGACAACTCAGTGGATGTATACACCCAGGATCTAAGCCTGATTGTAATCACCAACGCAGCGGGAGAGTTAGAGGGCTTTAATATTTTGGCGGGTGGCGGACTGGGCCGCACTCACAATAAAGAAGAAACGTTTGTCCGGGCGGCAGACCCCCTGGGGTATGTGGATAAGGACGATGTATATGACTTAGTGAAGGCCATTGTGGCCACCCAGCGCGACTACGGCGATCGCACCCAGCGCCGCCACGCCCGCATGAAGTATTTGGTCAATGACTGGGGAGTGGCCAAGTTTCGGCAGACCGTTGAGCAATATTTTGGAAAGGCGATCGCGCCCTACAGGACGCTGCCAGAATTTCAGTATGAAGACTTCCTGGGCTGGCACGAGCAGGGGGATGGCCAGCTTTTCTTAGGCATCTCCGTAGAGAACGGTCGCGTCAAAGATGAGGGGGCATTTAGGCTGAAATCTGCCCTTAAGACCCTGGTGGAAACCTATGCTCTACCGATTCTGTTGACGCCCCATCAAAACATCCTGTTTTACGATATTCGTCCAGAATTGCGTCCTAAAATTGATCGAATTTTGCGCGACGCAGGAATTCAGCCCGTTGAGTCCATTGATACCCTGGTCCGGTATTCTATGGCCTGCCCTGCCCTGCCCACCTGTGGTCTTGCGGTGACGGAGTCAGAGCGCGCCATTCCTGGTGTGCTGACTCGGATTCGTGCCCTACTGACCCGATTGGATCTGAAGGATGAGCATTTTGTCGTGCGGATGACGGGCTGCCCCAACGGCTGCGCCCGTCCCTACATGGCGGAACTTGGATTTGTGGGAATTACCCCAGAAACCTATCAGGTCTGGCTTGGCGGTAGTCCCAGCCAAACGCGACTGGCGCGGGTCTACATTGAAAAGCTACCCATTGTCGAGCTAGAGCAGCGCCTAGAGCCGTTGCTGGTGTTCTTTAGAGAAAGTCGCCTTCAGGGAGAATCTGCTGAACATTCTGGCCCAGAAAGCTTTGGTGACTTTTGCGATCGCGTAGGATTTGAGGCGCTAGAAGACTATGCAGCGACCTATACACCTGCCAAGCCTGGGGCAAAACAGCGGCTACGCTATCGCGTAAACCTGCGTCCTGATGTCTTTAATCGGCTGAAGGAGACGGCACATCTGAAAGGCAAAACCCTCGCAGAAATTGCCTCCGAGGCGATTGATGCCTATATCCAGCGTGCTCAAGGTTAGGTCAGTGTTTAGAATTTATCCATTGCGGAATGCGGGATAGCCCTCGGTGAAGGTTGTTGTCATCGGGGGAGGAGCCGCTGGATTCTTTGGGGCGATCGCCTGTGCGGAATCGAACCCTCACGGCTCGGTGCTGCTGCTGGAAGCCAGCCCTCAGGTGCTTTCTAAAGTGCGAATTTCTGGCGGGGGTCGGTGCAATGTGACCCATGCTTGCTTCGAGCCGACGGCCTTGGTGCAGTATTACCCTAGGGGCAGTAAAGCGCTGCGGGGGCCTTTGAGCCAGTTTCAGCCCAAGGACACCATAGACTGGTTTGCCCAGCGCGGCGTTGAGCTGAAAACTGAAAAAGATGGACGCATGTTTCCGGTGACGGATAGCTCCGAAACCATTGTGAACTGTCTAGTGAGCGCGGCGCGTGCGGCGGGGGTTGAAGTGTGGACTGGAGCGGCAGTGACGCAGATTTCGGTGGATGGGGCTTCACGGTTTAGGGTACAGGTAAAGTCCCGAAGTGTTGATAGCTCAGGAATTCAAGAAACAGGGATTCAAGACACAGGAATTCAAGAAACAGGGATGAACTGCGATCGCCTCTTATTAGCGACCGGGAGTCATCCCTTGGGGTATCGGCTAGCGGCAAGCCTAGGACACCCCATGATGTCTCCGGTTCCGTCTCTCTTTACCTTTAACCTATCCGACCCTCGCCTTCAGGGTTTGGCTGGGGTTTCAGTGGGCGCAGTCAAGCTACAGCTTTTAGTAGAAAACCAGAAGCCCCTAGAGCAGACAGGGCCTTTACTGATCACCCATTGGGGCATCAGCGGCCCAGCAGTGCTCAAGCTCTCCGCCTGGGGTGCCCGCATCCTTCACGAAACGCGCTATCGCGCCACACTCCAGATCAACTGGGTGCCGGATCTGACGGCGGAAGCGCTGCGATCGCGTTTGGTACAGGCTAAGGTCGACGTTCCCAAACGTGCAGTCTTGACCCACAGCCCAGCGGCACTTCCCCAGCGGCTCTGGCAGCGCCTGGTAAGCGCCGCTGGAATTAGTGCTGAACTGCGCTGGGGGGATTTATCTAAGCAGGGGCTAAATCGACTGCTGCTAGAGCTTCAGCAAGGGCGATTTGAGATTCAGGGAAAAGGCGTTTTTAAGGATGAATTTGTAACCTGTGGCGGCATTGACCTGAAGGCAGTGAACTTCAAGACGATGGAGAGCCGCTCTTGTCCTGGGCTATTTTTTGCGGGTGAGATCTTAGATATCGATGGCGTGACGGGCGGGTTTAACTTTCAGAATGCATGGACAACCGGCTGGATTGCTGGACAGGCGATCGTTAAGTCGATCATTCAATAATGCGGTCTATCTTGCCATCAGTCAGGTTTCAGAAGAATTTGAGGCGCTGCTGGGCTTGCGCTAGATCCTGGCTGAAGGTTGCTGGGGGCACACCCCATGTCCAGAAAAGATATCCGAAAAGCTAAGAGCTACGTAAAATGACCTGACCGTTTTTACTCGCAACCAAGGTGAGGGTAAGCGGCCCTGAGCTATAGATTTTAGTGGACGTGGTGGCCTGAATTTCCAGGGTACCGCCGGGGTTCTGCTGTTTTAGCGCCAGCACAAATCGAAAAAGATCGATCTGGCGAAATGAGCCCACGGTTCCGGATACGGGGTCTGGTAAAACACCTGCCGCAATGGCACGGCGATTGGCGGCGGAAAAGACTGCATTAATGCGGGCGAGAATTTGCTCGTCAGATAGGGCCGATGGATTGAGCGCCAAGGTTGCAACCTGCTCGCCTTCCTCAAAAACTTGGCGATTGGGTGCTGTTTGCGGCACGATAATGACCTGATTTTCGCCTTCTAGGTAGTTGAGGGCAGAGAGGATGCGGACGACGTAAGCCTTACCATCGCTGACCTGGGTTAATAGTTCCTCAGCATCTTCGTTGGTCATCTGTACGACCTGCTGCTCTGGCTTGATGTTTTGGGGGTTGGTCAAAATAATGGCTGTGCGGCGTGCCTGCTGAAGCAGGGTATTAATGGCCGCCAGTGCCTCCTGCCGCGACGTTAGATTTTGCACGACCCCTGAGGCTAGAACCTGCCCTGCCCGAATGGTGACGTTGCCTCGGCGCAGGCCAAGCAGCAACACCCGTAGGTTTTCGACGAGGCGCTGTCGATTTTCTTCAAGGGCTGCAATTTCTTGGCTTAACTGCTGCCGCTGCTGCCGTAAGGTAATTTGTTCCTGAGCGGCTCGCTCAAGCTGGGCCTGCGCCTGGGTAACAGCTGTCTGGAGGCCAGCCTGCTGCCTGAGAGAGGCTTGAAGCTGTTGAGAAGACTGGGCGATCGCCGTTTCGAGGCGCTGCTTTTGCTGCTCCACTCGCTGAATTCGGACCTTGGCGGCGGCGGCGGCGGCTTCTAGGGACTCGCGCTCTGCCGTGGCCTGCTTCAGCCGCGCCTGAACTTGGTTGCGCTGTCCAATGAGCCGCTGCCGCTCTTGGTCAAGGCGCTGCCGCTGAGCAGAGAGCTGCCCAATCTGAGCGCGGAGCGTTTTAGCCTGGTCGCCAAATTTACGCAGGGTGTTCTGGGCTAGGTTATAGCGTGACCTGAGGCGATTGAGGTTTGCTTCGCTGACTTTTTGGCGGGCGAGCGCCACTTTGAGCGAGTCGTTGATATTGCGGAGACGTCGGACGGATTCCGTGAGATTTGCACGGGTGACGGATAGCTCCTTTTGGATATCGGTCTTTTGCGATACGGCCTCGTCCAGCTCTTGGCGCACCTGCTGATTTTGGCGAATAATAGATTCGGTTCTGAATACGATGTCGCGTAGCTCTCGGTTCGCGGCGAGCATTAAGCCTAGCGTTGTGGCAGCCGTGACGCTTCCCGTCAAAATGGTGACCAACACCGCCGTCTTTTTGGGTCGCAGGTTGAACAAACTTAGCCGTGCCTTGCCCACACGACTTCCGATGCGATCGCCCACCGTTGCGATCGCACCGCCCAACAGAATGATCGCCAAAATTAAGATGTATCCAGCCATTGAGTCAGTGCAGGGAATTCCTGCTGTCGACACCCACACCAAAGAACGAGCTAAGGCGATTCAGCGTGAGGGAGAATCGCCACCGTGATCACAAATGATTGACTAGCATAAAAGGATGCACCGAATAAAACGGTTTAGCTAAAGGTCTAATGTTTTACAAAGTCTAATGTTTTACAGGGTTTACCCCCGTAGAGCGCTTGACTCCTTGAGCTTATCCCCGGTTTATTCACTGTGATTCACACCCTAGCGTTAGCCCGCGCCGAGAAGTGACTGAAACTGCCGTGATTGTACCACTACCCTCGAAGGCTCCCGTATAGCGAGGTCTTGCGATCATCCCTGAATCGCCCCTGAATCATCCCTGAATCGCCCCTGAATCACCCCTGAATCCTTCAGAGCAATCCCTCCAGCCGCCGTCGAATATCGTCTAGATTGGGCAACATTGTCTCCGGCTCCTCAGGGGGAGGGCCATCAGCTTGCCAGTCCGTAGTTTCAAGATTCGTGGAAGGGGGTACCGCTAACATCCCCTCAGACACATACTGAAGACCCAGACCAGAACTTTCACAAAACGCTTCCAACTCCTCCTGGTCAATCCCTTCTACTGCAGGCTCAGGAAAGTCCTGCGCCTCTAGAAGGAGGCCAAAACGAGTGGCATCATCCTCTTCTTCAAAGGCCAGCACAACGTCCTGATAGACCTCCAAAGGGTCTTCTGTCAAATCCTGACCTTCAGCATCAGGCTGCTTTAGCTTGATGGTGTGAATGCCCTCATTGTCTGTCCCCACATTAAACAGAAGTATGTATACTCTCATGTCTCTCCCTATGGAACTCAATTCCCATGTTGCAATTCTCTTAATCCCAAAAGGTTTAAGGCTCTTGCGACTCATCTCCACAGCGTCAGAAGCTCTACATCAAGGTAGATGACCGAATAGATGACCTGACAGAACATTATCTCAAGGATGCGGAGAAGGTCATTCAACCCCTTTGGAAACTTTTACTTCAGTCTTAATTCTGAGTGTTTTAATTCTGAGTGTTTTAATTCTGGGTGCTTTAATTCTGGATGTTTTGGTAAAGGCTTTCTGAAGCGATCGCTTAACCCTTGTGGCTTGAGTTGCTGGGCTGGTGAACCAATGCATTGCATAAATATATTGATATCTATGTATTTATGCTTATTGTGTAGATTCGCAGAGCCAGACACGCTTCCTCCCCAAAGCCCTCTCCAGCCCATGATTTCACAAAGATGCAGCCAAGATGTACGGTGCTTGATTTATCTTCGGAGTTTTTAGAGTTCTCTTTAGCGCTCTCTTTAGAGTTCTAAGTTTCTCAAATGAACTAGGATTGTGCAGAAGTATTTTTGCTAGAGTTCTCACAACTCCTCACGCTGATCTCCTGGAATTGTTTTGGATCCTAAGAGCAGACTCTCTATCTCTCTCCCCGTCAGAACTGGTATCCGCTAGAGCCTGTGCTGCCTAGAACCTGACGCTTGGCGATCGCGAGTCTTGCTACATTCAGCAGAGTAAGGTTATGTCTCATTCCCCCCTTCAACGATCGCCACAGAGCGCGCTATGGTCTGTGCTGTCCAGCCGTCCTGTTTTGGGAGCGCTGATGGTGGTGGGTGTGTTGTCCGGGGCGGCAGCTTGGCGCGGGCTGATTTTCATTGAGCGTGAACTCACGCCACTGGTTGAAGACAACCTCCTGAAGCTATTTAACCGTCCCTTCACCCTGGGCGACCTCAAGGGCTATTCACTCACCAGCATTGAGTATGGGCGCTCAGCCATCCCGCCCCACAAAACCACCTTAGATGGACGCTCTTTCCTGGATCGGGATCAGGCCACAGCGGAGTCCGTCGTGGTGCGGTTTAATCCCCTAACCGTTCTGTTTAACCAGACGCTGAATCTAGACGTGACGCTCCAGCGCCCTCAGGTCTACCTTGACCAAGCGCCAGATAACCGCTGGATTGCCACAAAGGTTACCTCTGGCCCCGAAGGCTGGCTGAAGATTCGGGTCAACACCATTCGTGCCGTTGATGGAACCATCAAGCTAGATCCGGCCAATGCACCCCAGCGCCTCCTTCAGAACGCAAATGGTTCCGCCACTTTTGATCGCGAACAATCCCGAATTAATCTGGCCGCAACCACCCAGATTGATTCGGGGGGGCGCATTGCCCTGAATGGGGTATTCCAGCAAGAGACTGAAGCTCTTTCTCTAACGGCACGCACGGAAAACCTGGTTCTGCCCCCGCTCATGCCGCTTTTGCCGCCCAGTCCGGTGAAAGTACAGGCTGGGGAGTTTGATGGCGTCTTGAAGTTGGCCTATGAGCCTCGCAAGCCAGTCCGGCTTACCAGCCAGGGAGACTACCGTAATGCAGTGATCGACTGGCCCGCTGAGTCTATTTCCGCCAAGGCGAGGCGGGTTAAGACTGATGTGGTGGTGACGCTGCA
>JAKRSB010000027.1 GCA_022402525.1 Thermosynechococcaceae cyanobacterium MS004
GTCTGGCTCGGCTAGCCGTCCTAGACAACCGCTAAACGATCTAGCCGACCGCTAAACCCGGTAATTTCAACAATGGTGTCAGCACTTGCAGAAAACCCTGCCGTACCGTCATTAAGCGCGAGAAAGGTTTGAGCACCGAAAGTAAAGGTTGCTGCGCGAAAAGCAGGGAGAGCCCCTAAAATTGCTGTAATGCCAGCCCCATCAAAAGTGGCTACTGCCCCCAACTGCAAAAGGTTTGCAGCCGAGACGGCATTGGGGCCATCGATAATATCCGTGCCAATTTTGAGGTCTGTAATGCGATCATAGGAGCCCAGGAGCGAGTCGCCCGCCGCAAACTGAAACGTATCTCGTCCATTGCCGCCCGTGAGGATATCTGCCCCCAGCCCGCCGACTAGAAGGTCGTTGCCGTTTTCGCCAATCAGGAAGTCATCACCCGCACCGCCAAAGAGCTGGTCGTCTCCGTTGCCGCCAATCAGCACATCTGCACCCAAATCGCCAAACAACTTGTCGTTCCCGTTGTCGCCGTTGAGGACATCCTGACCTTCGCCGCCAAAGATCTGGTCGTCTCCGTTGCCACCATTGAGGACATCCTCTCCCCCCAGGCCAAAGAGCTGATCTCGACCATTCCCGCCGCTGATGACGTCATCCCCGTCATTGCCGCGCAGCGTATCATTGCCGTTGCCTCCATTCAGGGTTCGACCCATCACTACCGTCACGGTTGCGGTATCGCTCAGTTCACCGTCGCTCACAACATAGTCAAAGCTTGCGGTGCCATTAAACCCTGGCGCTGGCCTAAATTCGATGCTGCCGTTCCTCAAGGTCGCCGTACCGCCCACCGCTGACTGCACCCCAGCGATCACCAGGGTTGTGCCGCTGTCTGGGTCGGTGTCATTGGCCAAGAGGGCAGCAGCCGCAATGGTGGTGACGCCTCGTGGGAGAATCACTCGGTCATCATTAGCTGTGGGGGCTTCATTGACGTTCGTCAAGTTGAGGGTAAAGCTACTGCTGGCATCGGGGGTACTACCCACGGCCACATCATCCACGTTCACGGTGACGGCATAGCTGGGTTTGGATTCAAAATCCAAGGCTGTATTGGCCTTCAGGTACAGCGCATTCCCGTCCAGCTCAAAGAAGCCAGCATCCACTCCGCTTAGGCTCAGTCCATTGATGCCCCGCCCGTCATCGGCGATAGCAACATCGGCTACCTTAATGCGGCTTTGGGTGTCGGAATTTTCGGGTAGCGCTGCGGTCACGTTTTCAAAGGTGACGGCGGTGGGGGCTTGATTGGGAAGGGGCAGATTAAAGCGCGCTAAGACCGGATCGTGGTCGCTGACCTGGTCACTAAATTCAGAATTGATGTGGACAACATCCACGCCGTCGAGCTGGCCCAAAAGACGGTTGCTGACCAAAATGTGGTCTAAGACCTGCGCATTTCCTTGAAAGTTATAGGTGTAGCGCTCGTTCTCTGGAAGGGTTTCGATCAGGGTATTCAGGCCACCAGATTCCAAAATGCTGAGCGGCGCTGAAAATTCAAAGTCGTTTAAGTCTCCAGCCACCACCACATTGGCGTTTGGGTCAACCGCCAAAATTTGCTGCACAAAATCTTTGACGATGGTGGCCTGCTGGTTCCGCTGGGCTTCGCTGGTGAGAGTGGGTGGCTGATTGGGGCCAAATAAGGGCTGATCGCCCCCTTTGGAATTGAAGTGGTTGCCAATCACGGTAATGGTCTGTTCATTAAACACAAACTGACCAACGAGCGGCTTGCGGCTGCTTTGAAATGCATCGCCATCGCTTAGGTCAGTATCGGTTAAGCGCTGGAGGGAGCCTTCGACAAAATCCACGCGCTGCGGGTTAAACAGGAAGCCAACGCGGATATTGCCGCCCGGTTGACCGCCATCTTGATTATTAACGGGGTTAATCTGGCGATATTCGTAGGTAGGCCCACCCGCAATGGCGATCGCGTCAATCAGTAGTTGATAGGTCTGGTCGGCATCCACTACGCCATTATTGGTGGGGCCATTGTTGTCCTGAATTTCTTCGAGGTTAATGATGTCGGGGGACTGGAGGTTATTCACCACTGCAGCGGCTATGGCATTAAACTTAGCGGTGCCGTCGTTGGGGTCAAGGTTTTCGACGTTAAAGGTCGCGATCGTCAACTGGGTGTCGGTGCTGGTGAGGCTGGTTATTTCTTTTTGCAGGGGCGAATCTTCGACAACCGTTGGGGCAGCGGAAACCAGCACTTCGTAGTTATTAAAGTCATAATTGACTACCCCAGTCACGGTGCTAAGCTTTGTGCCAACGTTGACGTCCGGCAGCACTATGGCGCTGTTCAGGTCATCAATTTGAATGCGTTCTGGGTTGAAATCCGATGGCGTAATGAGGCTACCGCCCCGCACGGTGCGACTGGTGGCGTTGTCGCCATTGTCGGCCAGTACCCAAATTTCTTCAGAGGTGCCGAAGTTGGCCGTTGGGGAGGTGGCAAGGGGATTATTAATCTGAACCAGCATTCCTTCTAGGCTTTCAAAGAAGTCGACGCCTTCGTTGATGGGGTCAAAGTCGCCACCTGTTTCGACGTTGCCGCTAACAATGTTGCCGCTGCCGATAAAGTCATCGTTGATAATGCTGGAAGGAATTGCGCGTCCACCCAACCCCAAAACCGTTGGCGCGATCGCCGTTGTGGGGGCATTAGTCCAGGCGGCAATACTCAGCGATTTCACGCTGTTGTTATTGGAGAGCTGCGTAGTGGTGAGGTTATTAGGGTTGTTGCCGGGACGGAATTCAGACACCGTACCGCTGACTAAAATCGCTTCACCTACGGTGCGGCTCGTGAGCAGGGGAGCGTTGGCTCCTGTAAAGACAAAAATTGCCTCAGAAGTTGCGGGATTATCGTCTGGGGTTGGATCTTGGAAGTAGAACCCGTTGGAGGCGATCGCCGTAACAATACCCGCTACATCAGACACGCCCTGACCCGTGAGGGGAGAGACGTGAGCGGCACCCTGAATGTCCCGAATTCGCGTTGGCGCTTGGTCATTATCGGTGATCACCACGGTAGCGGTACTTGCTGAGCCAAGATCATAATCAGCACCATCGGTCAGCGTCAGGGTAACGGTTTCACTCCCTTCTAGCAGAGCATCGTCTATGGGCGTAAGGATGATGTCTACAAAAGACTGTCCCGCTGCGATCGCGGCAGTACCAGTCAGCGGAGCATAGTCATCAGAAGTGGCAGTGCCGCCGAGAGTGTAGGTAATATCCAGCGCATTGGCCGTATCCCCCGTGCGTGTAATCCGAAAAGTGCCGGGGTCTTGTCCCGCTTCTGCTGCGGCTGAGTCAGGAGATGAGAGAGTAACCGTTGGCGTTGTTGCCCCCTCGCCAGTAATGGGCGTGAGCGAAAACTCATCCACTGCCAGACCATCATCGGCACCGGAAGCATCAAAGCTATTCCAGCGAATCCAGACCGTTGCCCCTGGTGCGATCGCCAAACCCGCAATGGAGCCGCTGATTACCGTGCGATTGGCAGAATCATTCCCGTTCCTTACGCCAGCCGTTCCCGTCGTGGCTGGTGCCGTGAAGTCGAGAAGGTCAACATCTATCCAGGTTCCCGTCGTTAGGGATGAAGCATCCAGGCTGTACTGAAAATCCAGGCGATCCGCTCTATTTGCTGCCCCAAGACGCCACTGTTCGCCAGTGTAAGTAACATTCAGCGCGGTGATTATATTGCCCGTATCGTTTGTAAAGCCCGCTCCAATCGTTGGCGTTAATGAGCCAGACTGCAATCCACCCAGCGCTCGTTCCGTGCTGTCAGCCGCACCAAAGCTGTAGGTATCGCCCGCATTAGAGCTGCCCGTTCCGGCTGCATACTGGCCGTTGTTCAGGGCGCTAGTTCCTGCTTCAGCAATCTCCCAACCAAAAGGGAGCAGAGTATTTGCAGTTCCTGCGGTGGCCAGGGTATCAAAATTCTCGGCATAAGTCGAGCCAGTCAAACGAATGGGAGCCATTGAGGTTTACCTGATAAAATCAACAAAATTGACTCGTGGAACCCTGTGTTAGCAGTCAGGCAGCACATGTTTTATCAAAGACGAAGCAAATTAAGAAGATTTAATTAGTGCACGAGATCGGGTTATGGCAATATCGTAGATTCGATTTAATGCGACCGATCAATGAGAGCTGAATAATGCAAAATACTAAGATTATGAGCTGCTGTAGCATCGAACCATATTCAATTTTACAAAATTAGTAAACATCAAATTTTTGACAGCCTTAAGTTTTATAAAAAAATGCCCATACCGTCGCATTTTTCAGACTATTTTGCCAGAAGTTTGAAGAAAATACGAAAAGTTAAGGTCATTTTGTCAACTTATTTAGCTTTAAGCTCTTAGCGTAATTAACTGTAGCAAAATTTACCATTCAAATCATCCTATAGAGAGTTTAAATTAATTTTAAGGTTGCGTTAAGAAACGATTTCTTTTTTTGACGCAAGAGATCTGAGGCCATTTACAGGTTTTTTTATTCTGGAAATATGCAGCATAAAAAGATGGGCAGAAATTCTCTGCCCATCCAGAAATCTATGAAACGAGCCTAAATCGCCGTGACCGGAGGTAACTTACATTCGCACATTTGCTAAAGTAGCCTAAGCAAATGCAAAGTTAGCGGCAGTCAAGTTTGCCGTGTTTACACCATTTAAGACGGCTAAAGTGTTGCCACCAAATGAAATAGTGTCGCCAGTCCGTACCAGGTCACTAAAGGTAAATGGTGCGCCAAGGATACCGATCACATCGGTTCCCATCTGAAAATCCAGAATGGTATTGGCACTAGCGGGACGCTCAGCATTATAAATCCAGAATTGGTCGGCACCTGCGCCACCCGAAATTAGGTTGCCTCCCCCACTCTGCACATAAAACACATCGTCGCCGTCGCCCCCTAAAGCGCGACCCTCAGAACCCAAGAAAAAGATATCGTCTCCAGCTCCACCGGAAGCACGGTACCCTTTGGCATCGGTCGCGTCAATTTCATCATCGCCAACACCACCGAAGACACGGTCATTATTGGCAACAAAAATCGTGTCAGCTCCCTTTCCAGAGCTGATCCGATTTGACCCAGCGATTACAGACGAAGCGATCGCAGAGTCAATTTCATCATCTCCTGCACCAGTGAAGACAATATCGTTGATACCATCAAAAGCCGTATCGGAGGAGCCAGCAATCAACAAATCATCGCCTGTCGATCCTGAAACCAGTTTAGGCGCTATGTTTTCAGCGGCAACATCAGGTTCGACACCAAATAATGTTTGATACATGATGTTGTAAATTTCAGTGTTATCCAGAGTGCTAGGTAGTTTGTCCGCATTCATTCCGTAAGTTTTTGCAACAATACTACCGGGAAAATCTGGCGTTCCCACCCAGTTAACCGTGAAATTTCCCATCGGGCCATCAATGCTGTCTTGAGATGCAAAAGGAACCCAGGGAGCTTCGGCACTAGCCGTACTTCCTTTCGCTCCATCCAAAAATGCCCTTGTGGTGTTAGAAGTAGTTGGATTGACGTTAACGAATGGAACCTCAGGTTGACTATCGGCAATATTGGGATTGTTTTGGTCAAAGTTTCCTGAAGGACGAGTATATGGCGCAAATTGCTGCACCTGCAAGCCCCCGGCATCACTGTCGGCTGCCGTAATAACAAGAGTATTGGGGTCTTGAGTATTGACAAAATCGATCGCCACGCCAATAGCATCATCGGCACGGCGCAACGCTTCAATCGTACCTACAGCGTTGTTGTTGTTGGCAAAGTTATCCGTACCCTCTTCTTCAACAGCCACAAAGAAACCATCTGGATCGCGCTTAAGAATCTTGAGAGATGCATCTAACATCTCAGCAACCGTTGGTGCAGTTGCTACATAGAGAGGAGACGGATTTGCAGTATTGAGACCTAGCGCCTCTTCAGTGCGATCGTCAAAGGTATGTATAGCTGCAAAAACACCCAGAATTTTAGTTGGTGGATTTTGCCTGTTTACCACCTCATTCATCTGATCTTCTGTGTACACCACCGTGTAGCCCAAGGACTTTGCTAAGTCAATCAGATTTGTGGTGGGCCGACGCTCAGAACGGCTCTCAGAAGCATCAAGCTCGGCAGTGACATGGAAGCCTGTGGTTCCCTTGGGCAACATATACAGCTCGCCACCCCCCATGATCACGTCAGTGCCAGAGCGTATGACCTGCTCAATAATTTCTGAATACTTATCTCTTGCACGAAGGTTATCGCCGTCACGATTGGTCGTAGCTGCAGCAAAAGCAGCAGAACCAGGTTCCGCAAGGTGCCCAGACTGAATCAGAGCTGTTGCCTTACCCGCCTGTATCGCTTCCTCTAAAATTGTGGAGCCCACTTTGCCGGAAGCAGGAGTAATCAGTGACTGGTCTTCGTTCAGGCCAAAAGACTCATTGAAAACCTTAACCCCATTAGCATGGGTAACTGCACCTGCGTTAGAGGTTCCAGTGAGCTGGTTATCCATGTGACCCAGATAAACACCAGAATTAGTCATGCTGTCCCAATTCAGGCGACCATCAGGCCCCTTATCTATATTGCGGAGAGCCATGTAGTGAGAAGGGCTAGTTCCGTCTGGGTGGATGAAAATTACGTTTCCAGTCGAACGAGTCGCGGGAGGCGCAGGAACAGGGTCTGGATTTCGAGAAACGAGCTCAGTATCAAACAGAGTCTCATACATCAGCTCGTAAATTTTGGTGTTGTCTAAGGTTGCAGGCAACTTTTCAGCATTTAGTCCGTGGGCCTTTGAGACGATGGAGCCACTGTAATCAGGGAGCCCCGCCCAAGCGATTCCAAAGTTAAAGACGTCACCATTAGCATCAGGCGCCGAAGTGTAAGGGGCAGTATTTGCGCCATTTTGTCCATCAAGAGGGACATTACGAGATGAGGTGCCATCAACAGGATTATTATTGATTGAGCGAACGTTGCCTGCCGAGAGAGGATCTCGGACTTGTAGACCACCTGCATCACTATCTGCAGCGGTGATAATTAAGGTATTTGGGTACTTCTCCTCAAAGTCGAAAGCAACCCCAATGGCAGCATCAGCCCGACGAAGCGCTTCTAAGGTTCCAGGCGCGTTGTTGTTATTGCTAAAGTTGTCGGTTCCTTCTTCTTCTAAAATTGTAATGGAACCGTTATCAAAGTTAGGGTGTTTCTCCATCAAAACCTGGGTCAGTTCCAGCATCTCAGAGATTGTTGGCGCTGATGGGCTGTAAAGAGGCAGACCATTGGCTGCCAGTACCTCTTCGGGGCGATCATTGAAGGTATGAATAGGGGCAAAAACACCCAAAACTTTGGTTGGTGGAGTGGGAGTTTTGACAGGATCAATAAGGTCACGTAGCTGCTCTTCTGTATAGACAACAACGTAACCCAGACTTTTTGCTTTTTCAATCAAGTTTTCGCTAGGACGTACTCTAGAGCTGGTGCTGAGAGCATCAAACTGTGCGGCTGTTCCGTGGAAGCCATTGGTTCCAACTGGAATCAAATTTAACTCGCCACCTCCCATAATGAAGTTCACACCAGATTCAACCACCTGCTTAGCGATTTCAGCAGCTTGGGCACGTGGGACGATGCGACTTCCATCTGGGTTTACAATTTCTGCTGTTTTTGCAACAAATGCTGCTGTACCAGGCTCAAATATAGCGCCTGATTGAATTAGTGCGGTGACTTTCCCGGCGTCTATAGCCTCTTCTACGATGGTCTTGTTGGTTCCTGACAAGGATGTGATGGGAATATTGCCTTGTTCATAACCAAAAGATTCTGAATATACTTTAGCCCCAGTCGCATGGGTGACTGCACCTCCATTTGAGGTACCACCAAGCTGATCTTCCATGTGACCAAGGTAGACCCCAGAATTAGAAAATTTATCCCAATTCAGTCTCCCATCTGGCCCAACATCTACAAACCTGGCAAAAGCAAAATGAGATGGACTTGTTCCATCTGGATGAATGAAAATAACGTGGTTTCCAGTGGTCATGAATTTCATCCTTTGAAACTAACGAATTATAGAGAAAATTTGTTTTGGCCTCACAAAAATCTCAAAAGATCTTGGAGAGATTTTCATGCTGAAGACAAGCAAACTCATTAAATTCATGTAGAAAATCTATTCTCATGAACACGAGTTTTTAGAAGGTGATAACATCAACCAAGATAGTTCAAAATTCAAGAGCCTAATTTTTTAAATTTTAAGCTCTGAAAGTAATTCAGGAAAACCAGATGCAGCAGTTTTCAGTCACTTAAGGTACATCCTAGCTGTTCAGATTGTATGGACTAATCGATTTTAGATTTACAATCTTTTAAACCGTATGTCATAAAACAAAAATCGCTGCATGTGCATTTTAAGTGTCTATAGCTTAATCATACATCTTAATAATTAAGAGCAGTTTATCTCAATGATAAGCAAGCTTGCTGGCACGAAATTATGATTCAATGCGCTACTACAAAAAAGAAATTATTAGCATTCTGTCAAAATTATTATGAAAGTACTAAATACTCATGCAATGTATTCTGTACTACTTGCATGAGTACTTGGTCCGAAAAAGAATAAGAACTCATTTATCTTGAGATGAAAGAGTCTTTAGAGGCTGTTTGAAAAGTCTCATCTAATCCTGTATTGACCCCCTGCTCCTCCGAATTTTGGGGAGAGAAATCTAAAAGCTCTGACCATTCCTCCCCAGTTTTGGAGACTAAGGGGGCGAGTGTAAGGTCTAAGCAACTTTTCAAACAGCCTCTTACACAAATTGAAAGATTGTTGAATCAGAAAGACTGATTGCTTGTACCGTTGAGCCTTGAATAATTCCAATTAACTCTGTGGGGTCGTTAGCAAGAAAAATTCCTGTCCCGCTAGCCAGTCCAACGGGAGCAGTATTTAATACATAGTCACTGGCGCTGCCGTTCAGTTGAATTCTATCCCCTGACCAAAAATCGGTGATGAGGGCATAGTCTTGCTGTCCCCCACCCAGATAATACTTACTGCGTTCATCTCCCAAAACAAAGAGATCATTTCCTTTGATTCCCATCAAAAGATCAACTTGGTTGCGGCCCAGCGTTTCTGGTGTAATGCCAGCGCCAATCAGCACATCGTCCCCATTTCCCCCAAAGACAAACTGCTGGGCGATCGCAAGTATATTAGGGTCTTTTTCGGATTCGTCCAGACTGGACTGAAATGAAGCGTCGGCAGATGTAATTGATGGGCGGATACGAAAGAGAGACTCACTTTCCTTGACCAGCCAGCTTTCGGTAAAGGCACCGTAAAGATTTTCTGGAGCTAGGGGATCTGTGAGAATCGTGCCATCTCGCAAAGCGAGGTCGTCTTCTATGATGCCGTTACGGTTGCCAAGTATGCCTATCACTTGACGGCTATTGGCGAGATCTACAAGTGCGTCCATTAAAAATCCAGGGTAAACCGAATTTTTTAGCACGTCGCCATTGGGATAGGTGATGGTGTAAAGATCTCCAGGTAAGCCATAGCCAGAAATCGCGGTGCGGCTAATGCTGCCCTGACCCAACATTAGAGTTTCACCCTCCTTCATGTTGACGGGTAATTCGTTGACCCAAAAGCCATGCTGATCTGCATAAAATTCAATACGGTTGCCGTCAACAACCGTTACCAGTCCGGTGTTAACTGTCGTGGCTGGATTGTAGAGCCAAGGGGTTTGACGGGTTTGAATTTCTAGGTCGCTATCGAATGCTTTGACTAATATAAAGTCGCCTGTGGCCTGAAAGTCATAGTGCTGGCCATCAAAGGTGAAAATATGAGGATCACCCCATGAGAGGCCGTCATTGTCTGGGGTAATGGCGATCGCCACCATTTGCGAAGCCGTGCCGCCTTGGCCATCACTCACGGTATAGCGAAAGGCTCCGGCGTCTCCGTTGGCATTGGGGGCTGGGGCAAAGACTAGAGTTGTCAACTGTGTCGGAGTTAAGACCATACCCGCAGTAACAACAGTGCCATCCCCAAGCCGGATTTGTCCTTTTGTAGCATCGGGCAGGGCATCAATGGTAATAGTGAGCGGATCGCCATCCACATCCGTTGGTGCTTGAATACCCAATGAAGTTGGCAGCGCGTCTTCAAGAAGCGTCAGTGTTTTGTCGGGGCCAGCAACAGGTGCATCGTTGACCGGAGTAATGGCGATCGCCACAGTCTGCGTATCCGACCCTCCTTTTCCATCACTAACGGCGTAGCTAAAGGTTCCGGCATTCCCGCTCGCGTTCGGAACGGGTACAAACACTAAACCCGTCAATTGCTCAGGAGTGAGGGACGAGCCTACCGTAACAACGGTGCCGTCACTGCGTCGGATTTCACCCTTCGTGCTATCAGGAATCGAATTAACCGTTAGTGTGAGGGCGTCGCCATCCGCATCGGTAGGCGCTGTAATTCCTAGAGCTGTTGCTGCTGCATCTTCGAGAAGGGTGATGGTTTTATCAGGATTTGCCTCTGGGGCGCGGTTGACGGGAACGGGAACACCGTCAAATCCAAAATCGGCTGGGGTCAAGGAATTGGCCTGGATATCTCTTAGAATGCCAATATCTTTGATCCTTCCGCCCACATTCACCCGCAAAAACGTATCTGCACCCACCTGTACCCGAAGGATATCGGCAAAGCTCCGAATTTCAGGAATGGCAGTGATGATGATTTTATCGTCACCTTTAGTAAAATCTAGGATCTCGCTAGGCAAGTCAGGAATGCCAGCCGGGGTCAGGTAAAACCGATCTTTGCCTGTGCCGCCCGCAAGTCGATTGCTACTCACCCCTGCATACAGGGAGTCGTCTCCGGCATCTCCAAAGAGGCTGTCGTTGCGATCGCCAAACAGCAGGTCATTACCATCCCCTCCGAACAAAGCATTAGCTCCATTGCCGTCGGAATAGAGGCTATCGTTGCCGGCCTCGCCAAAAAGCTGATCGTTTCGGTAAGCAAACAGCTCATCATCGCCTTCCCCACCCCGCAGGATGTTGTTTCCGCTACCCGTGGTTGCATCTAGGGAGTCATTTCCTGCAAGGCCTAGAATTGTGTCGCTGCTGGCCCCTGGCGCAATAAATAAAATGTCGTCATTTGCAGTTCCGTTAAACGTGGGCACCCATTTCTCCTTTAGATCGGCGATTCTTTATGAATGGAAAAAATAAAAAGAAATGTAAGAGTAAGTGATTTGACCAGCCACTTTGAGAGCAAATTTAGAGCGTATTGTAGAGATCGTGATAGATTCGCTACTCCAAAACTAAGTATTTCATGCCTTAGTTAAGAAAACTCTAAGAAAAGAAGAGGATTAGGCTAAGTTAAAAGTAAAACGGGATATTTCAAAAGACCCTACGATGAAGAAAGCCCTCGAATTGATCCGAGGGCTCTACTTGTCAAGCTATACGCACAGGATTGATTTGTCCTTCACATTCGCCATGCCCGTGAGGGTAAGAGTCATTTCTGGGGCCGTGAGTCCATAGCCTGGAAACTCAGCTCAGTAGGGGTTCTCGATAGGGGGTTCCTCACGGGTTAGATAAATACGGGCTAGATAAACAGGATATTGACTGCTGTTAAGCTAGCGGTATTCACGCCATTTAAGGTGGCAATGGTTTTGCCGCCAAGGGCGATCGTGTTGCCAGACAATTCTAGCTGCTCGAAGGTGAAGGATGCGCCGCTAATTCCAAGGACATCGGTGCCTACTTGGAAATCGAGGATGGTATTGGATGTGGCCGGGGCCTCAGCGTTATAAATCCAGAATTGGTCTGCGCCCGCACCGCCAGAGAGGAGGTTATCTCCCCCACTTTGGACATAGAACACATCGTTGCCATCACCACCAAGGGCACGACCCTCAGACCCAAGGTATAAAATATCGTCTCCCGCCCCTCCAGAGATGCGGTATCCAACGGCTTCTGTTGCGTCCAGTTCATCGTCTCCCGCACTGCCAAAGGCGCGATCGCCATCAGCAACAAAGACTGTATCGCTTCCTCGCCCTGCATTAATGCGATTATCCCCCGCAAAAGCTCCGGCAATGGGGATATCAACGGTGTCGTTGCCCGCGCCAGCAAAGATGCGATCATTAAACCCATCCAACCCTGGCGTTATTCCGGCCACTAAATCATCAGCATTGGTCGTGCCAGAGACTTGGGAAGCAACCGTCAGGGGTTTTTCTAGCTCTAAAACAATCGACTCGTTGTTATCGGCCTCTGTCGCAGAGCGACCGGTCGAAAAAGGATAGTTATTGTCATTAGCAACCAGAATGGTTTTGTTATCTAAGACCAATACATCCTCAATGGTTACGAAAGGAAAGGTAAACTGAGTGCTGCCGTCTTGATTCAGATCGTTGGGATCTTGAATATTCAGCAGATCCACGACCTCTTCCTTTAAGATGTTGCCGCTGCTATCTTTTTTAGAGATATCAATCTTGAAAACCTTTTTAAACTGAGCCGTAGCGCCTTGGCCGTTATCGCGCTCAAGAATGAGATATTCGTTCTTATTGATGACCGTGATATCGCCGATTGCATGGTTGGCAGCGTCGAGCGGGTAAAGCCCTACAAGTCCTTGATACTGTCCAGATGCAGCATCAACTTCATAAAGGCGCAAGGTTCCTGCGGGATCTCCAACCACACTTCCCTCTAGTAAGGGATAGAGCGTTTTTTGGTCAGGGCTGATGGCTAATCCTTCAAATCCCCTAGACCCGGCTAAATTTGAGACTTCCAAGTTGCCATAGTAGGGTTGGCTACCGCCCGTGTAACCCGTGCCTGCTAAGTAGTCATTCACAAGAACTGATCGCCCTGTGCCGGGGAAGTCTGTGAAAAAACCATCCACTCCTAGGTCAATAAACTTACGGTATTCAGCCGTTGGGTCGCCGTTGTAGCTATCGGGCAGAAAAAAGCTTTCGCTACGGAGGGTATAGAGGTGCACCCGCAGCCCAGCGGCATGGGCATCTTGAATCAGCGTTGTGGGTTCGCCAAGAATGCGATCGCCATCGCTAATTTGACCATCTCCATTTAGGTCATCGGGTCTACCGTCGCCATTGCGATCCACCGTAAGCTGAGGCACAATTCGCTGTTTATTCGGCCCAATTCCCTCCGCGTAGGCGGCAATTTCGGTCAGTCCAGCAGGGGTCGATAAATCGGTGTAGGTGCGTGGATCGCCGCTGACGACAAAGTCGTAGGGCTGCCCCGACCCGCCAAATAGCTGAACCAAAGGAATATCAATCCCCGCAGCGGGCATGATGGTGCTGTTGAGCGCCTTGAGGTTGCCAACTTCAAAGGACTGAATAAAGATGCGGGTCGGATCGGTGAAGTTATTGGCCTTGAGGGTATCTACCAAAAGCTGACTGGTATTGAAGCCCTGCCCTTGAAAGAAAGTAGGATGCTTTGTTTCGGGATAAATCCCAACTTTACGCCCAGTCTCTGCCTCCACCTGCTTCACCAGATCAATCACTTCGGCCAGGGTGGGCACCTTCAGTCCATCATTGTTGAAGTCTGTGCCGCGCAGCGCCGGAATTCGCTCGATCGCATTGAGCTGTTTCACTTCAGCGAGGGTAAAGTCTTCGGCGTACCAGCCTGCTACGTTGCGTCCATCTAGGTTTTTGATGGTTAGGCGATCAGCAAATTCAGGGCGCAGATAAACATCCGTACTGGTGTTGGTGGTGTTGATGACGGGGTTGCCATTGGCATCTCGCTGTATGCTGCCGTCCGCATTCAGAACGGCAACGGCCAGTAAGGGTTCGTGACGGGCAATCAGAACGCCATCTTTGGTGACAGCCAGGTCTGGCTCAATAAAGTCAGCCCCCTGGGCGATCGCCAATTTGTAGGCAGCTAAGGTATGCTCTGGCCGCTCCCCACTGGCTCCTCGGTGGCCAATGACAATGGGGGCCTTACCGTCCAGAGTATCGAACTGGGGCTGGGAGAGCACGGCAGGATTTTGGGGCGATCGCACCGTATCGCCAGTTACTTGGTCGCGGACTAAATCCCCAGTACCGGGGAAATCAGTAAAGTAGCCATCCACGCCCAAGTCAATGAATTGCCGAAACTCAGCTTCAGGATTGTTTTTGTAGTCTGACGCCAAAAATCGGCCTTCATTGCGGAAGGTATAGGGATGCACCAGTAAACCCTGAGCATGGGCATCTTCCACAAGGGAAGTAGGGGCTAGGGTCACGCGGTCTGCGTCGTTAATTACACCATCGCCATTCAGATCGTCTGGCTGGCCATCATTGTTATTGTCAACGGTTTTTACTGAAACGATCTGACGCTTCCAAGGCCCGATGCCGTCTGCGTAGGTTGCAATTTCTGCCAGCCCTTCAGGCTTCAACAAATCGCCGTAGGTGCGAGTATCGCCTGCAACTGTAAAGTCGTAGGGACGGGCATTGACGGACTCGTACAGCAGCGTACCGTCATTTGCCACATCATAGGCATCTAAGAGCTGCACGAGGGGTAAATCCGTTAGGGTATTAAGCTCTTTAAGATTGCTGACCTCAAAGGACTGAATGAAGATGCGGCTGGGGTCTGTAAAACCTTTCTCGTTGAGGACGGCCACGAGCTTTTCTTCTAGGGATAAACCCAAGTTGTCGTGATACGTGGGGTGCTTGGTTTCAGGATAAATGCCAATTTTTTTGCCGGTTTGGGCTTCGACCGTCTGCACTAAGTCGATGATTTCGGCAAAGGTCGGAATTTCTAAGACGCCATTATAAACCTGGCTGCGAAAGCCCTGAGGCATAACTGCACGGAGGGTCTTGATTTCTGCCAGGGTAAAGTCGGAGGCAAAAAAGCCCTCTTCCGGCACACCATCCACCAGCATCGTCTTTTTGCGATTTGCAAATTCAGGACGGGTGGAAACGTCGGTGGTATTGATGAGGTTAGGCTCGTGGCGGGCAATGAGGATGCCATCCTTGGTTGAGACGAGGTCTGGCTCAATGAAGTCTGCACCCCGCAAAATGGCAAGGCGATAGGCTTCAAGGGTGTGCTCAGGCAGTTCTCCACTGGCACCACGATGCCCAATCACAATCGGCGCTTGGCCATTGAGCGTATTGAGCTTTTGGATATTGGGGGTGGGAATTGGGGCATCTAGCAGTTTGCCCGTGGCGTCAAAATGCAGCAGGTAGGGGCCAAACTCTTCGCCGACCCATAGGGTGCCGTCTTCGGCAATCACGAAGGACTCTAAATCAAAGTCTGCGCCAGTCAAAAGGCGATCGCTCGTTTCCTGGTTCACGATGCTAAAGGGCACTTTTCGGTCTGGGTCGGCGAATTGAATAAAGTCCAACACCTTGATGCTTCCGTCCCCTTGGGGCTCGTAGCCCCGAAAGCTAGGGTCTATGCGATACAGCCGCAGCAGAAAGTCAGCACTGTTATTTTTTGCGCCATAGCCGTTATCGGCGAGGTACCAAAAGGAGTTTTCATCGGCAGCTTGAACCCCACTAAAGCCCTGGACAGGCTGGGAAGGAAACGGAACTGATCGCCCATTGGTATTGCCCGTAATCAAGCTTCCTGATGGGGGGCCATCTGCAAAGGTATCAGCGGGAAGAGAAGCAAACCCTTTGAGCGTTACGAGGGGCACAGAATTTTCCATAATAAAAATTTCTAATGGTAATTAAGAACATTGCTCAATGAACGCGGGATGAGCCAGAGATGAGTCTGTTGAGCCTAGAGGGCAGTCAAGCTTAAGAGTTTTTGGGAGGAGATTTCTGCAAGCCCTTAAGCGAAAGAAACTGGATTGTAAAGCCTAGAATTGCAAGGATTAGCGCCCTACTTCCCGCCATGGGAACAGCATCAGCACTTAGCGTTTTCTGGGCTGGCAGCTTGAAAGACTGCACTTGAAACACTGCACTGAGCAAAATATTTTTTCTGACCTTGAAGACATCTTTTTTGAAGAAATAATTCCCACCCAGCCATACAGAGAAATAAGCTTTCCCGAAAAGCCAGAATGCTAGTGTATGTGCGTTTTGTTTAGACGTACAGCCAAAAAATATCACCCAAACGTTAAGTGATTTGTATGGATGGGTTAACACAGGAATTTGTAGAATTACTTTTGAGCTTATTTAATACCGGTTCTGAAGATTAAGTAAACCAACTGACTAAGATTTTGGATCTGCGAAGCAGCGAAGGTTATTCATAATTCTTTGGTTTGCTCAATGCCTCAGCTTCTAAAGGAAAACCTCGCCAACCTTCATAATTTTGAAGATTGGCGAGGCAAAAAAACTTGAACTGGGGTGCTGCTATTGGTATTGAGGCAAAAGGCGCTTAGGCAAAAATAAACTGGTTTGTATTGCTGGGCGTGAGGCTGCTGGCCTGAACCCCCTTAAGTACAGCTAAGGTTTGGTCGCCAAACCCAAGGGTTGTGTCTGCACCAACTTGGGTCAGTACTAAGGTTGAGGCGCTAATTCCTAGGCTTGCAGACCCCTGAATTCCAATGACATCGGTGCCAATTTGGAAATCTAGAATTGTATTGGCCGCAGTGGGAAGCTCGGCATTGGCAATCCAGAACTGGTCTGACCCTGCGCCGCCAGAGATCAGGTTGCCGCCACCTGACTGGACGTAAAACTGGTCGTCGCCATCTCCACCCAAGGCGCGACCCTCTGCACCTAAGAAGAAGAGGTCGTCTCCAGCACCGCCAGAGATGCGATAGCCCGTGGCGTCCGTGGCGTCTAGTTCATCGTCGCCCGCACTGCCAAACACGCGATCGCCATTCGCCACAAAGATAACGTCACTTCCGGTTCCTGCATTGATGCGGTTGTTGCCTGCGTTGGCCCCGGCGATCGCCACATCAATGGAGTCATTGCCAGCCCCGGTAAACACCGTCTCGTTGATGCCCGTAAACCCAGGCGTCACGCCCGCCACCAAATCATCGGGGCCGGACGTTCCCGAAACGGGGGTCGTCACTGGCGTCACCGTCAGGGTGAAGTTGCTAAACGCATCCGGGGCAGTGCCAACCGTCGGGTCATCCACATTCACCACCAGGCTCAGCGATCCAGGATTGAGCACCGCGCCTGCTTTCAGGAAGAGGGTGGTTCCCTCCAGCTCAAAGTTGGCCGCATCCGCGCCATCAAGACTCAAGATATTGGTGCCTTGCCCATCATCGGTAATGGCAATCTCGGCCACGGAGATGCGGTTGGTTGTGCTGGTATTGGCTGGGAGTGTAGAAACCGTATTGTTGAGCGTCACCGCCGTGGGTGGCAGATTACTAATCACCGTATCCTGCCGCACGGAAAGGTTTTGAATCCGTTCATCAAGGGCAGCCGGGGTATCGGCCTGGGTGAAAGACTGTGCAGCAGTCGGAAAGGTTAGGGCAAGATACTCAGCCAGAGCGTCTTGCTCAGAGCCAAAGCTGGCAAAGTTGGCTTTATTGAAAATTGCAGGTTCCGGTATGGGTGCATCCTGGATGCCGTTGCCGTTGAGGTCTTCCCTGGGCTCAAACCCATTGCCGTTCGTGTCGGGCTCACCCAATAGGTCAACTCGGTTAAAGCGGGCTGGATTTGCTGCCTGAAATGCCGGGAATGGATAGTTATCGCCACCGCTGGCCAGGAAGTTGAGCGTGACAACGCGAAAGGTGCGCTCAGGGTTGCCCACTACTTCCCCATTTTGAACCACGACCTGCTCTGGCGCTCCGGGCTGGCTGGGTTCTACTGTCAAGGATAGAACGCGATCGCCGACGGGTCGGCTGGGGTCAAAGCTAAACTGAATGCCGCCAATCTGAGCAAACTGACCCGGCGTTGCGCCAGGAGCCGTTCCTGCCACTGAATGCTCAACAACCTGCAAGAGCTGTGTGGCCGTTAGAGTGACAAGGGTTAGGCCATTATTAAACCGCAGTGAATTATTGATATCGAGCTGCGAAATATCTCCCTCTGCCTTACCCGCGAGCGGATTGGCCTGAGGAGGCAGCTTGAGGGCATCATTGGGGTTCGTGGAGCCAGGGGGAAAGGTGATAAACCCGATGTTGTCGCGGATACCGCCCCCATTTTTAATAGAAACACTCACCGTTGGGTCTACACCCTGACCAATCACCAGATTTGCATCCGCGCTCAGGTTGCCAAAGTTGGTTTCTTGGGTGCGGACATCATTCCGCGTGCCGTTGAGGAAGACATCCGTGTGCCCAAAGATTGCTCCATCTTGAGCCGCTACGACGGTTTTAAGTCCATTAACAATGGTTTGAACTTCAGGATCGACCAGGGCTTCAGCACCTAGGGCTGCCACCCCAGCAGCATCAGTCGCGTAGGCACCGCTCACCGCTACATCGTAGCTTTCTGGAATAATGATGCCGTTATTGTCAAAGTCAATGACCAGGCGGCCTACATATTTATAGTTTCCATCCGTGTTGACGACAGCGACGGGATTTCCATCCGCGTCGCTTAAAAAGGTTGGGTACTCTCCCTGCACCGTATCTCCAGGGCGCAGCACATCGTTGCTGTCCAGCAAGCGGGTGTTTGATCCGCCCGCCACAATAATGTCGACATTTTTAAGACGAGTTGCCAGTTCTTTCTCGATGGAAATTTGCTGCATGTGCGCCAGCAAAATAACCTTATTGATATCAGGGTTGGCAGCAAGTAGGGCATCTACATCGGCCTGAATCACCGCAGCCAATGCGTCTAGCTCTGTGGGGCTGGGGCTACTGCCAAAGGGTGTGGGGCTAACGCCCACATTGCCGGGGCTAGAAATACTCCGCAGGGTAGGCGTGGTTGCGCCTACCACACCAACACGCTCGCCATTCACCGTAATAACGGTGCTGCCCGCAATTTTGCCAGGAATGGTGCTGGCTTCTTGCCCATCAGCGGTGACAAGGGGAGCAAGGTTTGCGTCAGGGGCAAAGTTTAAGTTGCCGCTGAGGTAGGGGAATGATGCCCCTGGATAAGCCTGAAAACGACCGCTTGCCGCCGCAGGTTTCAGGAGGTTCGCCACAAGGCCCGTGCCCAAGTCAAACTCATGGTTGCCAAAGGCGATCGCCTGTACTCCCAGTTCATTCTGAATCAGAATATCGGCGCGGCCTTGTCCCCCAAACGCCTGCTCACTTGCATTTAAGAAAGCACCAGGAATATAGGCGTCCCCAGAAGACAAAATCAGCGTATTTTCATAGTCCGGTAGGGTGTCCGCATCACTACCGTCCTGATTTTTGAGCGCAGTGAGAACGGCAGATAGGCGAGGCGCATCTTCTAAGGCTGGAATACCAGCCTCTTGATCTGAAAAGTGCAGAAGCTGAAGGGTAAAATTTTCTTGGGGTGCTGGGGGGAGGGTAACGGGTAAATCGTTTGGCAGCTCCAAAATTCCCAGTTTTGAAGGGACGTTTGTACCTGCCACATTGAAGTCATTGTCGTTAACGATGGCCAGGGTATTGGGTGAAACCAGCGCCAATCCCTCCAGTTTTTCCACGCCCGTGTAGCCAGCCTGTGCAGCATTCACAATTAAATCTTTGCTGACCGGGACGATATTGGCAGCGGTTAGTTCGGTTGGGGTAAGCTGTTCGATTGTTTTGCCAGCTGGCAGCGTGAAGTTCGCTGGGTTGTGGATGTTCGTTGCCCCGGCAAGATCAATTTCGTAGATTAATTTGTTAGAAGCACTTGTGGATAAATCGTCCCGCTCTACAACGGCAAATTTTCCGCTGCCCAAGGCGACCGCATCTCCAATCTTGTCCGTTTTGGCGTTGCCGCTGCCGGAAACATTGTCTAGCAAGTAAAGATACTCGCCCGTTACCGTTTCAGAAGAAGTATCAAACTCCAGAATTCGCAGATTGCGTGAGTTTCTAGAAACCGTGTCACCCGAATTATCAGGGTTATCAATGGGGCTTTGAATAAAGGCGTATAGCTTAGTTCCTTCAAGGGCTACAGCCTCAAACCCTCGGTTATTACGCCGCTGGGCATAGACCTCTGGCAGCACTTCAGTCCCAAAGGTTCCAACAGGCTGGTCTGGGTCAGGCGCAACAGACGTTCCTTTTGGGATAAAGCGATCTAGTAGCTTCCCGTTGCTGTCAAAATGGTAAATGGCAGGCCGATATTCATCCACGAGCCAGTAGTTGCCATTGGGTGCTACCACAATACCTTCTACATCGGCACCTAGGGGGTCATTTGGCAGCACATTCCCGCTCAAATCTACCCCAATTTCGTCGGTGTAGGCGAGTCCGTTTGCTTGAGCCTGAAGGTTCGGTAGTCCGGTGAGGGGGGTTGTGCCATCTTCTCGAAATAAGCCTGTCCGCTTTGTGATTTCAATGGTTCCGTTGTCACGATCTAGCTCAAAGCTGACAATTTCAGGCTGAAAACCGGGCAATAAAAAGGGACGCAATGCACCCGTCGGTTCTCCATTGGGGCCGCGATCCGTATGGGTCACAAATTTCAGGTTGCCATTTGCCGCAAAGCCTTGAAAGTAGAGACCAGAAAAGCCGCCTAAAAAAATCTGCTGTCCGTTGGATGCAGTTCCTAAGGCTGGGAGATTAGTAAACTCAAAGGTGGTCAGCTTAGGCGCATTGATTTCAAAGATGGCCACCGTTCGGCTGACTTCGCTGGATGTCACCAGGAGGGGTTTGCCCGTTGGGCTGTCGGCTTCTGAAATAAAAGCTAACCCTTCAACGCTGATGTCTTCAGGGGTATTGAGATACTGCACAAACTGAGGCTGGGTTGGGGTTGTGACATCGTAAACTATCACGTCGCCAGTACGCTCTAGCCCGATGAAGGCATAGGTACGGTCGTGGATTACCCCAACTACAACACCTTCGGGTTCGGGGCCTTTGTTGTCGCTGCGGGTGTCAAAGCTGGCAGTCGTCCCGTCGGAGTTAAACAGAGTGGGAACCTGGACGGCGGTAATTTGCTCAAGCTGGTCTCCACTGTCAAAGACGATATTGCCGCTGGCGTTCCAGATGGTAAAGGAGCGCGCCCCAAAGGCTTCAATGCGATCAAAGTCACCGTCTCCATCCGTATTTCCAGTGGCGGTGGTGACGATGAGTCTGCCCAGGTTAGCAGGCTGCTTCAGGGTGGCAGCATTAGGAAACAGCGCTGGGTCTAGGGTGTAGCTATTTGCTCCCACCCGCGCTTCTTCATTAAATCCAGGATAGTCACGGGCATCCCCTTCGTTGGCGGTGATGTAGTAGGTTTGGCCCTCAATCACAAAGCTGGCGATCGCATCGGGCTGATACAGCCCCACCACAGGCTGAGACTGGATGTTAATTTTGCCACCGCCAGCAGACGTACCATCCACATCGCGATCGCTCGCGTCAAAGCCGTTGCCAGGTAGGCTATGATCCTTCGCGCCCAGCGGGAGAATTTGGGTAATTTGGGCTGTCGCAATATCCAAAACCGCGATCGCATTGTTTTCCTGGAGCGTTACCCATGCTGTGAGGCCGTCCGGCGCAACGGCAATATATTCTGGCTCAAGGTCTTGGGCAACGGTCGCCCCTGGCCCAAAGATGCGCACGCCGGAGGCCCTTAGCGCATTAATTTGTCCATTAAACCCCTGAAAGCCTACGGTCTGGACGGAGGCACTGTTCACGCCGCCCGCTAAGTTAATAATGCTCACCGATCCTTCCGGATCAAAGGAATTGGGCTGCCCGTAACTATTGGGTTCACCTTCATTGGCAACCAGCACCTTAGTACCATCTGGCGTAAAGGCCAGCATATCCGGCAGGAACCCAACTTCCACCGAATTCAGAAATGCTCCAGTTGCGGCATCGTAAAAGCTTACCCGGCCTAGCTGCTGTGCCCTTGTGGTTGTATTGACAATGGCGTAGGCCACCGCAACGGTTCCGTTCTTCACTGCCACACTGTTAGGCAAGACCTCGGTGCCCGCTGGCACATCAAACCCAAAAGGGAGAGAACCCAGTATGGAAACCGCGCCCGTATTGCTGATCGACTGAACTTCCACCACAGAGCTCGCTACAACAAACAGGCGATCGCTCGTTGCGTCAAAGGCGGCAATTTCTGCTCCATTGGTGCTTGTGATACCGCCAACTTTCTTTAAGAATTCAGTGTTCATAGGTGGTTTTGAGGTGATTTTGAAGTTCAATGAATGGTGGAAAGAGCAGAGGCTAGCGCAAGCAAGCTGAGACGAAAAAATTGTTTGGGGCGCTTCTTGGCAATAACGACGCCAGGCGCTGAATGTCCGGCCAGCAAGATTGAGCCGTTGCAAATGAATTGCTGTAAAAGTGCAGTCTTAAATTCGACTCAACAAACCCCTGCGTTGACTAGCGCCAGCAAAACTTTTTCATGAAACTATCACCTCAACGTTAAGCTTCTATGAATATTGGGTTAACGATTTTTGGGCTAAGTCGAAGCTTAAGTCGAACAATCCCCGTTTAGTAAGCGAAATAAGCATATTTATCAAAATTTAGGCAATCTGGCTTACCCTTAGGCGCGGCAAAATCTGCCGTGCCTAAGGACGCTACATGCTGCTCGTTCGAGGATTTTTGATTAAGCCTTCAAGGGCTAAGGACGAACGAGAACGACCTTAACCCCAAGCACTTGGCCGTTGCCTCATCCACTCCAATTAACCCAGCAGTCTGTTGGGATCTTCCCTGAAATTCATCGCCATGTCCGACGTGAATCAGGAGAGATGAAGGAGCTACTGCCGATCAAAACAATAAAAAAGCGCTGAAAAGCGTTACGGACGATTTTTGCCACTTCAATCGGGAACGTCGGGGAGTGAACGTCATCGAAAACGTCTTTGAATTTCAGAACTAAAGATCAGCAGATCAATTCTCACGACCAAATATAAAACGAAGATGAAGTGGCTTATTTGCCATACCAGGTATTTCGCCATGCCTTCATCTGGTCAATCTCGGCCTGCTGCGAGGCGAGGATTGCCTCAGCCATTTGCTTGATTTCAGAGCGCTTGGTTTTGCCCAGCACCTCTTTCGCCATCGTTACGGCTCCCTCATGGTGGGGAATCATCGCATCAATAAAGCGCAAGTCAAACTCCGCATCAGCAACGCCTAAGTCTTGGCTCATCATCATGCTTTCTTTCTGTTCTGGCGTCATTGCCATCATGTGACCCATCTGAGTGTGATAGGCCATGGGCGTATCGCTAGCTTTGGGATACCAAGCTTTGCGCCATTGTCTCATTTGAGCGATTTCAGTATCTTGAGCCTGGATAATCTCGGCGGCTAGCTTTTGAATTTCAGGCCGCTTTGATTTTTGCTGAGCGTCTTTCGCCATCACTACTGCACCTTCATGGTGAGGGGTCATGGCATCAATGAAGCGTAGATCAAGGTCAGCATCGGCGGGGCCTAAGTCCATAGACATGCTGCTGTGATCCATCCCTTTCATTCCCGAATCCATCAGGGCAGGGCTTGAGGATTGGTTGCTTGTTTGAGAGCCAACGGAGCAGGCTGTGATGCTGCTCAAGGAGGCGATCGCCGTTAGACTTAGCCCCACGGTGGTCAGGTTTAACCAATTAAGCTGCATAGAGGTTTTGGTGTGAATTTGGTGTGAACTTGGTGTGAATACAAAATTGAACTACTGTAAGCTTCACATCCAAACATAAAATCAAGATGAAATTGAGGCTGCAGGTAATTTAACTGTAAAGGTGCTTTTAGAGATTCTCTTGACTCTCCAGTTAACTAGAGGATTGACAATACAGTCAAGGTTGAATTGACAAGGAAAGTCCTAGGGACTGCGTAGAGAACAATGAATTTATAGCTCAGAATTTATAGCTCAATGTGCCTAGGATGGCCTGCTCTGCCTGTAGCGATACCCTTACAAATGCAGTCATGGAGATCAATCCGACTGCTACGGTGCAGACCGACATCTAAAAACCAAGCAGGTCAAGATTGAACCCCAAGTCGCTGAAGCCAGCATCAAGAATGCCGTTGAATCGGCTGGATACCCTGTGGCGTGGCAAAAATCTAAAACCTATGAGAAGCAAGCGTTATGAAGAATGCCACCCTTAAATTACGGGGCATGAGCTGCGCCTCCTGCGCCAACAGCATCGAAAGCGCAATTCTCAGTGTGCCAGGAGTTAGTCAGGGCAGCGTCAACTATGGGGTTGAGCAGGCAACCGTTACCTACGATCCGATGCAAACCAATCTTGGTGAAATTCAGTCTGCGGTCGAAGCGGCTGGATATTTTGCTCATGTCATTCAAGAGCAGGATCCCCTGACGGGAGAAGATGATGCTGAACTTAGAATACGAAACGTAGAGTCCCGCGACCTGACGCGAAAGGTCTGGCTGGGCAGCATCGTCAGCATCATTTTGGTGATTGGCTCTCTGCCCATGATGACGGGGCTACACCTGCCGTTTATTCCAATGTGGCTGCACAACTTTTGGCTCCAGGCATTATTAACGGCACCCGTGCAGTTTTGGTGCGGCAGGTCTTTTTATGTCAATACTTGGAAAGCCTTTAAGCGCCATACCGCTACGATGGATACGCTGATTGCTCTGGGGACTAGCGCGGCTTATTTCTACTCGCTATTTGTGACGATCTTCCCCAGTACTCTGACGGCTCAAGGACTAACGCCAGAGGTCTACTACGAAACGGCTGCCGTTGTGATCACGCTAATTCTGCTCGGAAAGCTGTTTGAAAATCGGGCAAAGAGACAAACTTCTACCGCCCTTCGCAAGCTGATGGGGCTACAAGCAAAAACCGCTCGGATTGTACGGGACGGCCAGGAAATGGAGGTGGCGATCGCCGCCGTCCAAATCAACGACATCATTCAGGTGCGTCCCGGCGAGAAGATTCCGGTGGATGGTGAGGTGGTGGATGGGTCCTCAACGGTGGACGAGGCGATGGTCACGGGCGAGAGTCTCCCTGTCAAAAAGCAGATTGGTGATGAAGTGATTGGCGCAACCCTCAACAAAACGGGCAGCTTCAAATTTCGCGCCACGCGAATCGGCAAGGATACGTTTTTAGCTCAAATCGTCAAGTTGGTGCAGCAGGCGCAAGGCTCTAAGGCACCCATCCAGCGCTTGGCCGATCAGGTAACGAGCTGGTTTGTGCCTGTGGTGATTGCAGTGGCGATCGCCACGTTCATGCTTTGGTACAACGTGATGGGCAATATCACCCTGGCGCTGATTACCACAGTTGGCGTATTGATTATTGCCTGTCCCTGCGCGTTAGGTTTAGCGACCCCAACATCGATCTTGGTAGGGACGGGAAAGGGTGCTGAAAACGGCATTCTAATCAAGGGGGCCGATAGTCTGGAATTGGCGCACCAAATCCAAACGATCATTCTCGACAAAACGGGGACGCTGACCCAAGGCAAGCCAACGGTTACAGATTTTGTCAGTATCAGCGGGATGAATGCTAGCGATGAGCTTAGGTTGCTCCAGCTTGCAGCTTCCGTAGAGCGCAATTCTGAGCATCCCTTAGCTGAGGCCGTCGTGCAGTATGCCAAGTCTCAAGAACAGGAATTCTTAGAGGTGCAGGAGTTTGAGGCGATCGCAGGCAGCGGCGTTCAGGGAATAGTGTTGAGCCACAAAGTTCAAATTGGAACTCAGCGCTGGCTTGCGGAATTGGGTATTGACCCGCAATCGCTAGCCAATCACGGCGATAGGCTTGAAGCGTTGGGTAAAACTGTGGTCTGGATTTTAGTGGATGGAGGGGTGCAAGGCATTATGGGGATTTCCGATGCCCTGAAGCCATCTTCGGTGAGTGCCGTTCGTACATTGCAAAGGCTGGGGCTAGAGGTCGTGATGCTAACGGGGGACAACCGCCCTACCGCAGAGGCGATCGCCCGTGAAGTAGGCATCAAGCGCATCTTTGCCGAAGTTCGTCCTGATCAAAAGGTGGCCCAGGTGCAGGCGATTCAGGCCGAGGGCAAAGTTGTGGCTATGGTGGGGGATGGCATCAATGACGCCCCTGCCCTAGCTCAAGCCGATGTGGGCATTGCCATTGGGACTGGAACCGATGTGGCGATCGCGGCCAGCGACATTACCCTCATTTCTGGCGACTTGCAGGGCATTGTCACCACCATTGAGCTTTCGCGCGCCACGATGCAAAACATTCGTCAAAATCTGTTTTTTGCGTTTATCTATAATGCGGCTGGAATCCCCATTGCCGCAGGCATTTTATTTCCCATCTTCGGCTGGTTGCTGAGCCCCATCGTGGCAGGTGGTGCAATGGCGCTCAGCTCTTTCTCTGTCGTTACCAACGCTTTACGACTGCGGAATTTTCAACCTAAAGCGCTGATTCGGTGAAACTTCTATGCAAAACAGAATCGCAATGCTCAAAAAAGCAACCTTTTGGGGGACATTGGCAGGCTTTGGGTTTCTACTGGGAGCTATCTCAGTCGTTATGGCTGCCGAGACAAAGGTACCGCAGATAAGCACTCAATTCCAGCCCATTGCACAGCCCATTCAAAATAAGGTGGCGGTGACGCTCGGTGGACTAGGACTAATTGCAGCCGAACTCTGGTGGTTTTTACTGCGTAAACCCAAGTCTCGCCAAGCCCGCGCCCAGATGGGAGTGCAAGAAGTCACTGTAATGGTGGATGGTGGCTATGAACCGAGTCAGATTGTGGTGCAGGTGGGGCAACCTGTGCGACTCAACTTTTACCGCAAAGATCCTAGCAGTTGCCTAGAGGAAGTTCGACTGCCAGACTTTCACATTGCTCAATCGCTGGAGCTAAACCAAACCACACCCGTTGAATTTACGCCTGACAAACCTGGTAAGTATGAATTTGCCTGCGGTATGAATATGTTTCGAGGTTTCATTGAAGTACAGGCGACGAAAGTCACGGATAAAACAACCTCAATGGCTCAACCATAAGTCAATGCGATAGACAAGCCAATGCGATAGACCGATTAAAGCCCCTCTCACCCCTTCCTCAGCACTGCTAAAAATTGAGCATCCGCTTGCTGCTAGAGCGCGATCGCCTTTCCCAGTCACGCCAGCCAATCCAAGTCAGACGGCCCTTCTCAAACCGTCACCCCCTACTTCTTCGGCAAGTCCCACACCTCCGCCACCATCTGCTCCAGATGAATGAGATTCGCCTGCCACAGCTCAGCAAAAGTTATCTTGCCCTCCCTGATCTAGATCATCCTGGTGCAGCGGCTGCATCCCCGTCCCCTCAGCACACGCCTTCGGCAATTCACCCTGCCCTCGGCGCAGACTCTTGACATGCAGCTTCTGCCTGCGCCTCTTCCTTCGCCCGATAGAGTGCCTTGATTGCCGCCTCTTGCTCTACCGCCAGGGTATACCGTCTAAGCGATCGCTCATCTGTGTGTTCGGTTAATCGCCTTGCATGGGCTGGATCTAGCCCCATCCGCAGCAGTTTAGTCGCCCCCGACCAGCTTGAACTCCCGCAGTAGCGCGCCGACCTGGGTCTTGTCGAGTTCCTTCATCAGCAGGTTGCGCACGAACGCGGGGCCCGGTACGCCGATCTCCTTGCCATCGCGCAGTCGACCAGACGCGGCCAGCAGCATGCGAATGTCGTAGGTGGAGTTGAAGACTTCCGGAACGCCGCGCTCGATGTCGAGCAGGGTGTAGACAGCCTCCATCGGCGTGCGCACGGAGTATTCGGTGGTGAAGATGCAGTCACGCTGTCGCGATTCGGCGAACTGGCCGATGAAGGCGAAGTTAATCGCGCTCTCGGGTACCACATCCGGCCTGTCTCCGGCTTGGCGCGGCATGAAGAACGCGGTGATGTACGGCATCATCGTCGGTACAGTCTTCGCACCTGTTGCAGCCAGTTTGGGAATGTCCTCGGCAGGGACGCCCATGTGGTACAGCCATTCCTGGGTAATCTCTTCGCCCGTGCAGTCCTGCATCGGCTTCTTCACGTAGTCACCGGGCTTCTCGACAAACAGCCCGTAGACCCAGACCACGATCTGGTCTTTGGGTTGCGCCTTGAAGTGCGGCTGCCGATTCACCGTCCAACTGAGCAGCCAGGAGGAGTCCTTCACCGTCACGATGCCGCCGGTGACCACCTTACCGCTGAAGGGGTCGCGTTTGGCGATCCTGCCGATGTACTTCGGGATGCGTTCATCGAGCGTGGTGACGGTCGCTGATTCCCATTTGGTCTGTGGGATGTGCGCACCAAACACGTCAGGGTGGCCGAACGCCGGATCCTTCGCGGAGATGCGCCGCCACAACTCCCAGGCCGGCGCGGGCCCGGTATCGAGCTTCGCTGGTGTGTGGTGGTCGCCGTTGTCAGAGTTCTCGGTGAGCGAGCCAATGGTCATGAACACTAAGTCATCGGGGCCAAGATCGACACCATCTTCGGCACTCCCTTCGACACCTTTCCCGCGCCAGTGAATGCGGGTGGCCTGCTTGCGGCCAGGTGCGATGTCAAAATCGATATCGGTGACCTCGGTGCCGTAGCGGAACACCACGCCGTGCTCCTGCAGCCACTTGACCAGCGGCAGCACCAGCGACTCGTACTGGTTGAACCGCGTGAACTTCAGCGTTGAGAAATCCGGCATGCCGGCGATCTGGTGGATGAAGCGGTGCAGGTACAGCTTCATCTCCAGTGCCGAGTGCCACTCTTCGTAGGCGAACATCGTGCGCCAGTACAGCCAGAAATTGCTACCCAGAAACTCCTCGCCGAACACCTCGTTGATGCGCTTGTTCTCCATGTCTTCGCGGGTAGCCAGGAAGAGCTTGATGATCTCCTTCAGCGCCCGCTCGCTGAGCGTGAACAGGCCGTCAGTGTGCGCGTCTTCACCCCGGTTCACCGTGGCACGCTGCAAGGAGAGGTTGGGGTCGTCCTTGTCGAGCCAATGGAACTCGTCGAGCACGCTGGCACCGTCGATCTCCAACGACGGGATCGAGTGGTACAGGTCCCACAGGCATTCAAAGTGCTCTTCCATCTCGCGCCCGCCACGGATCACGAAGCCCTTCACGGGCTCCTGGATGCCGTCCAGCGCGCCACCGGGCAACTGCTGCTGCTCCAGGATGGTGATCCGGTTGCCCGGCATTTGGCCGTCGCGGATCAGGAAGGCCGCGCCCGCCAGTGCCGCTAGGCCCGAGCCGACGAACCAGGCCGTCTTGTTCTCCACGCCATCGGGTTTACGTGGGCGGGCGAAGGCTTCGTAGTTGCCGCTGCTGTAGTACATCGTGTCCCCTTTTTGTTTGCCTAACGATCCCAGTCAGCGGCTGCCAGGGACTCAAACTCAGCACCAGCAGAGTTCTTCAGTCTGATGCACTAGGCTTGTTAGCCTGTTGCAACTCATCTCGACAACCGATAACCTCCACAACTATGTCAAAGCTGTGTTTGATTACTTGTTTGAGTGGTATGAATTAATGAATTACAGCGGTTCGCAATCTTATGAGGCACAGTAGCAGCAGTGAGCAAACCAATTCCGTAGATGCTTAAGATTCATTAAATTCATTAAATTCATCGCTATTTAAATCAGCGCATCGGCCATATCTATCCGTACAAGGTTTTAGATTCTTGTTTCTTAGAAAGCAGAGGAAACGATCCGAGACTATGCAAAAGATAGGGTGCCGCTTCGGTCTGATGTGCCAACTGTCCGTTTCACAGCGCAGGATTGTCTAAATCAACTAAGCAAAGTGGTAGCTGAGACTTTAGCGATTTTAACGCCTCGCTAAAGAGCCAAAAATTCAAAGGGCATCAACATTGGGACACTCAGCGTCTCACGAATGCTCAAGAGCGCTTTATCCTTCGCGAAGCGTTGCCGAAGGCAACACCTGCGACATCCTCTTTATGGGAGAGGCGCTCTCCAATCTGAGCTACAGAACCACAAGAGCGAGTGATGGGACTCGAACCCATGCGCTGAGACTGGCAGACTCAGATGCTTGCCGCTACATCACACCCGCATATTTGGAGCGAAAGACGAGACTCGTTCGCGCAACGTCTCCGTAGGAGATACTCGTGTCTTCTGGTTGGAAGCCAGAGATGCTAGCCATTGCACTACATTCGCATTCTGGAGCTGGTGATTGGATTTGTTCGCGTAGCGTCTCCGCAGAAGATACCTGCATTTCAGCGTTCAGAGCGCTGCGACCTGCCATTAGTCGATCCGGCAATGATTGGCTGCCCCAGTAGGACTTGAACCTACAACCCTTCGCTTAACAAGCGATCGCTCTGCCATTGAGCTATAGGGCAATGTGCCAATCCCCTGAGTCGGTATCGTTCGCGTAGCGTCTCTGAAAGAGACTCCGACGACCTCCTGATCTATGCCTTCGGCAGGCTACGCCAACAATCAGGCGCTACTACCAACTGAGCTACCAGGGGAAATATTGGCGAGGACGGAG
>JAKRSB010000028.1 GCA_022402525.1 Thermosynechococcaceae cyanobacterium MS004
CTGATGCTCATTCTGGCCTTTTCGGTAAAGGTTTCCGGCCTCTTTATAGGTCTTGGCCTGCTTACTTTCAACAAACTGGATGATAGCCTCAACTATCTGGACTTGCTCAGGGCTATAGTCTTCTGCATCCAGGGGCAAAAGGGCAGCTTCGAGAAGGTCATCAATGTTCTCAGGGGACTGTTTGAGGTGATTTACGAGTTCTTGCTTATTCATGGGTTTCTCTCCTTAATTTCCAAAATCCAAGTCGTATTCAATCGGCACAAAATCATCATCGAAATCATCATCAAAGCCCGTGCCTGAAGCTTCCGCAGCCTCAACCGTCTCTGGCTGTGATGATGCACTCAACTCCTGTTCAACCACAGGATTCTTTGGCACAGGATTTTGACCCGCTCCAGCCCCAGTTTCAGGAATAGGTTTATTCCACTTCTCTTCAATCGCTGATTCCATAAAGGTTCGATTCAGTCGATTGGCTAGAAATTCTGTCTCATCAACGTCTGCTTGGGCGATCACGTAGCTCATCATGTCCTCAAACACCAAGCGTGATCGCCTAGCTTGAAGCCATGCTTCATCTTTGTTTTTCGTTGCCCCTGCCAATGCAGCAGGTGAATAGACCAGACAAACCGCATGGATAGCAAATTTGACTGCTTTTTTGCCGTAGGAGCGCGTTAGCCATTCAAAAACCTCTCCGTCAATTGAGGTGGGATCCATTTTTTTTGAGAAACTGATGTTTACTCGTTCGGCAATCGGCTTCCTCACTTCAGGTGCATCTTTGGACAACAGCATCATTTCGTGGAACATCGCTCTTGAGCGGTTCACTGATGGAAGCACCCTTGAACTTCGCCCCGCCGTTTCAGCCAAAGCCAATGGAGCATACACAGTCCTCACTGCATTGGCGATCGCATCCTCAACCCCCTGAACATAAGTACACTTCAGCCAATGGAAGGTGATCCCAGGTAGTGACCCCCCTCGGAAGGCTCTCTTAAAAGTGAAACTAAACTTTTCGCTCATCTTTAATCCCTCCCAATACAACCGATAAGGGGTTAGCACTCCTGTCTTGCTCTGGCTCCAAGGTCTTGAAAAACCCATAGCAATCTGCCAGTCGATACAGGTGCGGCGACTTCACTAGCTCTGGGACTCGCTCCTTGATCTCGTTGATCAGTTCGCCACCCATTGATAGCTTTGGCCCCAGCGCTTGCCTTAACTCCGGTCGCCAATACACCGCATTTCCGCCAGCCGCAAATACCTGTTCCGCCCTCTGGATAGAGGACACAGACAGCTCATCCCACAACTGCGACCACACCAATGCACGAGCTTCTGGAATCTCTAGCTTGACCCGCGCTAAATCGTTCGGTGGCACTACCGTTAGCAATGCCTTATCTGACATCCCCTCCCCCGCTGCACAAATTGCTGCTGCTGCCCACAATTCATCAACGAAGGTGTAGGAAATTGCCTTGACCAGACGCAGCATCCCCCAACCTGTCAATGCCCTGCTATCCGAGATCGAGATGGTCTCTTCTGTAACGTGTGCCCACGTAAAATCCTTGTGACCGAACATCGCCACTCCGGACGGGTACATTTTCGCTAGACGGCTTATTCCATAGCCTTCAGGCGATACCTGAACGTCATGCACCATCTTGAATTTGATCTGATGCCCGTTATGTCCGAAGTCATAGAGCATCTTCCTCAAACGATTGGACAGCTCTATTGCATCGCCCATCTCGTTGAAGGGCAACAACACCCCGACCTCTACAATCAGCTCTGCTGCTGAATCCACAGGGATATGTTGAGCCACAATTTGACCCACCAATGACAAGACTTTGGCGATCGCATTGCGGAATTTGGGCACTCGGAGATTGACATTGGTGACTGCTTCCCGTGCATTCTCCCCAACCGCCCAATACTCTCCGTCTATGGATAGCAAAGAGGTATTGCTATCCGCATTCACCTTTAGCTCGTATTGCGCTGAGGTGATTCGTTTGACCGCGCTACAGAAAGTCTTATGTTTGACGGGTGCAGCTTTATCCTTCTCCATCCAGTAGTAAAAACACTTCGTTAGGCTTGCGCCTAAGTCTGCTGCCAAAATCAGTTTGTAGATCATTGATTAGTCCTCCTCTAGGAGTAATAGGGAAATCTCGAAAAACGCTACGCGGATTTGTGCAAAGAATTATTAAGGCTTTCGAGATACCTCTGAAGTCAGAATCTGAAGCAGCAACAGAGGTTTTGCCGTGGGAGCCCCAGGAGGCGATCTCGCTTTCTGGTAAATCGCCCTATCACTCACTCCCTTCAGAGCAGCCCTTATTCGGAGAGCAAAGAAAAAGTCATCGGCCAGACCCATACCGATATGGGCAACGACCATCAATCTAGAAATCAACCCTTGCGACATACTGGCGACCTCCCAATGAAGTAATAGGGAAATCTCGAAAAACGCTACGCGGATTCTTCAAGCTTTTTTGCGACTCACAACAGGCCCATGCAAACCGGCAAAGCCATTTCCATCACCAAAACTCAACGGGCTCGGAAATTCCTTAGCCTTGCTGTAGCTAAAAGCGCTTCACAAAACGTAATGTGTCCCGTCAAATATTCTTTCCTCGGTAGCGCTGGCTTGGTGATCGGTCTCCGTGTTGCTCTTGCATCGCTGACGGATCCTTCACTAGCGCAAGCTCTAGCCGACGCGAAAATTCTCAGCGCTCTTCAAAAAATTTCAGCGTCACAAAATTCTGCAAAATGTCCTGTTTTTCCACTTCAAAAATTTGGTCACTTTTTGCAGACGTTTGCAGACGTTTAAAGATTTTTGGTCGCGATTGAAGATTTTTTACACTGATTTATAGAAAAAAGCGACAAAAAATGATGCTAGAAAAAGCTACTTGTAGAAAACTTAGTCATACTGCTCACTTCAGACGTTTTTTGAGCTAAAAATTAAGAGAAGAGGAAAGCACCACACCCATCACCACTGCGAGGTTGCA
>JAKRSB010000029.1 GCA_022402525.1 Thermosynechococcaceae cyanobacterium MS004
CAGTGCCTCAAGTCTCCTATATGTTAATGACTTAATTGCTTGAGTATAAATACTTGTCGCAAAAGTGAGATGCTCCCGGTGGAGAGCCTATCCCTTTGAATAGCGAACCAATACCTTCTAACACAAAGTGCTGGTCGGTCTGGAACGGCTCAACTTTCATCGTTGTGCCCGAAAAATAGCTGAATAATACTCCTTTATTTTCTGCCACTTAGGATTTAGCAAATATGATGAAATGGCGACGTTACGGGCAACAGGTTCTGCTAATACTGGCGGTGGGCTTTCTATTGCTAGGTTGCACCCAAGTGCCAAGCCCAACCGATCGCCTGCTTGCAAATCCGCGTCAAGTGAATTCTACCTGGATTAATGACAGTGCCGAGCTATTAAGCTCTCAAGTTGAGGGAGAGCTTAACAACCGAATTAACCAATTGGTTGCCCGTACCACTGCTGAGATTGCCATTGCCACAGTATCCAACCCAATACCACCGCCAGAAACTCGCAGCGAGGCTCTGGCACTCTTCAATCGCTGGGGGATCGGCAAACGCGATCGAAATAATGGCGTGCTGATTTTTGTTTCCAGTGCCAGCCAACGGGTTGAAATTATTACGGGTAAGGGGCTAGGGGATATCTTACCCGATCATCAGGTTAGCGAATCGATCAAGCAGCACATCTTGCCCGCTTTCCGTCAAGGTGACTATACGGCTGGAATTGTGCAGGGAACAAACACTATTGCCGCAATCCTGGAGGCGAAGCTTCCCAGCACTGGTTTGCCGTGGAGGGTTGTCTGGTGGTTGGGAATTGGGTCGGCGGGTCTGGTGGGGTTGGGCTATGGAACGATCGCTCTATTTGTGCGACTACCCAGAAAGGAGCGCGTACCCACGAAGGGAGCGAATAAAGAGCGATTTCAGAAAAGGATGGGAACGCTCCAATCTTATTCTTTACCCGAATTGTTCCATCGCCTCTTTTATGACAACAAAAGCCAAGAAGAAATCCCTTGGCTGGGTCAGATTTGCCTATGGCTGGGAGGAGCAGGCTTAGGGGTTGCCCTAGCGTTGGCTTGGCAAGCGTGGCTTTTACCCAATCCAGCTTGGGGTAGTTGGCAATTGGTATTACTGAGTTGTGTAGTATATCTGGTCGCCACAGCCTTTGCCATGCTTTTTCCTGCATTGGTTCAGCAGCTAAGCTTTGAAGAGGCGGCGATCGGCTTACTCTTTTCCTCAATGTTTAGTCTGAGTGGGTGCATTGTGTTGGCAAAAGACATCACTGCCGTCACATGGCTATGGCTAGCGGGGATAATTTTTTGCTTGAACATTGTGAATGTAATTTGCTGGTTGATAACTTGTGATGGGTTGCTGTTAAGACGACCCTGGTGCTATCTCAGTCAAGAGTCTGGACAAAGCCCCCAAGAGTTGTCATCTCAGGAGTTAGAGATAGTCTTGACCCCAACCGAAAACCTAGGTATGACAATGGGTAATCTTAGCTTTCGGGGCTGGCGAGAACCTGGCTTAACCACACCTGTAACCAGAAAGCAGGTTTACTTAGTGCAAGGTACCAATTCTGAGACCAAAGCTTGCGAACAATGCCAAGCCTATACCTTAGCAAAGACAACTCGCCCAATCAAAACTGAGCCAGACCCACCGCAGCAGCCGCAAGTTTTAGGCAAACGTCGGCAGAACAAGCAAAAGAAAGCCCTGGCAAAGGCTGAGGCAAACCAGAATCGAGGCTTGGAAGAGACTGTTTTTACCTGCCATACATGTGGCTACGAGCAAGTGATTCAACCACCCAGGCTCAATATTTCTTTCGATCGGTATGTAGAACTTCGCCGGGCAGAGACAGGAAGCGATCAACCTGATACCAGCTATCCCAGTCAAAGTGATAGTGGTGACAATAGCTATACCCACTCCAACGATAACTATAGTTCCAGCAGTGATACCAGTGGCAGCGACTTTGGCGGTGGTAGCAGTGATGGCAGCGGTGCAGGTAGTGATTGGTAAGCTATTCTGACTCAGGTTGAAAGTCTAGTAAGATAATTTCTCCCTCAACTGTCCCCACAGCAATGGATGAGGTTGGGGCTGAGAATGCCAGGGCGGTTAGCTTTGTCCAGTCGAACTCATAGTTGTAGGGGATAATGTCAAACTTATCACTCAAATCGAGGCTAGTGGCTCGATTAGTCAGTTCATCCACCTCCCAAACCTGTAGACGGTTCTTGTTGATTGCAATGAGATGGTGGCTATCAGCGCTAAAGCTTACTTGAGAGGCAGGAAGGTCAATTTTTTCAATACTCCGATACCCCTGTGGCCCGATTGATTGCCAAAGTTCAGCACAATCAATTTCATTCAGCAGTGCCAGCATCCACTGTCCATCAGGGGAAAATGTGAAACTGCCACTACAGTCTTGCATCTCGCCAGCCCATTGCCCAGTAAGAGGATCGACAATGGCGGTAATGAATTCAAATCCAGGGTTATACATCCACCAAACGATCGCATAGTGGGAAGAGTGCGGCAAGAAAGTGATGTCATACATCCCATCCTTTTGGACAAATCCTTCATTATCATTGCCCAGGGGGCCACCGACAGGTTGTGGAAGCGGTTGCCGTTCCTGGAGATCCCACCCGTGGAGGGTGCGTCTATCGATGACAAAGCGATGGTCCGATGAAACACTGAAGTCCAAAAGCTGCCAAAACTCTGCTTCCAGTAATACCTGTGCGCCACTGCCGAGATCGATTAGCGTAACTCGCTCCTGCAAAACGATTGGCAGACCACTCTGAGGATCGAAGACTTTCCAATTATGAGGTGAGTCAATCTGGTCTGGGGGAATTTGAAATTGGTTAGCAATCTTTCCGGTGGCAGGGTGCCAAGTTCGGAGGTGGTCTTCACCCATTTTGTCAGCAAGACGCTGCCCATCTTGAGAAAAGATTAGATTTAAGATGGGCGACAATTTTCGAGTCAGAAATTTATTTTCATGAATCATGTTGGTTGTCTAAGCGATGGGTGAATGGAGTAGTTGTCAAGTTTCCATTTTGTACTGGGAGATTCTGAAGGGGTGTTATTGAGTTGTTCCAGTAAATTTTGTAAATCATTATCCTTGATGAGACCGGTTTCCGTCTCTAAATAAACAGTGATTCTGCGCGGACGCTGGCTGGGGAGTGTTTGCGCTAACCAAGTTTGGAGGGCAACGGATACATCATCCTGGGGTAACGGAATCTGGAGATGTTCGGCAATTATCTCCGCGACCTGTTGCCAGGTTTGGGCTGTGGTTGCCAGAATTTTGTGATAGATAGTTTCTTTCCAATAGGCTAGCTGTTTTGCCGCATCATTGTTTGGGTCGAGATAGTTCCGCAGAGAAGTCAAATCGTAACCACAGGCTTGAATGGTGTGATATTCTCCATCTACCAAATCCCACCATACTTCGCCGAGCTCACCTGTCAGAATGGCGGCTAAAAAACCTGAATCTGCCGGATTATTTTGACCCCAAAGGCTAGTTAGCCAGATGCAACTATCGTAGAAGTTCACGGTTGAATCAGGCTTGTCGGCGGAACCTTGAGCAAATCTAATTGTTTCCTCATGTTGCTCGATTTGGAGCCAATAATCACTTTGGATTATCCCGTCTGCTTGAAACCAAAAATCGTGAACAGGGCAGTATTTGGGGAGGGTTAGCTTCGTGAACCAGTTGGCCAAAGCTGATGCAGTTTGGTCTAAATCTGGATCTGATTTGAGGTAAACGATCAAATATACTGGGCCACAGGTTTTTCTCCATGCCCATGCCCAAGTGCGCAAGCTTTGAGGGATTTTTGGGAATTTCGTAGTGTTCGTCAGGATGGTTGCTTCACCCAATTGCCAGGTTTTGACTGCTGCACTGCCATCTCCAGGCTGGGAGGGCACAATTTTGCCAGGTTTGAGCACCAGCGGCTTGAGTGGGTCGGGGCGAAAAATGATCTTCGGATCATCGCTAGGGTTGGTGGGTGCCAGGGTCATGGCGAGAAAGTACTGTTCCTCCTGATAGTACAAATACTCAGCCACGATCATTTGGTCATGAATAGGTGAGTGGAGGTGCATCAAGGGGGCGACACAGAGCAAAATCCAGATTTGCCAGCAAGGCTCAGGTCTTTCCATCCGCTCTTCAGGAAACTGTTGCCAGTATTCTCCGTAGGTCATCTCGCCATGAAAGCCAAAGGAACCTACCTCACCTTCGGTATGGTAAATCTCCATTAAATCGTAATTGGCATCCACCTCGAAGCAGACGGCATCCTGCTCAAGGGCTAAGTCATATGCCTTCTGACAATGGTCTGCTTCGAGGTTGCGAAACTGTGGGATGCTCTTGATCGTGGCAAACTGTAGCAGCCAATCGCCCGTGTTGATTTCTCCGGTTTGGAGAATGCGAATAAATTCATCCATAAAAGTATCACTATGAAACCCTACCTCATCTGCCCCACCTGTGGTTAGGATGACATCATGACAAATGGCACCACCCGTCGGAGTAAGCTGAACCACAAATGCCAGACTGAGATCGTCAGTTTCGTTGAGAAGCCGCAGTGGCACCGATTGACCCAAACCGCAACGTAACGATCGATCGCCTGCTGTTGAAATCCCTGATATCGATCTATCCGGTCTATTACTTTGGGGGTGATTCGCCGCAAGCCGACCAAGCCGATCACAAACCCACGTTTAGCGCTGATGCACGTCCAAATTTCTAGTGCTTGAACGTAGGGAGCAAGAGATTGCTAACGGCAGAACTGACCGACGCGGGCGGCCAGTGGCGTTGGAATTGGAAACTGACGTGGACCGAACGCGTTCGATCCACGTCAGTTTTGTTAGGCGTTTCGGTCATGTCGTTTCTGGGGCGAAAAGCTAGCTGCGAATGCACGCCACGCCCAAAATATAATGACGGATCCCAACCAAATGCACGAGCCGGTGAAGGCCTGCGCGCTGGACTGGATAAATGGAAAGCTGTTGACGGGTTGCTGCCCTGCCAGGCGTGGCAAAAACTCTGCGCTCAGAAACTGGAACATGACTGAAGCTGACACCCATAAAGGCAGTAACCATCCGGCTGAAAAAATAGCGATAAGGATTCGTTTCATGGGATCAATTGTAGGGCGGATAGGTGCGCGGGTTGTCAGAAACGTGTTCACAAAGCGTCAATTGTTCGTTTGTTCTCACGGTGCGCATAGCGATGCCTAACGGCCTCAAACTGAGCGGTGGCTAGAAAAATAAGTCACTTACCCGTGTGTGCCGTCCATCCACTCTAATGCGTTGTTAGACACAGTGAGTAGGCAACTTGGACTGAAAATATTGTACCGCCTGCGCCAAGATTTTAGGCTACTTTGTGGAGGGCGATTGCCCCACCACTCCCAACAAAAAACCTCCCAACAGAAACCCAAAAACTATCCCACTTAAACTCAACAACTAACCCAGAAATGAACTGAACAAAAAACTAGAAACCGCTGACGGGGTCTAACGACCAAATTGAGCCGACGCAGATCTCCTCTAGAACTCAACCGACCATTTCTCGTCGTTCGGATCCAATGCATTGTTGTGCTGCTGGCTGGAAGCATCTATTTCGTGCTGCAACTCCGACACTGCATCTAAAATTGAGACAAAACGCTGCCCGAAGTTGGTTAGTTTGTACTCAACTCGCGGTGGAATCTCTCCATAAGCAACTCTTTCCAAAATCCCAAAGCCTACCATTTTGTTCAGGCAATCCCCTTGTACCTTAGTCGTCAGTCCATCAATTGAGCGCGTGATGGCTCCGGGACGATCCACTCCCTGCCGAATTAAGGTCAAAATTCGGATCGACCACTTACAACCAACGATGTACTCCAGCATTGCTGCTGCTGAAGGTGCTTTATCTGGTCTTCTTCTATTCATTTCCATAACTCAAGAAATTTTCTTTGTATCCTGCCTTAATTTCTACCAAAAAGTGCGTACCCCACCCGAAAGTGCTTACTTTTCTATGGCATCTCAGTTGCTTAAGATGCTGCTGTGGTCACAATCAATATCACCTCGAAAAGGACAGCATCATGTACTCAGAATTTAAGCAGAAACAAGCACTCATTATCGGCGGAAGTAGTGGGATCGGACGAGCGGTTGCAGAAATTCTTCTCACTCAAGGGGCGATCGTCAACATCGTCGGACGCAATCTTGCCAAACTTCAGGCCACAGCATCTGATCTCGAACAGCACGGTAGCATCCAAATCTGGCAGGCGGATATCAGCGATCGCCCAGACACATTTCGACTTGTAGAGCAGATTGCTGCTAAGCTCCCGAATGTTCACTACTTCGTCAATGCTGCGGGAATCTTTCTGCCAAAGTCATTTCTTGAACACTCAGAGGCAGACTATGATCGTTATCTCAACCTCAATCATGGCACCTTTTTTGCAACCCAGCAGGTTGTTCGGAATATGGTGCAACAGCAACAAGGTGGTGTAATTGTCAACGTTGGCTCAATGTGGGCACATCAAGCGGTGTTAGCGACCCCTTCCTCTGCTTACTCAATGGCAAAGGCAGGCTTACACTCCCTCACACAGCACTTAGCGCTGGAACTCGCTCAGTACCAAATTCGGGTCAATGCTGTTGCACCTGCTGTCGTAGAAACTCCAATCTATGGAGCTTTCATCAAGCCAGAAGATATTCATGCAACCCTACAGGGCTTCAACAGCTTTCACCCAATTGGGCGCATTGGACAGCCCGTTGATGTGGCAGAAGTCATCGCCTTCTTGATGTCCAATCACGCTTCTTGGATTACAGGTGCGACATGGAATGTGGATGGCGGAGTAATGGCGGGACGTAATTCCTAATTTTGAATATTGACAGATCAACTTCAAACGGCTGTCAACACCCATAAACGAAGCGGCACAACAATTGTTTAGACTGACTCTTTCTGTCTAACTCCAGAATGCCTACGATAAATCAACCCTCTTAGCACTTTTTCGGGTTTAAGCCCGAATGCTTCTTCATAACCCTATTGTCAGGGTATTTAGACAGAATGAGTCGGCATAACATCCTGTACTTTTACCGCTGGAGTCAGCTCTCCGTACAAGCTTGGGGGTTAGCCCGAATGAGTCGGCATAACGCTCTGTCAAGGTGGTTAAACTGAATCTATCCGTATATTCACCCCCTTCGCAAGATTCCTTAACAAAAATCATACGGTACATTTTCGGTTTTTCTCATCGTCCTATTTTTATACCATCCTGGATGATGATACAGCTCAAAATTGTATGCATACGACCATCCAGCCTCGACCTAAAAAGCTTCTGGAGCAAGCACGGGACGTTCTGCGGCTCAAGCATTACTCTTACCGCACTGAAGAGCCCTATATCTTTTGGATGCGCCGTTACATCTTATTTCATAACAAACGACACCCCAAAGAAATGGGTAGTGCTGAAATCGAGGCATTTCTGAGCTATCTTGCTGTTGAAGAAAAAGTGGCAGCCTCCACCCAAAATCAAGCTCTCTGTGCCTTACTATTTTTGTATCGTCATGTCTTAAAGCTTGAGTCTCCTTTAACGTTTGATGCGGTTAGAGCAAAGCGTAGCCGTTATTTGCCTACTGTTTTAACCAAAGAGGAGGCACTCAGCGTCATTGCCCATTTATCTGGTGTGCATCAAATTCTGATTCAGCTACTCTATGGATGCGGGTTGCGCTTGCATGAGGCTTTACAGTGACGTGTCAAAGACCTAGATTTTGCTCAGCGACAGATTGTTCTTCGAGACACAAAAGGCATGGATAGCCGCGTTACCATGCTTCCCGATAAGCTCATAGAACGTCTCCAAGAACATTTGCTACTGGTCAAATCGATTCATCGACAAGATTTGGAAAAGGGCTACGGTTGTGTATCCCTCCCGTTTGCCCTAGAGCGTAAATACCCGAATGCGAATCGCGCCTGGTCTTGGCAATATGTTTTTCCTTTAGACCGCCTCTCTAGCGACCCGCGTAGCCAGGTTGTGCAGCGCCATCATTTGCATGAAAGCAGTCTACAAGAGGCACCGACGAACGCTTCACGCGATTAGAAAATTGTCTTTCTTACAAAGAAGAGGCGCAAACCTCCAGTAGGGGTATGGCAACGATTCCGACAAAAAGGGGGCATATCCCCTGAAAGGCTTAATTTTGCTTGTGCGAGATCGCCTCAACTCTATCGATTGGTAACGCTAAAATAACCCCTGAATCATCTCAGAGTAACGATCCATAACCACATTGCGGCGAATTTTGAGCGTTTGGGTGAGCAGACCATTTTCGATCGTCATTGGCTCCGGTAACAGCGTAAATGCAGCAATCTCATCCTGGGGACGGTAGCCGGGGCGATCGCGCACTTCTCGGTTGAGTTCCTGGCGCAGGAGATTATAGATAATGAGGTTGTCGGGCGCGATCGCCTCATTCTCCCCAATCATCAACGGAGGGGATTGCGCTAATCCCCAAACTTGCAGGGCTTCTAGATTCGGCACAATCAGTGCTCCCAGTGTTTTTCGATCTTGCCCAACCAGAACAATTTGATCGATAAATGCACTGCGTAAGCAGGCATCTTCGATCGGTTGTGGCTCAATGTTTTCGCCATTGCTGAGGACGATCGTATCCTTGGCTCTGCCAGTCAGGATAATGCTGCCATCGTCTGCTAGCCAGCCAATATCGCCCGTATCAAACCAGCCTTCGGGATCAATGGCCTTGGTGGTGGCTTCGGGGTTGCGATAATAGCCCTGCATGATCTGGGGGCCTCTGGTCAGGACTAAGCCGCGTTTTCCGGTGGGCAAAGCTTGTCGGGTGTCTAGATCGACAATCCGAAATTCGGTCTGGATTAACGGTTGACCAGACGCCTTGCGCAGGTTGTTCCAGTAGCGTCGCGCACTGAGTACGGGTGAGGTTTCAGTCAGCCCGTAACCGACCAAAATTTCGATGCCAATCATTTCAAAAAAGTCTTCTAAATGCTGGGCCAGGGAACCGCCGCCACAGATGAGTTGCTTGACATTGCCACCCAGGGCTTGCTGCATTCGCTTATAAAGCAGCAGTTCTCCCAAGTAGTGCAGCGGAGCCAGCAACAGCGTGGTCGCCCAGGCTCTCAGGAGCACCGATCGCGTCGGGTGTAAATTGCGCAAGTCGCGGTGCTTCCAGGTACGTACCGCTTGAATGTAGCGACTGCTGACCGCCAGGAACGATTGAATGAAGGCTCGCATTCGAGGGGGGCGATCGCGAAAAGACTTTTGAATCCCTTCGTAGATCGACTCCCACAGTCGCGGCACTCCCACCACATAGGCGGGCTGATAGGTTTGCAGATCTGACTTGAGATAACGGCGATTGGTATAGACCTGGGTGCAGCCCTGGGAGAGCGTATAGTATTCGCCGACCCGCCCAAAACTGTGCCAGGTGGGTAAGATGCTGAGGGTGCGATCGCCCACCAGGGGTTGAATAATCGCCGTTAAAGCCACCAATTGGTAGATAAAGTTGGCGTGGCTTAGCATTACCCCTTTGGGTTGGCCAGTGGTGCCAGAGGTGTAAATCAGTGTGGCGAGGGTGTTTGGAGTTGTGTTGACGGGTTGTAGCGGTTGCTGGTTGCCAAGTTCCAGCAATTGGTCAAACGTGAGTAGTTTGACGTGGGAGGGGCGACCGGGCAAGTCGGGCTGTTCGTTCGATAGCAGCACCACCCACTCCACGGGCAATGTCCAGACGCGATCGCCCAACCGGGCTAACGTTTTGGCGTTTTCCACCACCAGCCCACTGCTCTGGCTATGTTCCAGAATGTAGAGCAGTTCATCGCGATCCGCAGTGGCTGATCGCACCGCATCCGCTGCCCCCGCTAGCATGATGCCTTGATCTGCCACCAGCCACTGCCAGCTATTGTCGGCAAAGAGCGCCACGATGGGTGGATTTTGAGGCGACTTTTGAGATGGATCTGGGTGCGATGAAGAGGACAACAGCGTTTGCATCCCTGCCGCGAACTGTCGAATTTGCTGATAGACCTGCCGATACGTCAGAGATACTGCCGGACGACTGTGGGGATCAATCAGCGCCTCCACATTGCCAAAGTGCTGTTCTGTAATCTCCCACATCTGCGGGAGCGATCGCAGGTGGCTATAGTCGACTAACCCGGTCTGCTCAAACCGTTCTCTGGTTGAAAAATAGCTGGCAGAATCATCCCCAAAACGATGCGTAGATGGAGTCGAGCGCTGATTAGTTGCCATCCCCTTTCTCCCTGATTTCTTTTGGTTTTGCAACTGCCAGCCAACCCTCTACCAATGTCATCAGCAGCGGCGTAATCGGGCTAATTAAATAGCGAAATAGCCAATCCGCCAGTCGCGTTTTTCGGGGTGCGTTGAGGGTAAAGTAGGCCACCAAAATTGCCGCGATCGCCAGCGTCGCTGTGACGTAGAAAAAAGACGCAAAGCTTCCCGTGATGCCGCGCAGGGCGATCGCCGTAAAAATTCCCGAAAGGCCACCGCCGCCAAAGGCCAGGAACAACAAACCATAGTTATTGGGATAGTTGGGCAATCCAAAAAAACTCAGCGTTGCTGCGGGTGCGACTGCCAGCCACGCCCCTAGACAAAACCAGAAAATGGAAAACGCCGCCAGAAATTGACTGGGTTCATTGGGGCTGGTGTGAACCATCAAAATTGAGGCAATCAGGATCAGACTGTTGATGATAATAATCGTGAACTTGGGGTGCAGGCGATCGTTCAACCAGCCAAACAGCGGTCGCCCCAGCCCATTGAAGACGGCAAATAGCGGAACAGCCAGAGCAAGTTCCTCGGCCTCCAGGTTGACCAGTTCGCTTCCGACCTGGGCGGTTGTGGCGATCGCCGTTAGCCCGACAAAGGTGCCGACGGTGTAGCAAAACATCAGCCCATAAAAAGTCTGGGTTTGCATCATGGGCAGACTGACATCCGTTTCGACCGATTGATTGAGCGTCTGCGCAAAGTTGCGGGGAGTCCAGCGGGGCGGCGGCATGCGCAGGACAGAGGCGATCGCCACAATGAGCACCGTAAACACAATGCCTAGCAAAATGAAGGTTTGGCGTATTCCCAGGGCGGGTAAATTCCAGGCGGGATTGCCGTTAATCAGATTGAAGGCTAGCGGTGCCGTCACCAGCGGCGACAGGCCAAACCCCACAACCGTCAGCCCCACGGCCAATCCTTTACGATCGGGAAACCAGCGAGCTGCCACTGCCAGGGGCACGCCGTAGGCCATGCCCACTCCCAAACCGGCCACGACGCCATAGCTCAACACCAGCCAGAGCAGGTTAGAGGCTTGGCTGGCCATCAGGTAGCCCAGACCCACTACGATTCCCCCCAAACTGGTGAGAATGCGAGGGCTACAGCGATTCATGTACAGTCCGGTAATCGGCATCACCAAGGTAAAGGTGACTCCCAAAGCCAAAAATGGCAGTAAAATCGTACCCGGACGACTTTTGAGTTCTGCCTCAAAGGGGCCGCTAAAAATGCTCCAGGAATAAACCGTACCCAAGCAGAGTAACACCATTAAGCCGAGCGGAATAAACAGCCAGCGCCCTTGATCGGGCGGCAAGCTAAACAAACGAGCCTCGGCAGGGAAGGGGAAGGTGGGGGACAATTTGTCTTCGGTTACAGTAGCTTTTCTCACGTCACAAGCGTTGATGATTAAGAATTTGGCTCTCCCGCACGATAGCAGAATGTTGGGACATTGCTGAATCCTGCGATGATTTTTGGGGGACTGTCCCCTTAGAACAGTTTGAGGAGTTTGTCTTGCCCTCATCTACACATGAACCGCCGTGAACCTCAGCCGAAGCTCTCTTTGCACGCGATCTTCAACTACATTTTGAAGCTCTTGTACCTCGGTTGTCAGTGGAAAGAATTGCTGATCGAAAAGAATAAGGTTCCAGGCCCAAAAGTTGGTCTAGGCGAAGACGGCGAAGAGTCGTTTCATGGAAATTCCGCACCAAAAAGGGATAGGTGGGAGAACACCCTATTGGTGTTCAATTAGTAGATTTCCATAATTTTTAGGAAGAGATAACTGCCCCTGAGAAGTTAATGCTCTTTGCTGTATGGCTAACGTTGCCCATCACCCGCCATAGACAACCTCTGTATTAAAGCCGATCCACTTTCGGTGGTCGGCGTGCATGGGCGTTGTTATGCGGCGATCGCTTGTTTCAAGGAATGCATGAGCAAAGTGCGTTTCTAGAAATCTAGCGGTGTAGTAGTCAAGGAAGCAATTTAACATCACTAATATTTTCTAGTGCCAACAGTTGGAGGCGTAGTCGCTCAATAGCTCGATCAATCGGAAACCAGGGTTTATGAATCTCCAATATCAGTGTCAGTTCTGGGTTGTCGGGGTACAAATAGGTTCCAGCCAGATGTCGATTTGGTGATAGTATTGCCGCAATCAATCGAGTCCGTTCCTCACTGTCTACCCAATCTAGAACCTCTTGAAACGTCGTATTAGTCTCTTCCGCATAGATCTCAATCGTTCGGTCATCTAGGAATAGTGGAACATTGCCACAGTACCATTTTTTAAAATTGAACCATCCATAGAAATCATCGGTTTTTGGCTCGAATTGGGTTTGCCAGTCCTCCTGCAAGCAAGCGCACAGACTCTCGAAATCCAGAGAACTTTCAATTCCGATATATCTGTTGCGATCAAACCGATCAGGAAGAGTTATTTCACCAAGAAAATTGTCAAAACTTTCAATAGTTTTCAGGATCTTGAAATGCAGGATGTCTTCGCCGTCATCTCCAAAAAAAACAACTTGCGGATTGACAATTGCTGTTGGAGATCTCCACCCATAATCGAAGCAACCTACTTCATGACCGGCGACTGCAAAGATAATTAAGCGGTTTAGATGACAACATTCTAATAAGTGATTGATAGTCGCGATCTCGTTTTCAGTACATGTTAGTTTCATGTAGTCTTCAAAAGTAACGAGATCTCGATCAAGTGCGGACAAGCAACAGAAATCTTCCACGAGCAACTCTTGAAAAATAGAATAGCGCAATGTCCCACCATTTTGTTGTAGCATGAGCGATCTATAAGCACTTGAAAAGGAAAATCCATTTAGCACTTCGATCTCTACAAGTTGATCCTCCGTTAGCCCCTGACTGGCTGGCGTATATCCGGATGATGGAGGAATCCAAAAATTTTTAGGTGTTGCCATAGATTAGTCTCATAGCCATGAGAATTCGATCAAATATTAGCAAATATTCTCAGTAAGACTCTAACAAATGTGACTCGGAATTTGACTTCCAATATTTGATTTGTTCTTAGAGCTCACTCACTAATCCAGAACAATGTCTGTGATCGACCGGAACCAAATCTAGCCAAACGATCACGATATTCGATCCGGGCTATAAATAATTCTTGATGTGTTTCGGTTTGCACATTCTGACTTAATGTTAAACACCAATCCATCATCTGGCAACTACTGACATGATCAATACTATGCAGCATAACATTCACGATCACCGGACTCCGGTAATCTTGATGGAAACATCATACCTCAAAGTTCCGATGCATTGCGGTTGTTAGATGCTAGCTTGCCGTAACGTCAATGATATTAAGTGCATTGTCGAGAACTAGGGTGATTCCATAGGGAGACGGAATTGAATCAACCTGGTAAGAAACCACATGATCCGAGTCTATGAACAGATTGATATGGGAAAGACGCATTTTCGAGTGGAGAGTTTTCGGATTGATTTCTCCTTCGTCCTCATGATGCCAATCTGCTACTGGTTCTGCCATCCTTTCTGCAACAACATTGCGCAGTGTGGGTTCCATTGATATGAGAAGATTTAGTGTTTCTTCCAGTTCGCTGTAGGCATTTAAGACTTGCTTTTCTGTAGCTAGTTTGTCTTCCTCAAAATACTCCTGAGCAAGAGAAAAGGCAACGCTTCTACCCCCAACTGTGACTGATCCTTCCCACCAAGGTAATGAATCATGACGATTGAGTACTCCAAAATTCGGGGTTTCTAAAGTTAATATCATGTTCGGTATCTAGATTCGCACATAACGTTCCCAATCACCCGCCGCAGATAAACTTGAACTCCAACTAATAACCTCTCGGTGGTCGGTGTGCATTGGGGTTGTTATGCGGCGATCGCTTACAAATGCTTAACAAATAATACACGATGTTCTCCTACCCCGTCATAGTTCACATGATAGGGCACACTGTCTTCCTGAGTCTCACTCGGTTCAGCCTCAAATCCCATAGACTGATGATAGGCAATTGAACTTTTATTGACTGGAGAAGTAACACATTTAATTCGGTCACGACCATATTTTTGAGCAGTTTGAAAGAACTGTCCATACAATGCACCTCCTATACCTTGTTTTCTAAAGTCAGGATGAATACCTACGAAGTAAATATACGCTTCTTTTGAATGAGTCTGTGACAAAAAGCCGATTAAAAAACCAATTATTGCATTGTCTAATTCTGCAACAAAACTTGTTCCGCAAAAGTGAGTAAAAAAGAGCCTGGGAAGCATATCACTCATTCGCCGCCCTCCCCACCATCCATCAAGAACGCTAATGATAGGGCTGTAGTCACTAGGGCAAGCGTTACGAATTCTTAGAGGTTTTCCCATATCTCTCGCCGCTAATCTTCAAATACCGCCTCACCGATCACTTAAGCCGCATAACAATTGTTTAGACTGACTCTTTCTGTCTAACTCCAGAATGCCTACGATAAATCAACCCTCTTAGCACTTTTTCGGGTTTAAGCCCGAATGCTTCTTCATAACCCTATTGTCAGGGTATTTAGACAGAATGAGTCGGCATAACATCCTGTACTTTTACCGCTGGAGTCAGCTCTCCGTACAAGCTTGGGGGTTAGCCCGAATGAGTCGGCATAACGCTCTGTCAAGGTGGTTAAACTGAATCTATCCGTATATTCACCCCCTTCGCAAGATTCCTTAACAAAAATCATACGGTACATTTTCGGTTTTTCTCATCGTCCTATTTTTATACCATCCTGGATGATGATACAGCTCAAAATTGTATGCATACGACCATCCAGCCTCGACCTAAAAAGCTTCTGGAGCAAGCACGGGACGTTCTGCGGCTCAAGCATTACTCTTACCGCACTGAAGAGCCCTATATCTTTTGGATGCGCCGTTACATCTTATTTCATAACAAACGACACCCCAAAGAAATGGGTAGTGCTGAAATCGAGGCATTTCTGAGCTATCTTGCTGTTGAAGAAAAAGTGGCAGCCTCCACCCAAAATCAAGCTCTCTGTGCCTTCAGCTTACTTCTGAAGCACGATCGCCTCCTCAATAACCGCGCTCTAGCATCTGCCGTGACTTGAAGAATGCTGCTCGTGCTGCCTGATATCGCACCGCTTCCGAATAGACCTTGTATGTCCTCATCCACTTCTGCCGTATCACTACACAAGGCTGTTATGGGCTGAAGCTGGCATGATTGACTCTAATCTTCTGTTGAAGAAATAGATGCACTGTTTTGGATCGCTCTATAGCGAAGGAAGCTAAGGATACTGTCCATACTTAACATAGACAGTATGCTTCCCGCACTCAAAAAACATTGGATGCTCAATACACTTCCAATGCTCAAAAAACTACCCACAGATCCGATACTGAGAATGCTGCCAACACTGCCAATACTCAAAATACTGCCAACACTGCCAATGCTTAAAATACTACGGTAACTAGCAGCGCTCAATAGGCTCTGTTCCGAGCTGGATAAATGTACCATCATCGTTATCATTTCACGCAGTGGCCCAGGGTTTGAGATTTTGCCGAAGCAGTGGGTGGTGGAGCGAACATTGGCTGCCTCAATTGGTATCGTTGTCTAAGCAAAGGTTATGAACGCTTGACCGAGATGAGCCAGGCTGCCATCAATACCGTAATGACCCGATTGATGCTCAAGCAATTAGTGGCCTAAAGATTTACTTTATAAATGGCCTCTAAATGGTGCAGCCATTGAACAAGCTAAACTTCAGGGATTTGCAATGGCCTAATCTATTGGGCGAAGCTCGGTCTCGGATTCTGATCTGGTACATTGGCGTCATTGTCCTGCTGATGACTGTAGCGGTTCCTATGCTTCGCTATAGCATTCTAGAACAAGTTGAAAAACGGGTTGAGTCGGATTTAATTAAAGAACTCGCTGCGTTCCGTGTGCTGCTGACGGATGGTCCCATTTACGCTGATGAACCGTTAGTTCAGCAAATTCGGAAGGAAGGCGGTGCTATTCCACGGGGATACCCAACCAACCGGGGCGAACTTAAGTCTCTGTACACTATCTTTTTAGCCCGCCAGCTTCCTGAGGACGATACGTTTTTGATTACGTTTGTAGATGGTGCGCTGTACAAGTCAAGCCCTAGAGCGCTCCCAGAAATTCTTGATGAAGACTTTCAGCTCATGCAGCGGTGGGCTAGTCTGCAAAATCCAGAGCAGGGTAGTAAAGAGACTCAGAATGACGAAATTGGTAGCCTGCTGTATCGCGCTGAGCCGATTCGCGCTGGGGGAGACTCTTTTGGAACTTTTGTTGTGGTTCATACCACCGCTGGAGAGCAGGATGAAGCCCTAGAGGCCTTTCATGTTGTGGTTCAAGTTCAGGTCTTTATTTTGGTTTTAGCCTTGGTGCTGAGCTGGTTTGCCGCTGGTCGGGTACTGGCACCGTTGCGCACCCTTGCAGAAACGGCCCATGCAATTACCGAATCTGATTTGTCTAGACGGATTCCCATGCAAGGAAAAGGCGAGATCTCAGACCTAGCCCAAACCTTCAATGAAATGATGGAGCGGCTCCAAGATGCTTTTGAGTCGCAACGAGATTTTATTAATGATGCGGGTCATGAACTGCGAACCCCGATCACAATTGTCCGTGGGCATCTTGAGCTAATGGGAACCGATCCTCAGGAACAGCAAGAAACTTTAGCGCTGGTGCTGGATGAGCTGGATCGCATGGGTCGTATGGTTGGGGAATTATTGCTGCTGACCAAAGCTGAGCGGCCTGATTTTTTGCAGCTGGAAGTGGTTGATATACAGCTCTTTACGCAAGAACTATACACTAAGGCGACAGCCCTTGCTTTTGATCGTGACTGGGTGCTAATGTCAAGAGCCTTTGGTCAGTTTAGTGCTGATCGCCAGCGCCTCACCGAAGCCGTGATGAATTTGGCGGAAAATGCAGTGCAGCACACTGAATCTGGCGATCGCATTACCTTAGGGTCAGATCTAAAGCAGGGTGCATTGCACCTGTGGGTGAGCGATATGGGAACCGGAATTGCACCTGAAGATCAGCGGCGGATTTTTGCCCGGTTTGCGCGAGCAGCCAAGCAGCGGCGGCACTCGGAGGGGACAGGGTTAGGATTGGCGATTGTCAAGGCGATCGCTGAAGCCCATCACGGTAAAGTCACGGTTCAGAGTCAGCCGGGAACCGGATCAACCTTTACCCTCGTCTTACCCCTCAGTCCGCCAAGCGGTTTAGCTTTAAAGGCACTCCCGCACCATGAATAGAATTTTAATTGCTGAAGATGAGCCACGCATTGCCTCTTTTGTGGAAAAAGGGCTAAAGTCCCACGGATTTGCCACGAGTTTGGCAACGACGGCACAAGAAGCCCTACAGCTTGCCCTTGGCGGCGAATTTGACCTGCTGTTGCTCGATTTAGGGCTACCTGGCAAAGATGGGCTTGAAATTCTAGAGGAACTGCGTGGTCAGGGCGCGCAGGTTCCAATTATTATTTTGACCGCCCGCGACGAAATTCAGCAGAAAGTGGCTGGCTTTGAAAGTGGTGCCGATGACTATGTGACGAAACCGTTTCGGTTTGAAGAACTGCTGGCCCGCATTCGAGCGCGGCTACGCCAAAGCAATGGGGGGCAAGCCCAGGCCCAGGAATCTCTGGAGCTATTGGCGGGTGGGGTGGTGCTCGATCTGCGATCGCGGAAGGCGAAGATTGGCGACCAAGAACTAGAGCTACCGGCCCGTGAATTTGTGTTAGCAGAAACTTTTTTCCGTCATCCTGGACAGGTCATGAGCAGAGAACAGCTCCTAGATCGAGTCTGGGGCTATGATTATGATCCTGGATCCAATATTGTCGATGTATATGTAGGTTATCTCCGCAAAAAGCTCGGTAGTCACTTGATAGAAACCGTTCGCGGGATGGGCTATCGACTCAAAGCCTAGGGCTTTTCTAATGAACACAAATTTATTCCTTGCATTGCTGGTGCCGATGGTGGGCAGTAGCTGGGTGTTTTCTGAATCCAGTCAAGCCTCCAACCGCACCTGTCAAGGCAGCCTCGGTCAGATCACCGTCGAAAACCTCAGTGTTGCGAACAACGGCACCTGTCGGCTCAACGGCACCAGAGTAAAGGGCAACCTATTTGTCGGGTCTAATGCTGCACTCATAGCGTCAGAGCTGAGGCTTTCAGGCAACCTCCAAGCCAAAAGCGCACGTCAGGTAGATATCACCTTTTTCTCTAACATTTCTGGAAATATTGAAATTCAGCGCAGCCGCAGCGTCAATATTGCGGCTACCAAAATTGAGGGAAACCTAGAGCTAACCTCCAACTTAGGCAACATCAGAGTCTTCGGCAATCAAGTCCAAGGCAATGTAGAAGTGATCCAAAGTTCGGGTAGTGTTTCGATTCACAACAATCGCATTGACGGCAATTTAATCTGTAAAGGGAATCAGCCTCAGCCCAGGGGCCAGAGTAATGTCGTCAAGGGCAACAAAGAAAATCAATGCAGCCGTCTGTAGCCCGATTTGTAGCCCGATTTGTAGCCGGATGGGAGACTCACAGGAGACTCATCCACTGCCTTTGATGAGAAAAGTCTCATGCAGCGTCGATGGGGTCTATAGATATACTGGGTAGGCTAGGGCTATCTCTCTTAACTCCTTTCCGCTCGGCTCCCTAATATCTTGTGTAATGAATCGGATTTTAATTGCTGAAGACGAGACGCGCCTTGCTGCTTTTTTAGAAAAAGGCCTGCGTCAGTATGGCTATGAAACAGTGGTGGCAGAAGATGGATCTCAAGCATTGGCCGCAGTTCAGGCGGAAGACATTAAGCTGCTGCTGCTAGATTTAGGATTGCCGGTGAAAGATGGGTGGGCGGTTTTAGAGGAGTTGCGAAGTGAGGGAAGAAAAATTCCCGTCATTGTCCTCACTGCAATTGACGATCACAAAAGTCGGAAGGTTGCCCTTGACGCTGGCGCAAAAGAATATATGACCAAGCCCTTTCGGTTTAGCGATTTACTAGAGAAAGTTCAAATCTACACCCAGAAAGATGGGGATGACGAGGCTAAGGAAGACTAGCCCAGCCCCATTTAGCTTGTGGTGATACGAGCCATGTCCACCCAGGAAAAGTTATCGCTTGAGGTTGCGCTACAAAAGCGGATTTTGTGCTGGCCGCTGTGAATTCGGGCGCAAATGTCTGTCCTCCAGACCGTGAGCTCAACGATCTGATTAAAGTCCATTTCCCCAAACCCATCGCCTTCGGGAGTGGGGCTTAAGAAGCTTGATTTTTATTGTCTCTCTTCCTTCCTAGGGATAAGGAGACTGAGAGGAGGAGGTGAGAGGATGAGAGGCAATTTTTTTGTCGAACTCTCGTTATATTAAATCTAAATTAAAAACAGATTAAGAAGAATTTAAGAGAGCTTTTAGACTTCCAAAAAAATAAAAAAATAAGATTTTTCTAATAAAAAGTTCATGCTGTTCTTACTCCTAACTAAGAAGCTGGATTCATGAAAAGCAACCTCTTGGATATTAAGCCACGAGAGTTGCGTTTCTTTCAGAAAAGCTTTTTTAAGGAGTATCCTCCGATGCAAGTCTGCGTTATTGGAACCGGATATGTGGGGTTAGTGACAGGCGTCTGCTTGGCTGAAATTGGGCATCACGTGGTCTGCGTAGATAATGATCTCACGAAAGTAAAGCTCATGCAGTCGGGAAAGTCTCCGATTTATGAGCCTGGATTAGATGAGTTGATGCGCTCTGCGATTGATGCGGGACGGCTCGAGTTTACGGCTGACTTAGGGGCAGGCGTTACCCACGGTGAAATTTTATTTATTGCGGTGGGGACTCCTGCACTGCCCACAGGCGAAAGCGATACCCGCTATGTCGAAATGGTGGCGCGTGGCATTGGGACACATCTGAATGGGGGCTACAAGGTCATTGTTAATAAGTCCACGGTGCCGATTGGGTCTGGGGACTGGGTGCATCGACTCGTGATGGATGGGGTGAATGACCGCCAGCAAACTATCACTGGCTTTGATGTGGTGAGCAATCCTGAGTTTTTGCGCGAAGGCTCGGCGATTTACGATACCTTTAACCCCGATCGCATTGTGTTGGGCAGCAATAGCCCACGGGCGATCGCTCTGATGCAGGAACTATATGCACCCTTGGTGGCTCGGCAATTTGCTGTAGACCCATCGGGTTCTCCGGTGCCTGTGGTGGTGACCGATCTCGTTTCGGCGGAGATGATTAAATATGCCGCCAATGCCTTTCTGGCTACCAAAATTAGCTTCATTAATGAGGTTGCCAATATCTGCGATCGCGTGGGGGCGGATGTAACCCAGGTAGCGACTGGAATTGGCCTAGATTCACGGATTGGCACTAAATTTTTGAATGCTGGCATTGGCTGGGGCGGGTCATGTTTCCCTAAAGATGTTTCTGCTTTAATCCATACCGCTCAGGATTACGGCTATGAAGCTCAACTGCTGAATGCTGCTGTCAAAACCAATCGCAAGCAGCGCCTCATTGCTGTCGAAAAGCTTCAGCAAATGCTCAAAATTCTTAAGGGTAAAACCATTGGACTCATGGGCTTAACCTTCAAGCCCAACACCGATGACCTGCGGGATGCCCCTGCCCTTGATTTGATTGAGAATTTGACCAGATTGGGTGCCAAAGTCAAAGCCTACGACCCCATTATTGCGATCGCGCCGCCACAAGTATCGGTTGAACTGGCCGACAGCCTCGAAGATTTAGCAACGGACTGTGACGCCTTAGTGCTGGTGACGGAATGGCCGCAGTTCCGGGAGGCGAATTTTGCCACGCTAGCGGGGCTGATGCATACCCCCATTTTAATTGATGGGCGCAACTTCCTAGATAGAGAGCCATTGACCACCACAGGCTTTGACGCTGTAGGCATCGGTCGTCCTGCCGTCAATGGCAAAATGCCGCTGTACTTGTCTGAGACTGAGTTTATGCCAAAGACCATCGCGCAAGCTGCCTAAGCCAGAAATCGCGCTCTTTCGCTGCGGGGAACGTTTTATGAAACTGATGGTGTACTCCCACGATGCCTTTGGCCTCGGTAATATCCGCCGAATGCTAGAGATTTGTCAATATCTGCTTAAGGCCATTCCCGACCTTTCCATTTTGCTGGTGTCCGGCTCGCCTATGCTGCAAAGCTTTCGGCTACCACCCGGTTTGGACTACATCAAACTGCCCTGCCTGAATCGCGGGAAATCGGGAGAGCTATCGGCGAAGTATCTGCGGCTGGATGTAAACACCACTGTCAAGCTCCGCTCTGATCTCATTCTGACGGCGGCGCTCAGCTACAAACCAGACATCCTCATGGTGGATAAAAAACCCTACGGCATTAAGGGAGAACTGAAAGAAACCCTCAGTACCCTTAAAATCGACCTGCCCCAGACCAAGCTGGTGCTGCTGCTGCGCGACATCCTCGATCTACCCGCAACCACGCGGGCTGAGTGGAAAAAGGAGAGCTACTACAGCGCTATTTATCACCTCTTTCATCAGGTGTTAGTTGTCGGGACACCTGAGGTGTTTAATCTACGTGAAGAATATGCGTTTCCCAGTCGGGTAGCAGAAAAGGTGCGCTTTTGTGGCTATCTCCGCAAAGAAGCAGGGCACCAAAGCCGCCATGCACTGCGCCGCGAGCTGAACCTTCAGCCTTCTCAAAAGCTGGTGCTGGTCACGCCCGGTGGTGGAGAAGATGGCTACCCGATGCTGAGTACCTATCTCCAGGGGCAGCATCTTACCAATCCTGAGATCCGTAGCCTGCTATTTTGTGGGCCAGAAATGCCGGCCCACGAACAGCGGCAGTTGTTCCAGAGAGCGGCGCAGTTTCCGCAGGTGACAATTCGCGAATTTACCGACGACATGATGAGCTACATCAATGCTGCTGATCTGGTGGTCTGTATGGGCGGCTATAACACCATTACAGAAGTGTTGTCTCAAGGGAAACGGGCGATCGCCATTCCGCGCATTAGCCCTGGCCATGAGCAGCTCATCCGCACGGAGCGTATGGCAGCGCTAAATCTGCTCCGCCACATTCATCCCAATGATCTGACGTCTGATTTCCTAAGCCAAGCGGTTATGGACGAACTGCAGCCGCGATCGCCGAGCGGAGCACCCACCCTCGACTTTCAGGGGCTGCCGCGCATTGGAGAAGCGTTGGTCAAGCTGGTGCTTCTTACCGCCCTCGCGCCGATTTCACCGCTATTTCCTGAACCCTATATAGCCCCTGCCTATCTCGCTAAGCTTGCGAGCTAGGGCACTGAGTTAGAGAACTGAGTTAAAGCACTGAGTCAGAGAACTGAGTTAGAGAACTGAGTTAAAGCACTGCATTAAACGTTATCCCCGCTCTGTTTTGGAGGTGTTATGAAAAAGCGTCTTTTGTTCTACTGTCAGCATATTTTGGGCATGGGGCACTTGGTGCGCAGCATGGAAATTGTGCGCGGACTGCTTCCAGAGTTTCAGGTGTGCTTTATCAACGGTGGCGAAGTTGTAAAGGGCTTTGAGATTCCGCCAGAGGTGGAGGTGGTAAATCTCCCTGCCATTAAAACCGATGCTGAATTTCGTACCCTTCAGCCCGTGGACAAGTCCCTAGATTTGGCGACGGTGCAGGCCATGCGCACCCAAACTCTGCTGGCGCTAGGCGATTTGTTTGCGCCAGACATTCTCATGGTTGAGCTATTTCCCTTTGGTCGGCGTAAGTTTTCCTTTGAGCTGATTCCGCTGCTGGAGCAGGCCAAGAGCCGTCAAACTCAGGTGGTGTGCAGCCTACGGGATATTGTTGTGACCAAGCAAGACTTGGCAAAACATGAGGCCAAGGTCTGCAAGCTGATGAACCAGTATTTTGATCTGCTGCTGGTGCATGGCGATCGCAATTTCCAGTCCCTAGAAGAAACCTTCTCACGGATCTCGGATCTCAGGTGTGAGACGCACTACACGGGCTACGTGGTGCAGCCCCAGCCCGAAACTCTCATTCCTTTGCCAGCAATAGCTCCGCTGATTCTCGCCAGCATTGGCGGCGGCCGCTTTGGTCACGAGCTGCTCTACGGCCTGCTAGAAGCCGCACCGATTTTGGCGCAGCAGACCCCCCACCGCATCCAAATCTTTACCGGGCCGTTCATGCCGGAAGAGACGTTTGATGAACTAGAGGCGATCGCCCAAGCCCTGCCAACGGTCAGCATTGATCGGTTTACGCCCCACTTGCTGAGCTATATGAAGCAGGCTGACCTCTCCATTAGTATGTCGGGCTACAACACCACCATGAATATTCTGACCACGGGAGTGCGCGCTATGCTGCTGCCCTTTACGGGCAATGACGACCAAGAGCAAACCCTGCGATCGCAAAAGTTAGCGCGTTTAGGCGTGGTGGAAGTGCTGGCACAAGAAGACTTGCAGGGCGATCGCTTTGCTCAGAAGATTTTGCGCTGTCTCCAAACTGAGCAGGCTCCGGTTCAGTTTGACTTTAATGGCGTCCAGAACACCACAGCACTCCTGCGAGACCTTGCCGTGAAGTCGAAAGCGGCTTAGAGAAGGTTTGAAACAGCTCAGCCAGAGGCAGAGTTTTTATCCCCTCCTCGGAGGGGTGCCCGTAGGGCGGGGTGGGTTAGTCAGTAGCGCCATGACGAACCCACCCCTACCCCTCCCAGGAGGGGATTTAGACCAGGGTTCATAGCAGGCAAACACTCTGCCCATGATGAACCGTCACTCGCTTCAACCATCGTCCATTACCGCACAAAAATTTTTAAGGATCATTTACTATGACGCTCAAAGTTTGTTTGACCACCCTGGAATACCCGCCCGATGTGGGCGGTGTAGGAGAATCAGTCCAGCGCATTGCCAAAATGCTGTCAGCGCTGGGCTATGAAGTTCATGTCGCAGTGTTTCACTCAAAGCTGCGTAAAGTTGGGGGGGTAGTTCAGCCCAGCGTGGGGAGCAATACCGAACAATATTCGGGAATTTGGGTGCATCGCATTATGCCACCCGTTCGCTCCAGCGCTCCGATTGTGCAGGACTTCTTGAGCGATATTTATGCGCAAATGAAGCGCCTGCACAATCAATATCAATTCGACCTATTCCATAGTTTTTTCATCAGCGAAACTGGATTTTTAACCACGCTCCTCGCCAAAGAGCAGGGCGTTCCCGTCATCAGCAGTATTCGCGGCAGCGACCTGCACAAACATATTTTTGGGGCAAAACTTCACAGTCAACTCATCTGGACGCTAGAAAATTCTGACTGGACGACCTACGTTAGCCAAGATCTTCAGACCCGCGCTCAGGTGTTGACCCCCGCCGTTACCCATCGCTCCTCGGTCTTTTGGAACTCCATTGTGCCCATTGACTTTACGGAATTACCTACCCCAGCGCTAACGGAACAGTTACGCGGCGTGGTCATTGGCTCCGTGGGGCGCTTTCGAGACAAAAAAGGCATTGAGTACCTGCTCGAAGCCTGTCGATCGCTCCAAGATAAGCTCGAATTTACCCTGCTATTTGTGGGGGACTACGCTCTGCGCGAGAAGGACTACTGGCTACAGCAAATGGAAGCAAGTGGACTGGGCGATCGCCTGGTCGTCACAGGGCTAGTGGATCACGACACTGCGCTATCTTACCTGCCGCACTTGGATATTTTTGCGATTCCGTCGCTCCATGATGGCTGCCCCAACGCCATGCTAGAAGCCATGCTGGCGCAACGGGCCATCATTGGCACCACCGTAGATGCGATCGGCGATATTTTAGACCACGGCATCGACGGGCTGCTGGTGCCGCCAATGGATGCCGAGCGCCTTGCAGAGGCTATTTTGCAGCTTGCACAGTCTCCAGAGCTGCGCCAAATCCTCGGCCAAGCCGCCTACCAAAAAGTCACGCAGCAACTTGCCCCAGCAGTAGAGCAACGAAACTGGCAACAGGTCTACGAACGGGTACTAAACCCCTCAATTCTTGATCAGCCTTGTAATGGCGTGGTTCCCTCCATTCGTGATTTTGAGTGTGTGAGCTAATTTAATGCCCTACCCGTCTGCCCCTCACCCCAACCCTCTCCCTAGGGAGAGGGAGCAAGAGTCTAATTCCCCTTCTCCCCAGGGAGAAGGGGCTAGGGGATGAGGGCATGCAAGGTGCACCATTGCTCACCCATTGAATTGCTCGCCCATTGATTTAATCCGCAATCTTTACCATTCAGCGTTATTTCGGAGGTTATCTCTATGAATTCTCCTCAAGTGACCCTTGTGGTTTCACCACGGGAGCGGTTTAGCTACAGCCGCGAGTCTCTCGACAGCATCTATGCCCACACAGATACGCCCTTTGATCTGATTTATATAGATGGTAATTCCCCAGTAAATGTCCAGCGTTATCTAACAGAGCAGTCTCAAGTCAAGGGTTTTACGCTCATCCGCACAGAGCAGTATCTGTCCCCTAACCAGGCACGAAATTTGGCGATCGTCCAGGTCAAAACGCCCTATGTCGTCTTTGTTGACAATGATATCGCGGTGACATCGGGCTGGCTGAACCAACTGTTGCAGTGTGCGCAAGGAACGGATGCTGCCGTGGTTTGTCCCCTCACCTGCATTGGTCAGCCGCTCCACCAAACCATCCACTTAGCAGGCGGTGAGGCGCATATCGAAACCTTTCAAAAGCCGGGGAAAACCAAAACCAAGCGGCGCGTCCACGAAAAACACTACTTTGTAAATCGCCCTGTGGCGGAAGTACAGGATCAGCTCCAGCGGCAGCAGTGCGAGTTTGCGGAGTTTCACTGTATGCTCGTGCGCACCGATATTTTTAACCACATTGGCCTGCTCGACGAAGCCCTGCTCAGCACCCGTGAGCATATCGACTTTTGCATGGCGGTGGCGAACGCGGGTGGCAAAATTTACTGCGAGCCTGCCTCTGTGGTGACCTACGTGCCTGGAGGACTGGAATGGTCTGACTTGCCCTTTTTTATGCTGCGCTGGAGTGACGCTTGGGAACTCGCCAGCCTAGAGCATTTCCGCAAAAAGTGGAACGTCACGGAAGATAAATACTTTCAAAAGCGCTATCGCCGTTTGGGGCAGCGCCGCCATCAGGGATATCTACGCCCCTTTGTGCGCCGACTGAGCTTTGGGCAGCGCCCCCAGTGGCTAGAGCAGTGGCTGATCGCCGCCGATCGCCGCATTAATCGCTACCTGAGCGATCGCTACAGCCCATCCGTTTAGTTTCTTCGTTTTTGAGTTGCTTCGTTGCTTAGTCGCTGAGAGTACCATCATGGGTCACCGTCCCAAAAAGCTCAAAGAAACGCTGCCTGGTCTAAGCCGTCTTATCCGTCGCTTTTGGCCACAAATTCAAAAGCAGGGCGGTCTGCTGATTTTGTCTTGCGTGGCGCTGCTGTTAGAGACAGCCCTGCGGCTGCTGGAGCCCTGGCCTCTCAAGTTCATGTTTGACAACATTTTGCTCAAAGGGTTTCAGCCTGCTCCGGTTCCGGTGTTGGGACAGCTCTCTGCCGTAACGCTGCTGTCTTTGCTCTGCCTGGGGCTGGTGGCGGTGGCGATTTTACGGGGGGCAATGGCCTACTTCAGCACCGTGGGGATGGCGATCGCCGCCACCCATGTCATGACCGAAATTCGAGGGAATTTGTACAGTCACCTCCAGCGGCTGCCCTTAGCCTTTCACAGTAAAGCTAAAAGTGGCGACCTGATTACCCGCGTCACCTACGATATTGAGCGACTACGGGAGGCCACCGTAACGGCCGCTCTGCCCCTCATCACCAATCTCCTCACCCTGTTTGGGATGCTGGGGGTGATGCTCTGGATGAACCTAGAGCTAGCCCTGATTGCGATCGCCGTCTTCCCGTTGTTTATTCTGGTGTCGCTGTACACCACCCGGCGGATCCAGACCGTGGCGCGCACCCAGCGCAAGCGTGAAGGCGCAATGGCGGCTAAGGCGGCAGAAGCCATTGGCGCTATCAAAGTGGTGCAGACCCTCTCCTTGCAAACCATGCTAGAGGGTGCCTTTGCCAAGCAGAACAAAAAGAGCCTCAAAGAAGGTGCCCAGACTCAAAAGCTCTCGGCGGGATTGGAGCGCACCGTGGAGATCTTGGTGGCGATCGCCACTTCCCTCATTCTGTGGCGCGGCGTGCAGTTGGTGATGCAAAATGCCGTCACCCCTGGTGACTTGCTGGTATTTATTACCTACCTCAAAACCGCCTTTAAGCCCCTACGGCAGCTCGCTAAATATACGGCGCAAATTGCTAAGGCCACCGCCTCCGGTGAGCGCATTGTGGACTTATTAGATACCGTCCCCACCATCCGCGACCTGCGAGGCGCAAGGCCAGCGCCTTCCTTTGAGGGCAAAGTTCATTTTAACAACGTGAGCTTTGCCTATGACGCAGGAGCCGCCGCCACGCTTCGCAAAATTAGCTTTACCGTCCAGCCCGGTCAGCAGGTGGCTTTGGTGGGGCCATCGGGCGGCGGTAAGTCGAGCCTGGTTAGCCTACTGCTGCGATTTTACGACCCCCTCGAAGGCCAAATTTTAATCGACGGGCACGACCTGCGGGAATATACCCTAGACTCTCTGCGGCAGCAGATCAGCATAGTGCTGCAAGAGAGCGTGCTGTTTGCCGTCAGCGTGCGAGACAACATTTCCTACGGTTGCTTAGCAGCCACCGATGCCGAAATCGAAGCTGCCGCCCGTCTCGCCAACGCCCACGACTTCATCCAAGCCTTACCCCAGGGCTACGACACCATCTTGGGAGAGCGCGGTGCCACCCTCTCCGGCGGTCAGCGCCAGCGCATTGCGATCGCCCGTGCCGCCGTGCGGCGATCGCCCATCGTGATTTTGGACGAACCCACCACGGGACTTGACCAAGAAAACGAGCATGAGGTGAATGAAGCCCTCACCCGCCTGACCCAAGGCTGCACCACCTTCTTGATTTCCCACAATCTCAAGGCCATCGAACAGGCAGACCTCATTCTGTACCTCGAAAACGGTCAGCTTCTAGAGCAGGGCACCCATCGTCAACTGCTGGCCTTGGGGGGGCGATATGCCGCTCTGTATGCGCTGCAATCTTCCGTCGGTGTGGGGATTCAGCAACGGCGATCGCCCCTCGACCCGCAGCCCTACCTCCTTAACTAGACGCGACCGATCCTTCTTCATGACCCTTGCACCGTTTTGGCACTACCTAGGAGGCTTAAGCATGGGACTCGCCGCTGTCGAACTCACCGCCCATCCCCTCAAGGCGCAACCTGTCTCCATCGACGCCCTTGCTGCCCCACTGCTGTCGACGGAGAATCGTCTGGGCAACCCGTCAAATTCAAACCCGACCGTGGCTGAACTTGAAGCGCTTGTGAACGTTAAGACCATCCAACCGTTGCCTTCCCCAGCACCGGAGCCGCCCAATCGCCCGTTGACCCCCACCACTCAACTG
>JAKRSB010000030.1 GCA_022402525.1 Thermosynechococcaceae cyanobacterium MS004
AACCCTGATGACGCGATCGCCCATTCTCGCCTCAGTCATTCTACTGGAGGATAGCCGCGCTGTACTGGGCGATCGCCCAGTACAGCGCAGCGTAAGTTAAGCAGCTATTCGTTAGCGGCCATAAGCATGATGCCCGACATCTAGGACTCTAGATGATAAGCCTACTTATGCCAAGCTGTACTAGATTTTACCTTCATCACCAGATCTGGAAGGAGCTGCGCAGAAGTATTGAACTTTGACCTAAAAGTTGGGGGGAAATATTGAACCCATTAGGAAAATAAATTACTTAACACAATCCTGCATTGTCGCGTCCCATGTTTTTATTATTAATTTTACTTAACAAAGGCTCGGCAATATCTGAAAAGAGGAACTTAATTGTTTCTAGTTCACTGATTTGAGATGAGACATTTTTTTGTTTAATAGTTTGCTGAGAAAGTGCTGTTCCTGCTTGAGAATCTGCTACTAGGACTGATTGAATTCTTGCTTTCTCTGGTGCTTCTAGTTCACAGTGAGTCAACATTGCTATTGAAGTACTGTAAGGATCGCTCAGCCAGCAATCATAAGGAATAGCTAACATATCGATACCAGTATTCTGTAAATATATATATTGCTCGATAATAGATTGCCACATCAAGAATAAGATATTGACAAATGAAAGATGTTTGTCGTTATCATACTTTGCAATTAATGGCACTAAAGGAGTAAGAGACTGACGCACTTTTCTTTCCCATATATAACGTTCATCAAGTGTTTTTTCTGCATCATTGCTAAAAGCAGCAATTGCAGATCTTAGCCAAGATTCAGCGTCACGGTATAAAAAGATGTTTTTTGATCTCGGAAATACTTGATAAAAGAAATCTCCTAGTTCTAAAGTAAAACTTCTCCCTTTAATAACCCAAGCCTTTGGCGTGTTTGTCTTGCAAAGAAGGCGCACAGAGGCTTGTAGTAAATCTAACAGATAGGAATCAGAGCTTAGTTGATAATGCCGTGCAGCGACAAGTGCGGTTAAAGCATCAGGTTCCGAGATGTTTACGATGTTCTCTATTTGAGCAAAGATTTGGCTAGCTAAGGTTGATCCTGCTCGACCCACTGAATGAATTAAAATTAAATTCTTATCTTCAAAATTGACTGCCTGTGCTAAACGAATCATCTCTTCAAAAGGAAGCGTTAAAACCCGTATAGCCTTCTCAAATTGAGTTGCATAGAAAAAAGAAGCTTGAGAGAAGTTAACGACTGGAGGTGTTTCTACAAATACAGCTATATTTTGATTAAAGTCAAGACAATAAAGACTGATATTTGGATTTTCTAAAATAATTTGAATATTTTCATGATTGCTGTTGCCCAACTCAAAATCTTCAATGCTGGCTAGGCCAATTTTTGATTGACGTTGTTTCTTTGTTATTTCATAGATATTAACTGACATTTACAAATCCTAGCATTTTATATTTATGTCGTAGAGACCTTATGCCATAAAAACCATTGCTCTGGATATTTGCTTATAACCTCAGCTATGGGGGCAAATAAGGATTCAAGTATCTGTTTCTGTTTTTCTGAACACTGAAGATCAAATTTATCAACTCTAATGATTGGACAAAGTTTATAAACTATTCCAAATGAATCTAGATAATGAACAATTGAAAGTATAGGTAAATTGAATGCTGCTGATAATCGTAAGATTCCTGTTTTGAAGTAAAGCTGATCACGGATAAACATAATGGGTTGGCATTCTTGAGCCCCTAAGTCTTGTGGTATGTCAATTAGTGCAATCAACCAAGCCCCATGACGAAGGTAAGATTTTAAGCTAATCAATCCATTGCGATCGCCTAAAACGAAATGCAATTTAGATGATTGAATCCAATTAGACTTAATTTTATTGATTAAATCAATATTTGCTATTCCATACAAGATCAAGATATCCTGATTCATTGAATTCAAAGCAACAGCAACAATAAGATTAATTAATAATGTAAAACCTGCAATATGATTGATTAAGATAATTTTTGAACCATGCTCAGAATGATTAATTAAATCATTTTTGAGATTTGAAAAAGAAAATGGAAAGAAGAAAGCTGGGTCTACAAGCTTATCAGCATTTCTGACAATCATAGCCTCAATAAGATAATATCTTAAAACATGATATTGGAGATGCTGAGAAGTTTCTTGCGGTATTCCTAAGAAGATAGCCAGTTTCTTGACTGATAAATTAATAAGGTTATATTGTGGATAGTCACCTCTAAACCTAAGCCACTTTGAAGTTAGGAGTGTGCTTAAATAAATTATTTGCCAAATCGCTTTTTCTTTTAGATAAGCGTTAATAGGTTTACCTAAATAAACCGAATTTGAACGAGGAAAGCAAAATCGAGTTAAATCCATATAGAAGACATCTCCAAGAGTTATATCTTATATGAGACAAGGATTTGTGCTAACTATTAAAAATATCCAAATAACAATAATCTTCTTTTTTGTACTGAATTTAATTTTATTGATGAGTTATTTATTCATAAAATCTATATTATTTTTTTTAATTTTATCTGCATGAATACATGTCAATTCAAAGAAGTATAATAGGTGCTGACATGTCGGAACACAATTCTTTGCGAGATGTTCAATAGTTAAGGAAATTTCTGAGCCTGTGATTGATTTAATCAGCCAGGGGTCTTAAAATGCCTGGCTGATTAAATCTTGAAGTTCGTGTCTTCAGGTAAGAGTCGTCTCAGTAATTATGTAAGCTGATCGGCTTTTAGTTTTCCATCCTAGCTCTTATATCATATGGGATAAAGCTTACAGAACTATAGCAATCCTATTAGACTCGTAAACCAAAGCGTTCTGATCACCATTTACAACAAGAGTGCTATTGTACAAGTGATTTTGAATTGCTATATGCAAAGTTAATGTCAGACCGCTAAGCCAAAGCAATTGCTGTGCAAGGGTCACTGATCGCCACGCACTTGAGCCGCGCGGCCGAAAAGCTCAGACTGTATCGCCTGACTGCAAATATGCTTCAGGTTTTTGTCCATACGAGCCGATTCCGCGACAACTATTTCAGTAACGGGGTGACAATTCCTCTGTCTGTGGCAACCCAGGACACTGGCGAGCTGTTGTTCTTTGCCATGCATGGGGCTGAGGCCATCTATCGCCCTGGTCATTCCTTTAGCAAAGCGGGGGGGGTGCTGTTAGAGCTTCAGCCAGAGAGGCTGGTGCAGGGGAATTTGTTTGAGCAACGAGATACTGAGCGCTCAAAATTGTTGATGCAGACCCTCGATAATCTCAATCGTCAATTCGGAGCTAAGACGGTGCAGTATGCAGCAGCAGGGCTGGCGAAGGAATGGGGGGTGAAGCAGAAGAGGCGATCGCAGCGATGGACGACGGCTTGGGATGAGCTGTTGGTGGTGAGGGCTTGAGGAGTGCAGGTGTGTGCTGCTTTCAGTGTTGTGGCTGGGAGTTTGTGGTTTGGGTTGGGCGATCTCCTCTTCAAGCGTGTTTGGTGCACCCTCTGGAATGGTTATGACTACTTCAAGGAGTGGAAGGGAGCGAGACGTTATCATCAGGGTTACAATGCATCGCCGTCTGCTGATGCGATGATGTTAGACTCTCTTGTCTCATCAAATTAGAATATCTGACGGATTCGACATAGATCATCCCATGCCATGTCTTCCAATTCTCGCCGCTCTGTCAGTCTGGTTGCCCGTCTTATCGTTCTACCTTTATCGCTGCTATCTATGGATTACACGACACAAGCCTCAACACCTGTCGAGGTTCACATTACAACGTTAACAGGCACGCTCCGTGGTACACAGATTATTCCAGCGTCTAATGTGCCAGAGCCAGTGGTGCTGATCATTGCGGGTTCAGGCCCAACTGATCGCAATGGAAACAGTTCTCTAGCTGGGCAAAATAATAGCCTCAAACTCCTCGCTGAAGGATTAGCGGGTCATGGCGTTGCCTCGATCCGATATGACAAGCGCGGGATTGGAGAAAGCGCAGCCGCAGGGCCTGAAGAAGCTGATTTGAGATTCGATACCTATGTTGAAGATGCTGCACTTTGGATTCAGCAATTGCAGGCAGATTCTCGTTTCTCAAGCATCACCGTAATTGGTCACAGCGAAGGCTCTCTGATTGGAATGCTGGCAACCCAAAAAACCGGAGCAGATGCTTTTGTATCAATCGCCGGAATTGCCCAAACTGCATCACAAATTTTACGAGATCAACTGCGACCTAGATTGCCAGATGCATTATGGCAACAGAATGAGCAGATTCTTGCTGCTCTGGAGCAAGGGAAGAGAGTGACCTCTATTCCACCAGAACTCAGCGCGCTCTACAGATCGAGCATCCAACCCTACCTCATTTCCTGGTTTCGCTATACCCCTGCCCAAGAGATTAGGCGTCTCACTGTCCCTGTTCTAATTGTTCAAGGCACAACGGATATCCAAGTGTCTGTAAAGGAGGCGCAAGACCTGAAGAGGGCTAAGCCGGATGCGGAGCTTAGAATCATTGAGAGGATGAATCACGTGTTAAAAGCTGTTCCATTAGACCCTGAACAGCAAAATGCTTCCTATTCTGATCCAACGCTGCCAGTTGTACCTGAGCTAGTTGAGGGTATAAGTCAATTTATTCACAACAGTAGAATGCGCCGTGAGTCTAACCCGTCGCTGCACCGGAACATGTAACAGTTGTCGGTGAGATGCAAAGGTTATCTAAGTCCGATGGGCTTTGCCGTTGTCCCCATCTGTAAGCGATCATCTACAGATGGGGGTAACAGATAGAACAAAGGCAGTATCGTAGAGTGCCAACTTTTAGGCTCCCCAGGAATTCGCGTGGTGGAACACTACATGTAGTCCTCCACCACGCGAATTCCTGGGGAGCCTAAATATATCCTGCTTTACGCTGCTACCCCCTTATGTTCTGGAGAATTCCTTGGGAGACTTGTTTGGACTTTTGTACTACCGTTGAAGAGAGCTGATGATTAGCATCATCGGCTTTAAGATGTGCAACAGTTATTAGCGCTTGGATGCCATCGGCACCTCCACATATTGCTTCTAATTGCTGATCACTAAGCTCAGCATCAGCATTGATGTTAGGGTCGTTGATTTTCATGCCCATGTCCTTGAACGTAACCTCAGTAATCTAAGCATAGTTTTCTAAGCAGGGCGGTCAGTGACTTATGTCACACGACTTGGCCATTTATTTCCCATATTCCGTAGTTTGGAAGCGGCCAAAAATATTTTTCACGCAGCATCAACGCTTACAGCGATCTATTTGCCTCGAATTCTCAGTTATCATCCTCTATTGAGAATAACTGTAAATCCCATTCAAATCCTCCATTGTTCGATAAGCCGCTCTCATTAAGGATTTCAGGCATAATTTCAAAATTACTTCTGTGACCTGGGGAATGTGGGTACCGAAATTCTCAAGCAGCAGTTCAATCGAGTATGGGTTAGATTCCCCTCCGCTCTGGGGCGAAACATCAAGCTTGCAATCCGAATCCTTGGATTCGGTAGCAAACCCGCTTCCATACCCCGTCTGCTTGCAGAGGGGTTCTTGATTAAAGTTTTGCAATATCAAATTTAGTAGGTGCACATTCACTATCGACTTAGAAAAAGCAGATCAAGAGTAGAAAAGTTACGATAGTCAAACCGGATTTCGCGAAAAGAGAAAGGGGCGAATTCTTGAATTTACTTAACATAATAATCTCCTGAAATTTTTCCCACCCAACCTATTGATCTAATTGGAAGGGCAGATTAATTTTTTGATTCAATCTTGAAAAGAAAATTTGACAAAAGTCTCGGACGTTATGGATGTAAAACCCTTTGGAAAATAGAAAGTCCAATCGGTACAAATCTTAAGAAGATGAAACATCCTAAACAGCTAAAAGCACCAAGGCACCTGCCATCATTGTGATTAACCAACCTGTGTTTTTGGGCATTCCAAAAGTAGCCTTTCGGTTCGACCGCTTCCGTAAAAAGCTGTAAATATGAGGGGCCCCCAACAGCAAAAAGACAACTGCAAACCCTGTGGAATTGTCTGACATAGCTTGGTCATTGAACATGGATGTATCCCAATCTGTTAGAGCTTAACGTTGAGTCAGAGATTAACCGTTGGCGAGCAGGTTAAGAGTGACATCAACATTTTTGTCGATACCCCAGGCTTCCTTCAGAATTTCACGAAAGGCCGTTGTTTGATAGAGCATCTCTTCACGCAACTGAATTAGCAATTCATGAGCTTCTTCCTGGGAAAGCTGTCGAACCTGACCTTCAAAGACTCGAAGCTCAAACTGCTGCTCCAGAGGTAACTGATGGCGAATATCCATAGAGTGTTTGTGTCTTGTTTTATGAATTTATGTAAATTAATATAACATAATTTTAATAAAAATTGCCATAGAGAAATTTTTATGATAAGTAAAAATACTCAATTGATGGTCTTGGTAGAGGCGAGTAGTTGCTGGATCTGCTCCTTCTGGATCTAAGACTGTTCGGTTAAGCAACGAGAGGTCTTGTCCTGCCCCGCCTTTCTACTCCCAGTCCTCCTCAACAAATCCTGTTTTGGCGACACTCGCCTCTGCTACCCATCCGTAAAGCCAGCCCAAGCCATCGAACAGACCCCCATCCCCGACAAGCCTCATCCGAGCGATCGCTCTTCTGCCCCATTCTCTCCACCCCTGTTCGCTAGAGTTCGCTAGAGTCCACCTCATTCCAGGTATCCAATCCTACCGCCGCCCCCATCGCACAAAAGCCGCCGATCAGGCACAAGCATCCAGAGGACTGCGAACACCACGCCCTTCTTTGCTCAACACATGGTTGATGGTTGTAAATCATCGTGGTTTTGACATCCTTGTGCCCCAAGAGTTCTTGAACCGTGCGGATATCGTAGTGGTTTTGCAAAAGCTGGGTGGCAAAGCTATGGCGAAAGGTATGACAGCTCACGCGCTTATCAATGTTGGCCAACCGTCCGGCCAGCTTAACGGCCTTCTGAACGCCGCTTTCATCCAAATGATGACGACGAACAACCTCACTGCGCGGGTCTTTAGAGATCCGCTCGGCAGGAAAAACATACTCCATACCCATTGCCGCTCAGAGTTAGGGTACTTGCGCTCTAGAGCGTAGGGCAGATAAACCGAACCGTAACCTTTGGCTAAATCCCGTTGGTGTTGCAGTCGCGTGGAGTGAAGATGGTCTTTCAGGCGATCGCCCAGACTTAAGGGGAGCATCGTGATCCGACTGTTGCCACCCTTGCCATCGCGTACAACAATCTGAGACTGAGCAAAATCGATATCCTTCACCCGCAACGATAGCGCCTCAGATCAATCTACGGCTATCTGGTTAAACCTAGATCTCAAGAAAGACCCGCCTCACAAGTTGGACAGGATGTTTGTGGGTATTGCGTTTGGTAGGTTTGCGAACGCCCACCAAACCAGTCATACCGATGATCGCGCACCTGAGCATAGGTGCGATCGCCCAGCCCCTTTAGCCCAGGAATCGCTCGATAGGCATCCAGGAAGGGCCGACCCAACGGCAAGAGTCGCGCAATTTCTTCGGCTGCATCACTACCCTGCCAGCGGAGATCGGGCTGACCCACCTGAATTAAAATCATGCCTTTTTCGCAGTCTTGGGGCGTCACCACAGCCCTTCAGCTCAGGGATGCAGATCCAACGTGGGCCAAGCAACAGTACAGCGTCGTTGTCTCGCTCTTTTGGGCAACCTGTGACGGAGTTGCATGAGCTGAAGGAGGCGATCGCCACGCGCTGAGTCGTGCTGCCGAAAAGCTCAGGCTATATCGACTGACGGCAAATGTACTTCAGGTTTTTGCCCATACGAGTCGATTCCGCGACAATTACTACAGCAATGGTGTGACAATCTCGCTGCCACTGGCAACCCAGGACATTGACGAGCTGTTGTTCTTTGCCATGCATGGGACTGAGGCCATCTATCGCCCTGGCCATGCCTGGAATATCATCAACTCGCTCAGAACTGATTTCGGCTACGGGGTGACTCATGCGCTGATGGCTCCATTCGTTGCTCAACAGCCTATTTTAATCAGCCTTGTCTATGCTCTTCTGCTTCCTTCGCTGGGTATGACTTTAATTCCTTGCCTCTGTTCAAAATCCTCGAACCGACTGATCTCAGTCCCAGATGGTTCTTGGGTCACGCCATTCAGTCCGGTTAGCCATCGTCTAGGACTTGGGGGTAATCGGTGTTTCAGAGCACTGCGTAGACTGAACGTTTTTCGCCAGCTCCAATGGATTAAGATGATGTCCCTCCCTAGCGCAGACTGCGCCAACTCTAGATGGTTTTCCGTAAAGCCGATCTAAAACTCTTTTGACAGAAATGCGTTGCCAAGGTTGACCTCGTTTGGTGCAATAGCCCTCTCTATTGAGCCAATCTGCAATTTTCTGTAAGGACTTTCCTGACTTATGATGACGGCGAATTAGCTCAATGACTTGGCATTCATCGGGGTTTTCGACAAGTTCCCCTTCTACAGATTGTTGCCCGAACGCTGGCGAACCATACCCCACATAGCCGCCTTGTGCCGCTTTTGCTTGCCGCCCTTGCTCTAGCCGTTCCCATGCTAATAGGTCTTTTTCACCCTGTCCTGTCATCGCTGCTGTAGTTAAATGTCTAATGCAACTATCCTACTCCACTGCATTCAAGACGCCCAACCTAACTATCATCCTAAATTCTCTAAATCTAGAGGCTCTAAATTTAAGTTGACTTGACCACCCAGTTTTTCAAGCATAGGAGCCAAGGAGGATAAGAGCGATCGCCGCTGCTCAATGGTGAGAGTTTGGCCGTCGATCCTACGGATTACCTCTCGATAAATATCCTCGATGAAGGCCACTAGATTTTCATGAGCCTGACCCTGTTCTAAATGCCAGGAGGTCTTGGGAAAATAGGGAATTCTGGTTCGCTGGCTTTTTGGACTGGGTTGGGGGTGTGTCGGATGCACTGTAAGTGAGTGTTTTGTTTCTAACTGCTGAATAGTTTGCTGAAGGCTCTCAATGATGTAATACATTTCCATCGGGTCGAAGACACGAAGTAAGCTAGTTTGCGTTACTATCCCGATCTCTCGACCCCAATTCCACGACACGACTAAGCGTCCAACTCGTCTTCGCTGCATTTCTTGATGGGCAATCCAGAGCGTGTCTTCAGGACTCAGCAGAAAGAGAGGCGTACTCATGACGGTCTGGGCCAGAGTATTGCGTAAATCAATGCCAAAGGCCTGAAACTGCACCATATCTCGTTCAGTGACAATGCCAATGGGCTGATTGGTTTCTTCTCCATCGGATTGCGTAATGACAATACAACTCACGCGGTGCTCAGCCATTAATTGAGCGATGGATAGCAAGGTGGATAGGGGGGATGCCTGAATCACTTCAGTGGTCATGACTTCCGAAACGCGGCGAAGCCTCAGGAGATACACTGGATTTAAAATTTGGCGGATGCTCTCGTGGGAGAGTACCCCCACTAACTGCCCATCCTCGTCAACGATGGGTAAGTGGCGAATACGATAGCGACGGAATAAAAACAGCGCTGCAAAAATATCTTTCACTAATTGCTGGGGCAGGGCGATGACGGGATGGGTCATTACATCTGCAACCGTTACCTGGGCAAAATTAATGGCATTAGCGGTAAGCTGCACGACATCTCGTTCCGTTAAAATACCCAGTAGCGTCTGGTTTTCCATGACCAAAACACAGCTAGCACGAACATCTTTGCTAGGATGCTCTGCGACAGTTGCATCCTCCATGAGCAAACAAGATTGATGATGATTTTGGCTGATCATGGCGATCACCTCTAGCAAAGGGGTTGCTGGCCCTACGATTAGGGGGTGCCGCTCAATTGCATCCTCTATGCTGAAGTTCAAATTAGACCAGGAATTGCTTGATACCACTGCTATTTTGCCACTCCTGATGTAAAGCTCAAAGAATTTTTGACTCTGCTGAAAGATTTCTCTATGACGAGAGTTCCCGCGAGTCTTATCTAAATCAGCACCACAGATAGCTCATAGAGGAATGTAACACTATTATGGGATTAATGTCCCGTCCAGACTTTACTTTAGTGAATTAAGGTGTAATATAGAGGGATGTTACGAGCTTTTGCTTGTAAGCTAGCTTGATAAATACTTTACGCTAATCTTGGTTTTGATCATAGAGTGATGGGATGCAGGGCTTACTTCAAGCTTTTGTTCTGTTTGGGGTGGAAGTTAAGCATTAAACAAAAGGAAAACTATGGGGTATGAAGAAATACACTGAGTTTGAAGATGTAATGCTGCCCATGCAAGACTTAGATCCAGCATTGGCGTTTACGACTTCTCTTGTTACTTTGAGTGAATGTCTTTGTGAGTGCATCATGGATAATCAAAAACTTCTAGATCGGGTTAGGTTTCTAGAAAATAATCTTCTTTTTCTTGAAGCAAAAATTTTAGCTTTAGAAATTGAGAAACGAACGGCATAGAGAAATGTTTCTTAAACTAAAACTGTAATACAGTACCTTTGTGCAAAAAACAGAAGCAATGTTTCCCAGGTGAATTAGAAGTAGGTGACTGTTGGATTGGGTTGAGTTTAGCCAGTTGCAGTGGATTGATCTTAGCGGCGCGAGTCGGAAAACATACCGATAAACTGATTGGGGACTTGATTGTGAGTACGGAAGGCAAAACCGATTGCAAGCACTGGAACAGCGATGATTGGGGTGGCTACGAACGGTTGCTGCCCCCTGAAATTCTCCACTACATCGGCAAAGACAAGACACAGAGATTGGAGCGCACCAATGGCATCGTCAGGCAACAGACAGGTAAGTGGCATCGGCGGCAGAATAAGTTTGGCAAGGTGTGGGAGCAAACGAAGGTGACCACTCGATTGGTCGTGAGTTATTTCAATTGGATTTGGCAGCACAGTCGTTTCAATACAACCGCAGCACAGCGAGCAGGTTTATCTGAGAGCGCCTGGAGTTGGCATGATATTGCGATTTATTCCACTATTCTTTGATGCACAATCTTCTCTTTCTAATGATAGATATCAACAACTTTTTTAGAGCATATTGTAAAAACAAGTTGGAGCTTAGAATTTTCTTTTTTTAAGCTCTTAAATTTGGTTAATTGAATACATTTGTTTACAATTGAGGGTTAATAGACAATGGCGTACACTGATAGACCTGTCGAGCGCTCTACCGTTGATACCAGAGTGATTGAGTATCATGATCGGGTGCGTTGGGGACCCATTTTTGCAGGATTAGTTGTCGCTTTAAGCATTCAGCTTGTATTGAGCGCATTTAGTGCAGCACTTGGACTCACTAATATTTCTGGTTCAGGTGCGCCCCGTTCCAATGCGGATAATGTCGCTGCAGCGGTAGGGATTGGAGCAATTATTAGTTTATTTATTGCTCTGCTGGTGGGCGGATGGGTAACAGCTCGCGCCAGCGGCCCAATAAATCGCAACACAGCTTTATTAAATGGTGCAATTCTTTGGGCCACTACACTTGCAATAAGCGCTTGGTTACTGTCTAGCGGGGTAACAGGAGCTTTTGGCTTAATCGCGTCTAATGCTGGAGAAGCGATTAACCAGGCTCAACAAAATGGAACCTCGCTCCCTGGAAATATCCCGAACGTAACATCACAGCAGGCTCGTGATATAGCGGGGAATGCAGCAAAGGTAGGCTGGTCATTTGCAATAGGTTCTTTGCTAGGGCTGGCTGCATCGCTGATTGGTGCTTCTACTGGAGCTCATAACTCTCGCTCGACTGTAGGAAATGCCAGCGCTTATCGTGAGTAATGCTAGCTGAGGCACAATTTGATCACAAAGCACTCTAGTTCTTGCAGATTTTTTGAGCATTAGACACCAAGTTGAGTAGCTCATCAGCTTTCACTTTGTTATGAAATAACTTTGTGCAACCTATCTCTAAATTCTTGAAAAATCTTTTTGCACTAAGTGACTTTAGGCTGTCCATTGCTATGGTTTAGTTTGTTAATTTTTACATTCCGTAGCAGTGGATAATTTTTTTATGGCTTTCCTTAAGCGATCTTACTTGTTGCAATATAGATTTGATGCTCTATCTAAATACTAAAACAGTAAAACAATAATATTGATTGTAAATTAGTTTGATTAACTGAAAACAGAAAAATAGGTTTACCAGCCAATGAAGAACCCCGCCGCAAGCGGACGGGGTATCGAAACTGATTTCTTCGTGGAACTTCGTTATGCATTGCAAAACTCTAGAAATTCACCGCAGAGCGGCGAGAAATGTACCTCTAGTAGATTCAAATTTTAGATACGGCTTAGCTATGATGAAAATATATTTAAACTGTTGATATAGGCTAAATCAACTCTTTTATTAAATTTAATTGGAAACTTTGTTTTGCCGTGTAAATTTACGACTTTTCTGTGTAGTAAATTATTAATTTTCTTTGTTCGACTTTTAAATTTTTATAGTTCGTAGTATAGATAAAAATTTTAATTCAAACAAATTTTATGAATAGTAATTGCTTAAAAAATATTGATTCTGATTTTTCTTCTTTAAGGCAAATAGAAAAGCATTCTCTTGTCCAAACTCCTCCTTTGCGTCAATGCAAAGTATGTGTAGTCGTTCCTGCGCGAAATGAAGCTGAACTGTTAGAAAGTTGTTTAAGAGCTTTAGAATGTCAGGTCGATTTTCGTGGTCAGAGGTTAGACCATAAGCAGTATGAAGTAATTTTGCTTCTCAATAACTGTACAGACGACTCCGCTGTAATCGCCCATAAATTTGCCCATCAGCATCCAGATTTTAGACTACATGTTATTGAGCGATTACTTTCTCCCACTGAAGCCTATATTGGCCGAGTTCGGCAAATGTTGATGGATGAAGCGTATCATCGTCTAGCTCAGATAAATTTTGCAACGGTAAATGGGAAACAGGGCGTTATTGCGTCCACCGATGGAGATACACAAGTATCACCTACCTGGCTTGCTGCAACGCTCTTAGAGCTATCAAAGGGTGTAGACGCAGTAGGGGGCAGAATTATTGCTGATAGCGCGAGTTGCGAAGCCTTAACCCCTCAGGTCAAAATGCGCTACCTGCGGGGAGACTACTATCACCAACTCATGGTTGAGCTAGAGGCTTATTTGGACGTAAATCCTCACGATCATTGGCCTCGTCATGCCCAGCACTACGGCGCCAGTTTGGCTGTGACAGCTCAAATGTATAAAAAAGCGGGTGGAATGCCTGCTGTTAGAACACCGGAAGATGTTGCCTTCTATCGGGCACTGCTTAGAGTGGGCGCTCGGTTTCGCCATAGTCCATTGGTGCAGGTCACCACTTCAGCTCGTCAAACGGTAAGAATTGATTGTGGATTTGCATCCCAGCTCAATGAGTGGGAAAAACTGGGACAGCAGCAAGCTTTTTTAGTGGAGTCAGCTCACGCTATTGAAACACGGTTTACAACGCGAAAGTATCTTCGTGACCTATGGCGACGTATCCTGAATGGCTACCAACATAGTGCAAATGATGTTAGCCACTATGCCACCACATTAGGTGTTAGCGCCCAGTGGCTATGGGCAGAGCTGGCTCAGCCTCAGTCATTTGATTTGATTTTTGAACGGGTTGAGACTCGTCAGCAGCAGGATGGACTTTGGCAAAAGCGCTGGCCTTTGGTCAATCTGGAGCAGGCGATCGCAGATTTAAGTGTTCGCCTACAAAAGCTTCGCCCCCAAAAGTTGTCTGAGTCTGAAGTTGTTTGCTATCCCACTTTTAATTATGTTGAGCATGGAGATTTTTGCGTATGACCACTGTAACTGACAATCTGCAGAGTGAAAGGGTAAAGTCGATGGGCAGGCTTTCCATCGGTTCCTCATCTATGGCTGCCTCAACGCAGCGATTGCTGGCTGAATGTTTGGCTTGTGCCGATGAAATTGCGGACTACTGTGCAGCAAATGCGTCAGCAGTTGACCACAGTGGGACTTTCCCAATGCAAGAGTTTGGGCGCATTGCTCAGGCAGGGCTGTTGGCTTCCCCTTTGATGCCTGAGTGGGGTGGCCTTGGCTTGGGGATTGATGCCAGTCGCACCCATGAGATGCTGCTACTGCTAAAAAAGATTGGTCGGGGAAATTTAGCCGTGGGACGAATTTTTGAAGGACATGTCAATGCTCTTCAGCTTATTCAAACTTTTGGCACACAATCGCAGATTGAGCGCTATGCCCGTGATGCTCGCGACCTGCACAAAATCTTTGGGGTTTGGAACGCTGAAGCCAATGACGGAGTTAAGGTTATTCCTCTGGGTAGTGGACACTTTCAGCTTCAGGGAAGCAAAACCTTTTGCTCTGGCGCGGGCTATGTAGAGCGACCCTTTGTGAATGGGGCGTTACCTGATGGCCGTTGGCAAATGTGCATTGTCCCGATGGAGCAAGTTAAGACCCAGCATGACCCAGAATGGTGGCAGCCTCCTGGGATGAAAGCAACCGCCAGTTATAAGGTGGACTTCAGCAATGTAGAGCTAGATGCTAGTTCAATCATTGCGGGGCCAGAAGATTACAATCGACAGCCGTGGCTATCGGCGGGTGCTATTCGCTTTGCTGCAGTCCAGCTTGGGGGTGCAGATGCCCTTTTTGACGCAACCCGTCAGTATCTCCGCGATCTAAATCGCACCAACGACCCTTACCAAGAAGCCCGAATTGGAAAAATGGCGATCACCATTGAAAGCGGCAACCTTTGGCTCAAAGGAGCGGCTGATTTAATTGCAGATCACGCGCCGACCTTTGGGGGAGATTGCCGTCAGCAAAGTCTAAGCGGCGATCACCTCGTCACCTACGTCAATATGGCCAGAACCGCCATCGAGCAAATTTGCATGGATGTCATTCAACTCTGTGAGCGTTCCGTTGGGACTCGTGGCCTGATGCCGCCCTACCCAATGGAGCGCATTATTCGAGATTTAAGCCTTTACTTACGGCAGCCTAACTTTGATAGCACTCTTCAATCTGTTGGCAAGAATGCACTCTCATGTCCTTCACTACACTCCTAAACTGGGTATGAACTTTCCCGCTATGAACGACTCACCTCTGGCACGACCGCTAGATTTACCTTTGTACTCCATTGGGGAGATTGCTACTGAACCTGTCTTAGTTGTAGCGCCTCATCCTGATGATGAAACCCTGGGATGTGCGGGGGCGATTGGGTTATTGAGGGCGCGGGGCTACACCGTGAACATACTGGTCGTGAGCGACGGAACCCAGTCTCATCCTAACTCTCGTCAATATCCTGCAACCGCTCTAAGAGATGTACGGGAATCAGAAACTCGTTTTGCAATGGCGTTGCTGGGGGTTGAGCCATCTCACATTACTTTTTTGCAGTTGCCTGATGGCGCAATCCCGAACGCTGAATCACCAGACTTTCCTGCCGTCGTAAATGAGTGTCACGTCTATCTCAAGTCAGTAAACCCCAAAGTTGTCTTTGTGCCCTGGCGAGCTGATCCACATCCAGACCATCGCGCAGCTTGGCAAATTATCTCTGCTGGGCTCCAGCAGGCGATGCTTTCTCCGAAAGTCATGGAGTATCCCATTTGGGATTGGGATCTGGAGCAGCGACAGTTACTCAATCAAGATTTTTACCATTCGTGGCGCTTAGATATTTCTGAAGTGGTAGCGCTAAAGCATCAGGCGATCGCCGCTTATCGTTCTCAAATAACCAATCTCATTGATGACGATCCAACGGGCTTTCGACTCACCCCAGAAATGCTGAGTAATTTTGCCCATTCTTGGGAAATTTATCTACAAGAAAATTCATAAACCATGAGTTCTTCACAATCTCTACCTCCTAGCTACTTTGACACCCTTTATCAAGCTGACCCAGACCCGTGGAAGTTTGCAACAAGCGAATATGAAGCCGAAAAGTATACAGCAACAATTGCGGCATTGCCGAAGCATAGCTATCGCGCTGCTTTAGAAATTGGCGGCTCAATCGGCATTCTGACTCAAAAGTTAGCATTAGCCTGCGACTCAGTATTGTCTATTGATGTTTCTCAAACTGCTCAAGCTCAGGCCATTGAGCGATGTCAGCAGCTACCGCACCTTCGTTTTGCGCTGATGAACTTTCCCAAAGAGTATCCTCATGAAACATTTGACCTGATTTTGGTTTCTGAAGTGGGTTACTACTGGTGCAATGACGATCTGTGCATTGCCCAGCAGCGAATGTTTAAGCTGCTTGAGCCAAAGGGACATTTACTTTTGGTTCACTGGCTTCCGCGATCTCCAGGCTATCCTTTGACAGGAAATGAAGTACATGATTCGTTTCTGCAATTTGTGCCAGATCAAATCCGACATCTGGAACGTCAGCTCAACCCAAAATATCGTCTCGATCTCTTTGAACGCACTTAATGGATTAATCAAGCTCGCCTTAGCGTGAGCTAATCCTGAAGCTCTGCTATAAGCTTGACTTTGACAAACACAATCTCCTTGAAAGCGTTGAGCAGAAATAGCCAGCTTACATTTACCGTAAAAAAGCTTGTTTTAACGTAGCCAGTCACTTGATATTACGCATTATCGTTTCGATTGTGCATCAAAGAATAGTGGGATAAATCGCAATATCATGCCAACTCTAGGCGCTCTCAGATAAACCTGCTCGCTGTGCTGCGGTTGTATTGAAACGGCTGTGCTTACATTGAGGGCAGTAATAGCGTTGGCTACCATTGGGGGCTTTACCGTGTTTATGGGCGCTAGGATGACCGCACAAAAGACATTCCATAGTTCATGATTGAAAATAGATATCTCTCTACTTTACACAGCCCACCATTCCTTGATGCACTATCGCTTGGTAGTCAATTTACTGAGTGGTGAATTGGGCTGCACGGCTCCAGCTCTTGCTACTGAAACCATGATATTTAGTCAGAATTATAATTGACCAGATAGCGAATGATCTTGGGACTGTCACCTGATCTATGAAGATGTTTCCCCTAACTACTTTTGAGTATCTAAATATTTTTTAATTTATTGCAGATAACTTCGAAATTGATTGAGGCGTTTAAGAATTCGGAGAGCTTAATGATTATAAAGACAAAAGGAATCTGTGGTGGGTGCGCTCGAATTCATCATACGCAGATTCCAGTATGGACACTTGTTGCCCTTAGGCAGCTCAATATGAACGATGCACAGCTCCTGAAATATCATCCAGATCTTAACCAGGATGACCTGGTTCAATCCTGGGAATATTATGAAAAGAATCAAGAAGAAATTGATCGAGAAATATCGAAAAATTCTGAGGCTTCAGTATGACGAGGTTTTGAGGTGATCTCTCTAGAAGATGCTTGCGTATGCGCAAGGGTCTTGGACTCAATCGCCTCACGTAAGAACCAAATAGTCAAGAGCTAAAGAGATCCGCGATCGCCTTCATTCATAACTATCGCAAAAAGAAGTGGAGCAAATGCAGTCATAGACCGCGAAAAAGCATTCAAGAAGCGGATCAGAGGCTCGACCATCCTCAATCAGATCGGCAGCTATGACTGATGCAGGCGCATTTTCACTGGATGGTTTACTATGGGCAGGGCTACTCACCAGAACAGGCGATCGCAGACCTTGAGCGCAAGCATGAGCTTTACCCAGAGTTAAAGCTTTTGCCATCAAGGATAAGTCTCAAAAATGAGGTCTAGTCCCCGCTCAGCGAGGAATGAATGGACTGACTCATTAATCGAAAATATCAAGAGCCTGCCTTGAGCTTCTGTTATCAGCTTAAACGCTTGGAGCAAATGCCCCAGCTCTTGCTCATCAATTGAATTCACGTCTGAGCAATCTAAATGAAATCCAGTAATGCCTGAATCTAAAGCGGCCTGAACTCTTTTTAATAGAGACATTCCTTCGTCGGCATCAATTATTCCAGCAGGCTTGAGGTAAATGATACTTATTCAAATTCTGAGAAGTTTCTTGTTGGGGTAATTGAGGCGAGGCTACGGTGAGGTGCAATTAGCCTGAAACCTTTCTGGAACTTACTATTCAGACGTCAATATAATTTATAAAAATTAATTTTCACTTATAAAGAAGTTATCTCTCCAACGTATTTACGTCATTTTAGCCCTCAAGCTCTGCGAATTGCACCTAGCCGAAACTTCGCTTCAACTGGGCCTACAAAGATCCCTCAAAGTGTTCTCTCTAAACGCATTTCCAGCATTGATAAACCTTAGTTTTCTGGCTAAGGTTTATCAATGTTGAAAATTTTATTGGCGATGCAGATTCTGCCGAAAAATTGATGGCCTATACATCCACAGGTTTCGCCACTGGTTGATCGGTTGACTGGTGGGCAGACCCCTTCAGCACCGCTGGATCGATCTCAAGACCTAGTGCTGTAGATACGCGACTACCGAGGTCACGATCTGCCTGAAAAAACTGGCAGAGCTGCCGCATCTGAACTTCTTTGCTGACATGGCTTAAGCCCGTTGCACTGTTGACCAGATTATCCACTAGGCGAGCCTTCGCGTCTGGCTCCATTAATCGATACAAATCACCAGCTTGGGTAAAGTCATCATTTCCTTCTCGATGATCGTAACGATCAACGGCAACTGACCCAAGCTCAAAGGGTGGCTCAGAATACTCTGGACTTTGCTTGGGTGTGGAAGGGTCGCTATTTGGCTCATAGTTTGGACCGCTGCCGCCGTTATTGCCTAGCGCCATCAAACCATCCCGTTGGTAGTGCATAAAGGGGCATTTAGGGGCATTCACAGGCAACTGCTGATAGTTCACCCCAAGACGGTAGCGATGGGCATCCGCATAGCTCATCACCCTGGCCATCAGCACCTTATCCGGCGAGAAGCCAATACCCGGTACGATAGCACTCGGTGAAAATGCTGCCTGCTCAATTTCAGCAAAGTAATTTTGGGGATTGCGATTCAGCTCTAAAGTACCCACTTCAATCAGCGGATAGTCACCATGCTTCCAGACTTTCGTCAAGTCAAATGGATTATCGGCATGGGTCTGTGCCTGCTCTTCTGTCATCACCTGAATGTAGAACGTCCATCGAGGATACTGACCGCCCTCAATGGCTTTGCATAAATCTTTAGTTGAATGATCTGGCTCTGTCCCTTTAATCGCTTCGGCTTCCTTTTCAGTCAAATTTTGGATGCCTTGCTGCGTTTTGAAGTGAAATTTGACCCAAACCCGTTCGTTATTCACATTGACAAAGCTATAGGTATGGCTTCCATACCCGTTCATGTGACGATGACTTTTGGGAATTCCGCGATCAGAGTAGAGGATAAGAACTTGATGGAGGGACTCAGGGCTGGATGACCAATAGTCCCAGCGCGGGAAGGCATCCTTCAAGTTGTTAGCTGGGCATCGCTTTTGGGTATGAATGAAATCAGGAAACTTAATGGCATCACGCACGAAAAACACAGGAGTGTTATTTCCCACCATATCCCAGTTCCCTTCTTCAGTGTAGAACTTGAGGGAAAAGCCTCTGGGGTCACGCTCTGCATCTGCCGACCCTTTCTCGCCTCCCACAGTTGAAAATCTCGCCAGTACAGGGGTCTGCTTGCCAACATCTGAAAAGAGCTTCGCTTTCGTATACTTTGAAATATCTTGGGTCACTGTCAATGTACCGAAAGCACCCGCCCCTTTAGCATGAACAACTCGCTCTGGTATGCGCTCACGATTGAAATGCCCAAGCTTTTCTTGAAGGACATAATCATAGATGACCACTGGTCCCCTGGCGCCAGCGGTCAGTGAGTTTTGATTGTCAGCGACTGGAATACCATCTGCGGTGGTGAGTTGAGGGGTGTGGTCAGACATTGCTTATATCCAAGTAGTGTGTGAATCGATAAGTAATACAAAGATTTAACAGTTTTCTTTTCTTAAATGAGGCTACAAACTATTGCACAATAATCATTCATCCAAAAGATATAGAAGGCCTAATCCTAAAGAAAGAAATGTCATCAAAAGGCCACAACCTTATCGATTTGATTTTTGGTGAAACAGCCTGAAATTCCGGAAATTGTGGCTGAAGTTTGTAAAGTGGCCTGTGTCAGGGGATAAAAATTACATGGGAAGCCTCCCGTCGAATTCAGTCGCAAAACGATTTAAGGCTGCTTTCCAATCGCGAATGGAGATCATCCATTTCTTCGAGGTATTGTGAGTGGCCAAGTAAATGCCCTTCAACGCAGATTCATCCGTTGGAAAAGCATGATGATTGCAAATCCTTATGCAGCGTCATATTCAAAGATTCAATGGCATTAGTGGTGTCAATCGCCTTACGAATGTCAGCAGGAAAAATAGACCTGTTGCTTTTTAAGCGATAATGTCTCAACTGGCTAGTAATTGGGCGTTGTTGAATCCGGCTATAAACAATTTCTGAAAGCCTTAAGACGCTACCCAAAACCCGACAAAATCATAGCGCCATTCAGCAAAGTCAATAATTGATGTCGATCATGAATTCTCGATCCAGTCTTAATGATTAAATAACCAGTTCTTAAACCATTGTGTGAGGCAGGGCATAATCAAATAGGACAAGAGAAATACCGTGATAGCCACATTTATCGAAACTCTGAGCACCCAAGGTCGGAAGGCTAGCAGGGAGACAATCCAGGAACTGACCAACAGCGGCAAACATTTCGTACGAATGTTTATGGAATGTTTTTTATAATCAAGGCATCGCTCCCTCACTTATCTGCTGGCAGCACAATTATTAATACGACGTCTGTAACTGCATATACAGGAAATGGATGGTTACTTGACTACTTTGCGACCAAAAGTGCGATCGTGTCTTTCACAAGGTCTTTATCTAGTTCCCTCGTTGGTAAGCAAATTAGAGTAAATGGTGTAGCTCCAGGCCCAGTATGGATACCACTTGTTGAATCAACATTTTCCGGAGACGATATAAATAAATTTGGGGCTCTCATGTGCCTATGAAACGTGCGACGGAACCTGAAGAAATTGCATCTAGCTTTGTTTTTTTAGCATCAGATGACTCATCCTACATCTCAGGCCAGTTTTTACATCCAAATGGCGGAGAGATTACCAATACATAGGAAAAATATTCATTTCTATCAAATAGAAATGAATATTTACATCAATCTTGACAATTTGCTAAAAATCAATAAATTAAAATATCAATCAAGTTGCTTCAAAAAATTAATTTATTGAAAAATTAGATTACTCAAAATCTATTCTGAGTAATCTAATTTTTAAAAAAAAACAAAGTTATTGCAGTGTACGTATATTGGCCGATGTGTCCTGAGAAATCATTTGCTTAAAGTCTTTCAAAGTCTTATAATCCTTGAAATAATATAAAACCGAAATGACTTTTTTTGTTAAGATTGCTCTTGAGACTGAGTTGGTTCATCTTTAGCAGCAATGAATCCGGATCCTGGACTTGCTTCTGGTTTTGCACTCTCTTTGGCATCAGATTTTGTATCATCTAGAACTTTTCTTTGTTCGGGATCGATTGGGGTTTGCTTCCCACCTGTACTGGTAGGTGAAGTTGATTGATCGACTTGCTTGTCAGTCATTTTACTATTCTCTTAAGTAAAGTGTTTCTCAAATAATAAGAGTTTTTCTTAACAAACATATATTCCCATAGACATAATTTGATGCAACGAGATCGATGAATAGGGCTTGTTGCCGAGTAAGATATAAATATTATGTTGATAATCCACTCACTAGAGCTGTTGCCTATTAAGTCCAGGAATCGCTGAAACTCTTGCCTAGAGAAGGGAACAGCTCATTTAATGAAAATCGCTGAAATGCACTACGGAAAAGGCTTTCAAGGTTTTTCATTTCATAACGCAACAACTCTATTATTTCAATCGCTTATCAAATGTCATTTAATTTTCAGTCGGCCTAATATGCAGGATTCGCGGGAGGTCGAGTTTATGAGCAAGGAGCATCAACCGGCAAAACAGATTTTTTCAGGAAACAGCGATATGGCAATGTTGATGAGATCTTGCGACTGCTCAAAAACCTCACTAGGTTTACCAGGGACATGGTCACAGAGCTTAAAAACTGCTGAACAGGCTATGCTGACCTCTCGCCAGCCAATACTTACGTGGTGTAGTGACGAACTTATTAATCTCTATAACGATGCCTACAGACTCAGTAGATCGTAAATAATGACCTTTCTAGAAAGTGAAATGGTTACCTTCGATCTCTAAATCCTCCTGAAAATCGAGGCTTTAGGCATCGATCGTAAGAAGGTTTGATCTACTGTGTCTGAGCACTAACTGTTAAGGAACAGCTCAGCATTTAAGGATTCAACCTGAGATTTATAAGCTTACTTAACGCCTTCAAATCTTGCTGAACGATTGAGCCATACCTTTAAATTTGAAGACCGGGCACGAGAAATTTGTATGTCAGGACTTGTAGAAAATCTGTTGCCAATCGGCTCCTTTATCCCGCATGGCTATTCTTATCTTTGGCAGCCACAGTTAGTGTGGCTGCACATTTTATCTGACTCGATTATTGCTTTAGCGTATTACTCAATTCCAATCACGCTGATTTATTTTGTCCAAAAACGGAAAGATTTACCCTTTGATTGGATCTTTTTGCTCTTTAGTGCGTTCATCGTGTCTTGCGGCACAACCCATATAATGGATGTCTGGACGCTTTGGTACCCGACATATTGGCTAGCAGGAGCGCTCAAAGCATTAACTGCTGTCGTTTCTCTCTACACAGCTATCTCGCTGGTGCAGTTGATGCCTCAGGCGTTAACCATTCCAAGTCCAGCTCAATTGTCCGCAGTTAATTTTGAGCTAACCCAACAAATTCGCGATCGCCGAGAGGCAGAGGCTCAAGTTCGTCAACTTAATGAAGACCTTGAAATAAAAGTTGCGCAGCGTACGGCTGAGCTAGAAAAATCAGTGCTTCAGAGTCAAAATCATGCAGAACGCCTGACACTGGCAATGGATGTAGCTAACATGGGGTCGTGGGACTGGGATCTAGAAACCAACCAATTGACCTGGAGCGCCAGTCACGAAATTTTATGGGGCTATCAACCTGGCAATTCAAATCGTAGCTACGAGGACTGGGCAAGAAAGGTACACCCCGATGACCTGGCGAAAGTTGAAGCAGCCATTGAGTATGCCAAAGCAGCCAGGTCCGATTTATCTAAAGAATATCGAGTGATTCAGGATAATGGGACTGAGCGTTGGGTGACAGGCTATGGACGCTGTTACTTTAGAAACGATGGTGAACCATACCGGATGATGGGAATAGTTCAGGACATTACTGATCGCAAACAGGCAGAAGAACTTGTACGTCGCACCGCTGCCATAGATGTATTTCGCATCTCTCTCGCTGATGCGCTGCGACGACTTGCCGACCCGATAGAGATTCAGTCAACCGCTAGTCGCCTACTTGGCGAGCGGGTCAGCGCAAACCGCGTGGTGTATTTCGAGGTGCGCGGTGCCGATTACGTTGTTGAGCGCGACTACGTAATTAATGCAGAACCCCTAGTGGGCAGCTATCCCATCACTTCGTTTGGCCCGACGCTGTTGGCGGCGTACCTTAGCGGTCAAGTTGTATCCTGCTCCGAAGTGGCAACCGATCCCCGTCAATCGCCAGATCAGCGCTCCGCCTACGCAGCCATTCAGATTGGTGCTTACATCGGTGTTCCATTGATCAAGAATGGGGAGTTTGTTGCGGGTCTAGCCGTCCACGCACATCAATCACGAAACTGGACCCAAGAAGAAATCGCCCTGGCAGAGGAAACTGCCGAGCGCACTTGGGCGGCAGTTGAGCGCGTTCGTGCCGAAGTAGCCTTGCACGTCTCGGAATCAAGGTACCGCACCTTGTTCGAGTTGTTTGATGGAGGTTTTTGTATTTGCGAAATGCTGTTTGACGAGAGCGGTAATCCAGTTGATTACCGATTCCTTGAAGTTAATTCGCTGTTTAATCAACTAACGGGACTGGAACAGCCAGTGGGCAAGACCGCACGGGAACTCGTGTCCAATCTAGAAACCCATTGGTTTGAAATTTATGGTCGCGTGGTGCAAACAGGTGAGTCCGTGCGCTTTGAAGACCAATCTATCGCCATGAACCGCTGGTTTGAGGTCAACGCTTTTTGCGTGGGCGAACCGCAAAGTAACCAGTTCGCGATTGTGTTTACCAATATTAGCGATCGCAAATCGGCTGAACAAGAGCGCGAACGCTTTCTCGCCGTAGGTTCAGATTTACAGGTGATCACAGGCATCAACGGGTATTGTCAATGGGCCAGTCCTACCTTTGAGCAAACCCTTGGCTGGACAGTCGAGGAAATAACTTCTTATCCCTGGATGTGGGTTATTCATCCAGACGATATCTCCAAGTCTCTATTAGAAACTGAACGTCTCTTCTCTGGGCAAGAAACAGTTGTGTTTGAAAACCGTTTTCGGCACAAAGACGGTTCCTATCACTGGCTGCTGTGGAAAGCACAGCCGTACTTGGAAGAACAGGTGATTTACGCAGCTGCGGTTGATATCACTGAGCGCAAACGAGCGGAAGAGTCGCTTCAGCTCAGCGAAGAACGATTACGTCTTGCTACGGAAGCAGCCAGTATTGGCATGTGGTTTTGGGATCTAACAGAAGATCGATTAGTCTGGACAACTATCTGTAAAAGATTGTTTGGAATCGACCCCGACGCAGAAGTAAGCTACGAACGTTTCCTAGAGGCGCTCCATCCGGATGATCGCGATCGCACTCGTGCCTCTGTACAGCAAGCGATTGAGCATAAACAAGACTATGCCATCGAATATCGCAGTCTTTGGAGCGATGGAAGTACCCATTGGATCTTAGCCAATGGTCGGGCATTTTATAATGAGCAAGGCGAGCCAATTCGCATGATGGGCATTGCTAAAGAAATTACGGAGCGGAAATTGGCAGAAGCTACTCTGCAAGCGCAAGCTCGCAAATTGAGTCAAATGAATATCCAGTTAGTGCAAATAACCACACTCGTCAATCAGCGTAATCAAGAATTAGATCAATTCACCCACATTGTTTCTCATGATTTAAAGGCTCCCCTTCGGGCAATTTCAAATTTATCTGAATGGATTGAAGAAGATCTGGCAAATCAAGTTCCGCCTGAAACTAAGCAAAACTTAGATTTGTTGCGCTCTCGCGTTGCGCGTATGGAAGCATTAATTAATGGTTTATTGGAGTATGCGCGCATCGGCTATCACGACACATCGGACGAGCCAATTGCATTAAATGAGATGCTGATTGAAATTGTTGACTTGTTAGCAATTCCGCCTGAATTCCTGATTCACATCCCTCCTAACCTACCAACTGTAAGCGCTAACCGCCTACTGCTCAGTCAAGTCTTTACGAATCTGATTAGCAATGCCGTCAAACACCATGATCGTCCAAATGGGCAGATTGAAATTACCGCCCAGGTACAAACCCAAGACTACAAATTTACCGTTTCTGATGATGGCCCAGGAATCGCAAGCGAAAACCAGAGTAGAGTATTTGACATATTCCGTACTTTAGGCAGCCAGAATCGCAAAGACAGTACCGGGATTGGATTAGCAATTATCAAAAAAATTATTGAACGTATCGGCGGGAAAATTTATATCGAATCTGAGTCAGGGCAGGGTACAAGCTTCATCTTTACTTGGCCCATTTCTCAATCAGAGGCAAAGCGCTAGAGCTTATAATTCACCACCAACTCCGATTGGCGTTGTTGCATAAGTGGAAGTGGGACAGCAATCCCCCTCTGTTGAGGTTGAATTTAGCAGCAATTGGAACACTGACAGGCTTAGGGTTCGTCACGAAATAAGCTTTACAACTCTGCGGATTTAAGGAAGTATTATTGAGGTATGGATGATGACTCAAAGCTGACAGAGAAACTCCTTTCAATATAGTCTCTGATGCAGAGCTAGCAACGATTCGTTTGCCCACTCACACCTTTCATGGTGAGTAAAATCACACCATCTCACCTAATTCAAAGAGTGGACAACTTGTCAAGCTTGTTTCTTGACGATGCCTTACCCAGTTGAATCATCCGGTTGGGCATCGCGCATTGACACAATAATTCTGCCGCCTGATTCTCAAATTTACGGGAAAGCACTTTACCGCCAAAGGCCGTCTTATGTCGAAACATCGCCGTCTCGTATAACGACCGACGATGATAATTAGCCTCTCGTTTCCAAGGAAGGTGTCTGGGGGAAGCTTCCCCCAGACACCTTCCGCACTTTTTGCGTCCGTGTTTACGGATCAAGCGCAAAGCTTGATCTCTAGGATGTGGCTTGGCTTTACGATTCCCATGCTGCCAAATCACCGCATTTTTACGCGGTGGAATGACAGGCTTGGCTCCTCGCTCTTTAATGGTGTCATAGCAGTCGCTTGTGTCATAAGCTCCATCGGCTGAAACCTGTTCAATACCCCCCTCAATCTGATCCAGTAAGTCCGGCAGAATTTCTGAATCGGCCTTTCGGTAGCAACGGATGCTGTTGGCGAAGTCGTTAAGTGCACCCTAAATTGGGTGCCAATCGGGCAAAACGAGACTTTCGTGTTTGAGCATGAGGAATATCAAGGAGCCATGCCACCATTCGGACAATGTTGATCGCAACTCCAGTCAGAATGTGCTGCAACCGCGTCTTTGCCAAGCCTAAGTAGCGCGATCACCCTAATCCGCAAGCTGTTTAAGCTACCCAACCCTCAGACCGCGAGTGCCAACTGCACCAGCTTCAGTTTCCGCTCACCCTCCGGCAACGGCTCAGGCTTCTCCGTCTTCGCCGCGCAGTATTGGGCAAAGCCACATCTGTTACAATGCCCCCCAACCTTGGGCACCCACTCATCATCTGCCCTTAGCCTAAGCGCCAGCTCAGCGATAAGAGATCGCACCTTCTCCCGGTGCTCATCATTCACCTCAAACGTCAGCGTCTCTCCCGCCCTCAAAAAGACAAGAGATACCCGCTTGAGTGATTGTTGATAGACCTGCTGAAGCGCGATCGCATAAAGCCCAA
>JAKRSB010000003.1 GCA_022402525.1 Thermosynechococcaceae cyanobacterium MS004
TTGTTGCAAAGCGATCGCTAATTTGGTCTAGGCAGGCATTGAGGGCTGCGGCCAACTCATAACGAGTTGCAGCGCGGTTGCCTCGGAAGGTGCCGTCTGGGTAGCCCGCAATACAGCCATAGCGCTCGACTAGAGACTGTAAAGCCTGAAATGCCCAGTCCGTTGGCTGGACGTCAGAAAGTTGAGACACCGAGGTAACTTGGTCAATGGCGTTAGCGCCATTCACGTCAGTAATTAGGCTCGAAAGGGTTCCAGGGGCTGTGGTGGAACCATCTTTAGGCTCAAGGGCGATCGCAGTAGGAACAGCCAGCACCCCAAGTAGAAATGAGCCCGTCAAGCCATGCAGCCAAAGTCGATTGTTCATGAATTTAAATTGCCTCACACATTCCACATCACACATTTCACGTCACACATCCTATCAGGCTTCTTATTTTCCCGCCTTAAATAGCCTTTAACCTTGATTGGACAAGCATTTAGTCAAGTCCGCCAGGCAGCGGTTATAACAACATTTGATTGAATTTTCCAAATAAAATTAAATCATAAATGTTTTATAATTTAATCTCCGTTTAGCCTATCAAGACTTGGCAGAGCTACTGGGCACCACCCGCGTTACGGTGACTCGAACCCTAGGCCAAATTGAAGGCCAGGGCTTGATTCAAAGGCTACCTCTGGGCAAAATCATGCTGAAGGAAGCCGATGTTTGGTACTACCAAATTTAGGTTTGAGTAAGAGGGAGTTATGTCGTTACCGCAACTGGATGTGTTGGGGGAAGCGTTGCCTGCTTTTGGGCAACCTTCAGATCTAAATGATTGGCTTCAAGGGCAGTAGGTGAGGCATTTTAAGGGTGGTGATTACCCTAAGAAAGTCCGTACCCATTGTTTAAGCCAGCGCCAGAAGCGCACGAATGGGTTATGAGGTTTGCGGCGCAGGGGTTCTGGTACGGAGGACAGAAGGTGAAAGGCATTGTCGCACTCTTGAACGTCAGCCTCTAGCCCCATTTCTGCATACCCCATTTCTGCATATAGTTGGTGGGCGTTGCGATAGGCTTCCAGAGCGTTGGGGACTCGATCCACTTTGCCGAAGACATTGCCTAAGTTAAACCAAGCAATTGCTACACCACGCAGATTTCCGATAGCGCGTTTAATCGTTAAAGATAGTTCATAGTAGTCAATCGCTGCGCCATAGTCCCCCTGGGAATCGTACGCATTGTCTAAGCCAATCAGACAATTTGCCTCACCGTTGCCGCCCTGCCTACCGCCTTCGCTAAATCCTTATTTTGTAAAACCGCATCCTGCCTCTGGAGTGGCGAAGCAACTCCATCCCAAACCGTGCCCAGGTCGTTTGCAAAAATGTTAGAAGCCAGACCCACCACTAGGGGCGTTGCACTCCCCAGTAGGGTACCGTTCACCGTACCTGCTACACAGAGCGCACCCAACGCAAGCAGGCGATCGAGGTTTTGCATCATTGCATGAATTTGCCGCAAATATGCCCCTATTCTAGCTTCAGCGTCTATACAGCTCTAAAATAGGGGTTATGTGACCCTTGACATCACTTAATCGTCGTTTCTCTAAAGTTCTAAAGTAAAGCTGCTCCTCGGCGATAGAGTTCTTGCGCGTAGTCTGTCCAGCCGCCCTGCCCCCAGTATCGGAAGCAGCTAGTCTGCACCAGCAGGTTGTACAGCAGCGCTTCACGATAGCCCTGCCGTCCGGTCACGGTGGGGTCCTGCTGCACTAGAGAATCATACTTTTCATGGAATTTGGCGCTGAGCTGATTCATGGGTTCTAGTACATTTTCGTAGCCCTGCACCCAGCTTAAATTATTAGTCCAGGAGGCTCCATCCATATGAAACTGGTGGTCAGTGGCCTTAAGATCGGCGATCGCCTGTTCTATTGCCTCTGGTGTCGCTTGGTCAGGATTAACCCGCTGCCAAATCCGATGCTGACCCACCGCCTGACAGATAGGGTAGTCCTCTGGATTAACCCCCGCTGCCTCAACCAGCTCCAGATACTCCGTGCCGTTGAACCCAGCCACGGTACTCTGATTGCGGATCTCATGCCAAGGCCGAGGAAAATCACGGGGAAATTCATTCATCATCACCCCTCCATTCTCGCCATCCGCAATTTGCGTCACCAAAGACGGAATCTCCTGGCCGCCAATGCGCTGACGTCCCCAACCCTTCGCCTCATGGTAGGGCTGCATCTGCGCCACCAGCTTCGTATCCGACCCCTGGGTTTTAATCAGCACCGTCATGCTGAGCACCTCCCCCCTGGAATTCCGCGCCACCAGTCGATTCGGCACATACTTTTGGGCTTGGTTTAGCCCAGACCCGTCCAAATTTTCTAGAGAATGCTCCTGCACCATCAGCCAGCGATAGCCACAGTCTTTCAGCGCCTTCAGGTATTCGTAGAGCGTATCGGGATGGTTGGGCAGATGCATCTCCGGCGGTGAAAAGCCCTTCACCCGTCGCAGCGCCTCAACCCCAAAAATTGAAGCAAAATACTGCTGCCATGCCTGAATGTGCAGCTTAATATCGGGAATGGGCGTAGAGGGCACCACCGCGTGGCTCCACATCGTTCCCAGCCACTCCACGTAGGGCTGGTATTGAGGGTCACAGGTAATGCGCTTGAGGTTATTCAGAATATCCTCGCGCCCCATCTGCACCAGGCCCCACAGCAGATTGCCAGAATAATCGAGCATAATGCGCGGGCTACACCCCTGCGCCACCAGTTCTGGGATAAAGTCGCCCATGCGGCTGTAGCACCAGGCAAATACGCTCGCGTTGTGGTTGTCTCCTTCCCCCTGATGCTCAAACATATGCTGAAGATTACAGATCAGCTCCCCAGAGCTTCCGGCCGGAATGGTGGGCTGATGCATGTGCAGCGCACAGGCAAATCCAGCGGTGATTTGATCAAGCTTAAGGTCTGTTTTGGCTAGGAAAATCGGGTCGCTATGGTTGGTCACAGCGGTCAGCGCAGCTTCTTCTCCAGAAATATTTGGGAAATTAGCTTGGCGTGTACCCAGGCTCAACACAGTAGAAGTCATGAAGAAGCCTCGTGATTAGTGGGTCTTGATGAATGGGTCTTGATGAATGGGTCTTGATGAATGGGTCTTGATGAATGGGCCTTGATGAGTGGGCCTTGATTAATTGGTATAGACACTTCCTGGGGCAAGCCAGTTTTCGGCTTCAGGGATTGATGGATCTAAGTCCCAGGAGAGTCCGGGCAGATCCTTGAAAGAACGTTTGACCGACTCTTCCCAAGAGCGGCGAATATTTTCGAGATAGGGATCTCCCTTAGATAGCTTACGCCGGTGTGAGACCACAAGGGAATCACTTTCGTACAGCACAATATTAATGGGTGGCCCAACGGAAATATTAGACTTCATGGTGGAGTCTATGGACAGCAGGGCGCATTTAGCGGCTTCCTCAAGGCTTGTGTACTCGTAGTTAATGACGCGATCTAGGATGGGCTTTCCGTACTTAATTTCGCCAATTTGGAAATAGGGCGTTTCTTTCGTGGCCCTAAGAAAGTTGCCCTGACTATAAATCATGTAGAGTTCTGGGGCTTCGCCCTTAATTTGCCCTCCCAGCAGAAAGCTACAGCTAGTCGAAATGCCGTCTTTTTTGAGCCATTCTTGATTTTCTTCAATGACCTGCCGCGTTAGCCGCCCAATGTATTTGGCAACGTCGTAGAGGGTGGGCAAGGTATGAATATTAATGCTGGCCTGGGTCTTTAGGTCTCGATTCACCAGCATCAAGATATTTTGGGTCATGGAGAGGTTGCCAGCATTGCAGATAAAAATCGCGCGCTCTCCTGGAATCGAAAAGTCAAATAGCTTTTGGGCGGTGGAGACAAAGTCCACCCCAGCGTTGGTGCGGGAGTCGGCTGCCATGATGAGGCCAGCCCGGGTCAAAATTGCAAGGCAGTAGGTCATGACTCAAGCTTTGGTTAGCCATACTATTGTAGGGGTCTCGGCATCCTTCGCAGCTTGCAAGAACGCAAAGACTTCGTTGTTGGTTACTGAAAAATACCGAAAAATAAAGATACCCCGGACAATAACCTAAGGAAGTAAGTATGCCGGGAAATATCAGGACACCGCTGTAGGGGAATGAACAGTTTGAGCAATCTTTTGAGCAATTTATAGAAGTTTTTGAAGTTGCCAGCCAAAATAGCCTGCAGACATCAGGACGAAATACCCTCCAGTTTTACCTGGATTTCCCCTCCTTTTCCCTGGGGAGAAGAAGGATGGGAGGATGAGGGGTGGTTGTTTCTTGTCGAACTCACGCAAAAAAAGCTTTCCAGCTAAAACCACTAGGGGCGATCGCTGGAAAGCTTTATGTATAGGAGCACTGAATTGTGCTGAATGCTATTGCTCAATCAAGGCACAGCGCTTATCGACGCAGGAGGTTATTGAGCAGTACTGAGATGAAAGACCGTGAGTTGTTGTCGTAGACGTAGTAGCGGTTGTCTCGCGTGTAGTAGGTACGGTTGCCATAGACGACTTTTCTAAAGTCGCTGGGCAGGTTGCCTTGAATCCGATTCGGATATCCATGTGTCCGATAGTTGTCGGATTGTCGTCTATTGTTTTGATTCCAGTTATTTTGGTTCCAGTTGTTTTGATTCCAGTTATTGTTGATGCCTCGCCCCCTATCCTGTTGGGTGCGACTGCTGTTTTGACGATACTGGTCGTTGTTGCGGGGGTAGGCTGAGGCATTCGTGGTGGACAGAACGGCTGAGGCACTCATGGCCAGTGCGATCGCGCTGGTGAAAAGCTTAGCTTGAATATTCATGGTGAGTCTTCTTCTCCAAGGGTGAATGACGGCGTTCAAGGATGGGTGTTTTAGGCAAGGGACGAATGGCTAGGGTTGGAGCTTGAGCCATTTGGAGCAATCCCTACAGGTTCAATGGGTTGACTCTCTAAATCTCTTGCAGCGGTGTTTTTGTTGTGAACCCTTTCATCCTAAGCGGTGCAGCCCTGACGCTAGAAGGGCTATATCTCCCATTTCACGGGGGTACTAAGGACTGTCTTGCTCTGGGTCAATAGGACTAGACCGGAAATTCGGCGCACTTCAGCTCACGAGACTTAAGGTGCAGACATTGCTTCCGCCGACGGGTGGTGAAGGTGCCGGACAGTTCGCCGCAGGTTTTCTATGCGTTGTTGCGGAGCGGCGATCGCAGGCCGAATGCACCAGCGCCTGCGATCGCTTTGGGTGGAAGGATAACAGCGTGGCGTGATCAAGGACGCTAGTTTTTCTATACAGCGGCTGTTTCAGCAAGTTTTCCTTCGCCTGACGAAGATTTTGTTGAAGGTCAAATCGACCTCAACCACCATCGCATCAAAAATCTATCCGCTACTGCTTTGGCACCTGTGACCAGGGATTTAGTAGACAGTTGACAGCCTCTCACTGCAAGCCGCTGGGATTTTTTTGTTCGACCGAAAGATTTTTTGATTTCTGTACAAATATCAAAAATAGATCTATCCTTAATTTCAGTCAGGTTCACTCGTTTACTAAAGTCCTAGGAGAATGACCATGAGTAGCCCAATGCAACATGGAACGTTTAGCTGGGTTGAGTTAATGACATCCGATTTGAAAGGCGCTGAGGCATTTTACGGAAAGCTCTTTGGCTGGGCCTTCAAAGATGGGCCAATCAATGGCATGGAATATCGGATAGTTGCGGCTGGCGATCAGGATGTGGGGGGGCTGATGGCTCTCCCAGAGAATCTAAAGCAGGCACCTCCTAGTTGGGGTGCCTACGTCACGGTGGATGATGTGGATGAAACCTCCAGGCAGGCCGAGTCTCTAGGAGGCAAGGTGTTGATGCAGCCCCATGATATTCCAACAGTGGGGAGGATGGCGGTTATCCAAGACCCCCAAGGGGCAGTGATTTCAGCGATTTCCTATGCCAAGTGTGATTGAACGGATAGGCACTAACCTTCGAGACGCGTCCGTCATTGTTCTGAGCAATAATGACGGGTGCGTTATATTGCGATCGCCCCAGACACAAGCAGCAGGGTTACAGCAGGGTTGGGGGATGCGGCAAGGGAGGCGATCGCGGCGATAGACAACGGTCTGGGATGAGCTGTTGATGGTGAGGGCTTGATATGGCGTGATCACTCTCCTGAAGCGGTTGGGAGATTAAGCTGCTCAACCCCAATTTGTTCGGATATGAGCCTTACCCATTTTTTTCGAGTGTTCACAACAAAGGATTCCTTCTTCCCTGACTTTAGGACAACTCCCAATCCATTCGGAATAAAGCCTAAAGTCTGAATCGGAACTGCATCTACAATCTCTTTAATGCCAACATCAAGCGAATGATTCTGGAAATTCATCCCGTGGGATTTAAAAACAATTCGGGATGGTGTCAGTGTCAACCAACCTCCTCTCCCTTCTCCATTTAAGAAATGGTTTGCAGGCCCTTGAAAGATAATCAATTCGCCATCAAGCCTACCATCCTTGGACTGCATCTTCTTTCGTTGAGTTTCCGTGAAGATTGCTAAGAGAAATCCGAATACGATGCCGGATGCCAGTCCCACAAGAAAAGCAATGATACTTTGATAAATCAAAGCAAAAAATAGCCCCATAAAAAGGCCGAAAGGGCCTCCAGCAATAAGAGCAGTTTTTGTAAATCTATTTATCATGGTGTTTTCCTTTTCGGCTAGAGCTTATCAGTTTATTTTCTGAGCGCAGCGCACCATACTCTTAAATAGGTTTAGCGCGTTCAACATAGGCGCGGTAGCCATCTCTTCGTAAACGAAAGGCTGCTTTCTCTGCCTGGAAGCGGTTGCCATAGTATGCGTAGAATTGCCAAGCTTGTCGGTGATTGCGACGGAATAGCACTTGATAGGAATTTGAGGTTAGATTGCGAAAACCAATGGCGTGATCGGCTTCTGCAAGTCGAAATTCACGCGCATTCGCGATTAAGGGGGCACTCAAGGTAGTACCCAAAGCTGCCACAGTGAGAATCGTAAGAATAAACTTGTTCATCTGAGAGCTGGTTGATTGACTAAACGATTGTTGTTTAGTAATGTCCCATTCCCTAGATGAGTTGAATGTGATCTTGATCGAATTGCACTCGTGATGCGACTCACATGGTGCTGAAGTGCGTCAAGTGAAGCGCATCAAGAAAGTGATCTTATGAAAGTGATCTGATGGGAGGTCGCTTAAAGCGGGACAGTTTGAGGAATGAATTGGATAGAAGGCAAAGAAAAACCTCGTGCCGGAGCACAAGGTTAGGTATCTGACCTTGATGTGTTTGAAAATGCCTAAACCCCTTACACAGTGACGGTTACCAAACTCTAAACGATATTTCAAACGATGTGAGAAATAAAAGTGGCTTTGGATATACCGAATTAACAAGATCTGAAAGATAGCCTTGAAGGAGCTTAACGAATAGTGCCCCTCATAGCCTCAGCATCAATGGGTTTCAGGAAATAAATACGGGTGAGATGCCCTAAAATGGAAAGCTGGCGCGGCAGTTTGCGTAAGACCTTGAGCCACTTGGGCTGAGGAGATGCTTCGATTTGGGCGATCGCCAAGTTCTGTTCAGAGCATCGATGCAGCCGCGCAAAAAACTGCGGGTGCTCTGTATCTAACACTGAAGGAAATGCCCTGGCTGCTGTTTCGTTGGTACGGCGGATCACATCTTCATCAAAGGCTGTAGCATCCAGTCCGAGGGAGGTATAAAAATCAGCACGCTCATGGACGGTGAGGGTATGGGTGGCAAAGACCGTGAGCAAGAAGAAGCGGCACCAGAGACGAGATTTCCAGGTGTTCCAAAGCTTGGGCTGCGATCGCAATAGCGCCTTAAAAATGTCTCCATGACGATTTTCGTCCTGACACCAAGGCTCAAAATACTTAAAGAGCGGATAAAACTGGTTTTCAGGATGGGCCTGAAGGTGACGGTGGATCAAAATATAGCGCCAGTAGCCAATCTTCTCCGAGAGATAGACCGTATAGATCACCCACTCCACTGGGAAAAACGTATAGGTGCGCTGCTTACTGAGATACCCCAAGTCCAAAGTGCGGTTAAAGTCCCCCATCGCCTTATTGAGAAACCCTGCATGGCGGGCTTCATCCCGCGCCATTAAGTGAAAAATCTCGGACAGTAGGGGGCTGCGGTCTTTGGTGCGACGGGATAGTTCCTTAAACAGTAAAAACCCCGAAAACTCAGACACGCAAGAGCGCTCTAGATAATCAACAAACGCCTGCCGTGCCTCCCCTGTAATGTGCTCCCAAGACTGCTGAAAAGACTCATCCCTAACAAAGTGATAGCGATTGTAGTCTGCCTGCATTTCAGCCAGCATCGTGCGGAGTTCGGCCTCCTGTGCCGAGAGGTCTAGGTTGGCTGCAGCATCAAAATCTGTGGTGTAAAACCGAGGGACAAGCAGCGTTTCTTGAATTGTAGGCTTTTGAATTGCAGGCTTTTGAATATTTTTCAAAGCGGCCACAGCAGCTTTTGGAGGTGCGTCAATCATTGGGTCTTACCATTAATGAGAGGAAACCTTGACTAGTTCTTATTTAAGCGTTAAATCGCTATATAGCTATTAATTGTTTATAGAACGTTACTCAACTTGCTCAGGGTTTTTGGCTCAAGGTTTTCGGCTGAAGGTTTTGGGTAACAGTAAATGGGTAGCAGCAAATGGGCGGCAACAAATGGGCCTTTGCTTTTAGCAGCTAACCAGATCCCGTACTTGGGTTTTGAGAAACGAGATCATCTTCTGATCTTCGCCCTTGATGTGGTGGACAAGCCAATCGGCTAGAAATGCAGGGATATCTGCTGTCAGAGCCGACTCATCTGCTTCAATCCGCTGAAGTAAAGCCCGCACCTTCGCTTCTAGCCTGTCATGAGACTGCTTATGTCGCCCATAATCTGGGTAGTTATGGTTTTGCATGAGCACCTCTTCGGTGCGGAAGTGGTCTAGGGTATGGCTGGCAAGCTCCTCCAGGATGCCTCGAAGAGTTGCAGGATGTTCTGCTTGGGTGAGGGCATCGTGGAGAGTGTTTACTAAAGCAAAGAGATCTTGATGCTCACGATCAGTCTGGTGATCGCCCGTACAGTATTGGTCTTGCCAGAATGCGATCGCCATCGTTTAAGTGTTGAACCTATCGTGTTGAACTTATCGTGCTGAACCTATCGTTAACGTGAGTTCGAAAAAAAACAACCGCCCCTCATCCTCCCATCCTCCTTCTCCCTAGGGAGAAGGAGGGGCTTAAAAATCAAGCTTCTTAAGCCCCTCGCCTTTGGGAGAGGGGCTTGGGGTGAGGGGCTTCAAGTGCATCATCGAACTCACGTATCGTTAAATCGCTGTGTAAAGTTGTAAGAATTTCTCTTAGTTTAACCTTTTAATCGCTATATAGTTATTTAACAGTCATAGAACTTTACCTGAATGCGAGGGATTTACCATGAGCCAGGATTTAGCCACACAGCTTCGTGAAGGCACCCAACAGTCCCACACGATGGCGGAGAATACGGCGTTCATGAAGTGTTTTTTGAAGGGGATTGTGGAGCGGGAGCCGTTCCGTAAACTGGTCGCAAACCTTTATTTTGTCTACACAGCCCTAGAAGAAGAGCTGGAGCGCTACTGGAATCATCCGGTTGTGGGGCCACTGCGTCTACCAGAATTAGATCGCAAAGAAGCTTTGGCAGAGGATTTAGCCTTCTACTACGGAGATGATTGGCAGCTTGAGATTGAACCCTTAGAGGCAGGGAAAGCCTATGTTGCCCGTATTCGGGAAGTTGCCCAAACAGAGCCAGCGCTGCTGGTGGCCCATGCCTACGTGCGCTACATGGGCGATTTGTCCGGTGGGCAAAGCTTGCGAAATATTGTTCGGTCTGCCCTGAGTTTGCCTCCCAAGGAAGGAACCAGGTTTTATGAGTTTGACTTTATCCCGACCGTTGAAGCACGACGCGCCTTTAAGGGGCAGTATCGGGATGCGCTGAATGGCCTGCCCGTAGATGATGCCTTGGCGCAGCAGATTGTGGCGGAGGCCAATCTTGCCTTTAAGCTCAACCGCGATGTGATGCATGAGCTAGAGGCAGATGTGCGAGCAGCGATCGGGGAGCATGTCTTTGATTTGATTACCCGTCAAGATCGACCCGGCAGTACCGAGCACCATAAAGGGCATCCGGTGGCTTTGGTTGCGGCGGAATAGATGGGCTTTGTTGTTTTGAGAGGGCGCGCTGCGGTGCGCCCCCATCAGAGTTTTGATCCAATTTAATTTTTATCCACTTAAGTTTGAGATTTACCTATGCCGTTACTGTCTCCAGAGGTTGTCTTTGACCCTAGCCTGCTCCAAAAATACGATCGCCCTGTCCCCCGCTACACTAGCTACCCGCCGGCCACGGAACTGACCCCAGCCTTTGACCCTATCGACTTTAACGCGGCGATCGCCATTGGCAACTACAAAAACACGCCCCTCTCGCTGTACTGCCATATCCCCTTTTGCGAAACCGCCTGCTACTTCTGCGGTTGTAATACCGTCATCACCAAACGCAAAGCCCTTGCTGATCCTTATCTTGACTACCTCATCTGCCATATCGAAAAAGTCGCGGCTTTGGTAGACAAACGGCGGGAAGTGCATCAGCTTCATTGGGGTGGTGGTACGCCGAATTATCTTTCGCTCACTCAGGTGCAGCGCCTGTGGAATGTGCTGCATCAGCACTTTAGCTTTGATGCGAACGCAGAAGTTTCGATTGAAGTGAATCCGCGCTACCTAGACCGCGATTACGTCCTGGGGCTGCGGCAGATTGGCTTTAACCGCATCAGCTTTGGCATTCAGGACTTTAACCCCACTGTGCAAGAAGCCATCAACCGGATTCAGCCGGAAGCAATGCTGTTTGACGGTATGGCCTGGATGCGGGAAGCCGCCTTTGACAGCATCAACGTGGACTTAATCTATGGCCTACCCTTTCAAACCCTCGATACCTTCCGCGAAACTGTTCGCAAGACGCTACAGCTTAACCCCGACCGGATCGCGGTGTTTAATTTCGCCTACGTTCCCTGGATTAAGCCGATTCAGAAAAAAATTCCGCAGGCGGCGCTCCCACTCGCTCCTGAAAAGCTCGATATCCTGCGAATGACCATCGAAGAATTGACGGGCAATGGCTATGTCTTCATCGGCATGGATCACTTTGCCAAACCCGACGACGAACTGGCGATCGCCCAGCGTCAGGGGGAACTGCACCGCAATTTCCAGGGTTACACCACCCAGCCGGAATCGGATTTGTTGGGCTTTGGCATGACCTCCATCAGTATGCTCCAGGATGTCTACGTCCAAAACCATAAGCGAATTCAGGACTTCTACCGGGCTGTAGATGCCGATACCTTACCCATCGAAAGTGGTGTAAAGCTCAGCCAAGAAGATCTCATTCGCCGCGCCATCATTATGGAGCTGATGTGTCAGTTCCGGCTGTCTAAGGATGCGATTCAGGAAAAATATCATCTCCGCTTCGATGGGGACTTTGACGACTACTTTGCAGTGGAGCATTCGGGGCTAGAGGTATTGGCGGCAGATGGTCTACTGACGCTCACGCCAAACCATGTAGAAGTTACCCCCATTGGTCGGCTATTGATCCGCAATATTGCCGCTGTGTTTGATACTTACCTGCGCGATCGCCCCTACGAAGGTTTTTCCAAGGCCGTTTAAGCCAAAGTATTCAACTCCACCTGCACTATCTCATTCAGATCGGACTCATTCAGATCGGAGGAATTTACTGCATGAATCTAGCCAGTCCACCTGCACCGTCCCAATCTCTCAAGCTAGACCGTTGGAGCGTCGTATTTTTTGCTGCTGTGCACGGGGTGGCGTTTCTCGCTCCCTGGTTTTTTAACTGGCCAGCCTTGGGCATTACAATCTTCCTTCACTGGCTGTTTGGCAGTATTGGGGTTTGCCTGGGCTATCATCGCCTACTCAGTCACCGCAGCTTTAAGGTACCGCGCTGGTTAGAGTATGCGATCGCCGTCATTGGCGCGTTATCTCTTCAAGGTGGCCCAATTTTCTGGGTAGCAGGCCATCGGCTCCACCATGCCTACACCGAAGACGAAGACAAAGACCCTTACTCTGCCCGTCGAGGGTTTTGGTGGAGCCATATGCTGTGGATTTTTTACCCCAAGCCTGAATTTTTTGAATACGAGCGGTACAAACGCTACGCTCCCGACCTGGCCAGAGATCCCTTCTATCGCTGGCTCAATCGTTACTTTTTGGCGCTACAGCTTCCTCTAGGAGGATTGCTTTATGGCTTAGGCGGTTGGTCTTTTGTGATTTATGGCGTATTTGTCAGAATTGTTCTGCTCTGGCATTCCACTTGGCTCATTAATTCTGCCACCCATTTATGGGGCGGATACCGCACCTTCTCCACTGAAGACACCACCCGTAACTTATGGTGGGCAGCTCTGCTCACCTACGGAGAAGGGTGGCACAACAACCATCATGCCTATCCCAACGTTGCTAAATGCGGCTGGCGGGCTTGGGAACTAGATGTTACTTGGTGGGCGATCCAAACCCTACAAATGTTGGGGTTAGCGACGGCCGTCAATCTGCCTCCAGCCACCCTATCCAAAGGCAATCCTTAAGCGAATGGCGGGAGAGCTTCCTATGGTCAAACTTGGAACGACGCTTTTGGCACGTGTTCTTCAGCAAATGCTGGTTCTGCTGGGGCTGCTCGGCCTCGTCCTATTGATAGGGCTGGGCATTGTTCTGTATCCTCCTTCTTCTTTTCCCGTTACCTCAACCGATCCTTCCATTCAATCCCCGATTCCATCCCAACCGTCCACGAGAGTCGCCCATGAATGAAACGGATGTGACTTTTTCCTTGGTGTATGGCCCTGTCAAGTCCTGGCGCTATGGGCGATCGCTGGGCATTGATCCCATTGGAGCAGTGTCCACCTGTTCCTTTAACTGTGTCTACTGCCAGCTAGGCGATATTAAACACCACATTACCCAACGCCAAATTTTTGTGCCGACGGCGCAGATCCAGGCCGATCTGCAAGCCTTTGCCCCCTGGGATGTGGATATGATTACCCTGAGCGGGAGCGGCGAACCCACTCTCGCGCTCAATCTGGGCGAAATTCTGTGGATGGCTAAGGCTATCACCGGAAAGCCAGTGGCGGTGTTGACCAATGGAACATTGCTAGGGGATGGGGCGGTGCAGATAGATCTGGCGATCGCCGATCAGGTCGCAGTTAAACTGGATGCCGTTACATCCCAGCAGTTGCATCGACTCAATCGGCCTGTCACTAATCTCAGCCTGACGCGGATTTTGGCAGGCTTAAAGCTGTTCCGACAGAGTTATACAGGCCACTTCGCCATCCAAACCATGCTTCTAGCCCCTTGGAGCGAATTAGAGCAATCCCTCTATATTGCTGAAATGCGAGAACTTGCCCCCGATGAAATTCAGCTCAATACACCCACTCGTCCCAAACCCCTAACCCATCAGCTTGATGGCAGAGGCAATCACACAAGCACGCCGCGTCCCTACGGCGTGAAGTATCTCAAGACGGTGAGTGCAGCGGTACTGAAAGACTTTGGCGATCGCATTCACAACACATTAGATATTCCAGTGCGCTATGCCCCCGTTGCGACTCAAACACTTGGAGGCGAACCATGAATACCGCTTCAGTTCCGCCAGATGTCGCTCTATCCGCCATTCCGCCCGGATACTTAAACATCATGGGGTACGTAGACGAGTCTGAGGTCAACGGTCCTGGGCGACGCGCCGTGGTGTGGGTGCAGGGCTGCTTAAGAGAATGTCGCGGCTGTTTCAATCCAAACTCCTGGTCTTTTGAGACAAATCAGCTTATTTCCGTGAATGCCTTAGCGCAGCAGATTTTGAGCAACCCGAAAAACGAAGGCGTCACCTTTTCGGGAGGGGAACCCTTTTTGCAGGCGACGGCCCTTGCTGTTCTGGCGCAACAGGTCAAAGCAGTGGGACTCAACGTGATGTCTTTTACAGGTTTTACATTGGCGCAATTGCAGGCGTCTTCGGCTCCCACAGGCGCACAAGCGTTGCTCAATGCCTTAGATCTTCTGGTAGATGGCCCCTTTATAGAATCCCTGGCGGTTCACTCCCCAGATTCTCCCGTTTCGTCGCGCAATCAACGGGTACGGTTACTGAACCCTAATTTTACTGGCCCCATCACTTGGGCAAGCGATCAAATGGAGGTGCATGTATTTCAAAACGGCGATCGCCTGATCACCGGCTATCAAATCTCCAACACTAAGGATGGACGAGCTTAGCAAATTCTGGGAAGCTGCTCACCGCTCAGGTAATCCAAAATTCTAGCGCCTCCAATCGCGTGATGCAGCTTCACGAATCCCTGAGAAATGCCGAAATGGTTGGATTGGGTATAATTCTGCACCACACCAATCTGTTGGGCTGTCAGATCCCCCTGAGTTGGCGAAAAATCGCGCAGAATTTGGAGTGCAGCATCTCCCTGCGTCCTTGGCACAAAGGCAATAAAACGACCTTCATTGGCGATATACAGCGGGTCTAAGCCTAGAATTTCACAAGCCCCCTGGACGGCTTCACAAACGGGGATGGATTGCTCTTGCAGAGAAAGTTCTAATTGGGTGGCGATCGCAATTTCATTGAGTGCGGTGGCTAGCCCGCCCCGCGTCAGGTCACGGAGGCAGTGGATTTCAATCCCAGCGGCTAGTAGCGCTTGGACGGCCTCAGTTAGGGGTGCTAGATCGCTCTCTAAAGTTGTTTCAAAGGCTAACCCCTCTCGCTGCGCCATGATTGCAATACCGTGGCGACCAATATCCCCACTCAGAAGAATTACATCGCCGGGCTGCACCGATTTTGGGCAAATGCGCCAGGGATGGTCAATCACGCCAACGCCAGAGGTATTGATGTATATCCCATCCCCCTTGCCGCGTTCAACTACCTTGGTGTCCCCTGTGACGATGTTCACACCTACAGTGGCCGCAGCGATCTGGATGGACTGCACCACTGCCCAGAGGGTTTCCATCGGCAACCCTTCTTCGAGAATAAAGCTCAAGCTGAGATAGAGGGGTTTCGCCCCAGCCATAGAGAGATCGTTGACGGTGCCGTAAACTGCCATTGCCCCAATATCTCCCCCAGGGAAAAACAGGGGAGACACCACGTAGGAATCTGTGGTGAACGCCATCCGTCCGTGGGGTAGTTCTAACCGCGCTGCGTCGTGCTGCCAGTCCGGTTCAGTGCCAAAGGTAGGCAACAGCATTTTCTCGATGAGTTGGTGCATGAGCCTACCCCCACCGCCGTGAGCCATGAGGACGTGGGGGTACTGCTGTAGCGGGATGGGGCAATGACTGAGAAAGTTGGCAGTGTTCATAAGTGTCAGGAAACTGCCGCAGTAGGCATCTGGCGATAGCGATAGTAGGCAGCACAGGCTCCTTCAGAAGAAACCATGGGTGCACCGAGGGGATGGTTGGGGGTACAGCGTGTGCCAAAGGCCGGACAGGTTTGGGGTTTACGGATTCCCTGCAAAATGAGTCCGCTAATGCATTCGTTGGGAACCACCGGAGTGGGTGCGATCGCTTTCGGCAGTAAGCCTTTATGAAGGGCATCGAAGGCTGCAAATTCAGGTTTGAGCTTTAGACCACTGGCTGGAATTTCACCAATGCCCCGCCAGGTTTGGGGCACAATTTCAAAGACCTTCTGAAGCAGAGACTGGGCTGTTTCATTTCCCTGTTGGCGCACGGATCGCGCATAGTGATTCTCAACTTTGGACTCTCCCGCTTCGAGCTGACGGATACAGTGATACAGCCCTTGCAGAATATCTACAGGTTCAAACCCAGTGACAATGATGGGGATATGGTATCGGGCGGCGATCGCCTCATACTCTCGATACCCCATCACGGTACAGACATGACCTGCTGCTAGAAACCCCTGAACTTGACAGTCTGGGGAGGACAGAATAGCTTCCATTGCCGGTGGGACGCGGACATGAGACACCAGCAGGGAAAAGTTTTGCAAGTTCTGTTGCGCCGCCTGATAAATCGTCATGGCGGTGGCTGGCGCAGTGGTTTCAAACCCGACGGCAAAAAACACCACTTCTTTGTCTGGATTGGCTTGAGCAATTTTCAGTGCATCCAGCGGAGAGTAAAGAATTCGCACATCCCCGCCCATTGCTTTAACGCTGAGCAGATCGCCTTGTTCAGGGCTTCCGGGCACCCGTAACATATCGCCGAAGGAACAAAGAATAACGTTGGGAAGGGTAGCTAAGGCGATCGCCTGATCGATAATCTCTGCTGGGGTCACGCACACAGGGCAACCAGGGCCATGAATGAGAGTAATTTCTGGCGGGAGAAGATCGTCTAAACCATATTTAACGATGGTGTGAGTCTGCCCACCGCAAATTTCCATGATCGTCCAGGGACATGTAATGAGTTGGGCGATCGCTTTGGCATAATGCCGAACCGCTTCTGCATTCCGATATTCATCCACATACTTCATAGGGTAGTTTTCGTGAGAAATGGAAGATCAGATAAGGAGATTATTAAAATTAATTGAATCTATACCTTCTGACAGCAGGTGCAGATGCAACTTCAAATCAATTGTTAATACAAGATACTTATCCTTTTTCGCTAAGTGAGAAATAACTGAGTCCGTCAGTTCAAGTCTTGTAAGGCAGATCTCATTTGCAGCAATTTTACTCTCAATATAAAATTCTTGAAAAATCGCTTTGTTCTCGATCAAGTATTTGACTAGAGAAAGACATTGATTTCTTTCTGGTTCCTGTAAATTTCCTAAAAGATTGCAAACCTCTGTAAGAATATTAGGCGTTGTAATAATAGGATTAAAATTTCCAATCAATTCAACGAGGAGTTTATGACTTTGTTCATCGAACTGACTTGTACGCGTAAATTTAGATAGACGCCTTGGGTTGATGATCCCTATAATATGGGCAAGAAGAAGATTTGCATCAACTATAACTCCTTGGTTTTTATTCCGAATAATAATCTGTCGAATTTCTTCCACTAGACGGCTCTGATTTTCATAGACTCAACTCTGCCAGTTTGAGCATTGACCTCAAAAACTTTGTATTCTCGTTTGACGGTGTCAGTAATGTCAGAGATTATTTGTGAAATTGCTAGCTGTGATCCAAGGTTTGCTCTAGCCTCCCCTTTGGAAATTTGTATGTTGTATCCAAGAGTTATTAACCATCGATCTCCATCGGAAGACCTTTCCACTTCTTCTAATCTAATATCACTAAAACTACTATCTATTTTATCTTTTGTGGCCATCAGAAATTCAATGGCAGCAGTAGTGGCTGCCATAAGATCGATTGATGGACTTGCATTATCTATGTCAGTACCTTGCATACACTTACTTTCATCGATCTATGAATTGTATTTATCTACTAGTATACGGCCGAAGCATAAAGCAAACTTTCCTGCGATAGATTCAGTTCTTAATGCTCTCCTCTACCATTGGCCAGTGGGGGTGATAGGTTTGCAACGTTTTCATATACTGCACCCGCTCAAATTGGCTGGGGTCGGGGCAATTACGCTGACTCATGGTGCCCCGCAGTTGTGAAACGGACGCGTATTCATGTTCCGTAAGCCAGTTTTCCAGATCTTGTTCAATGCTGCGGAGGTGTCCGACCCCGTGGCGCAGGAGCGCCGCGACAATTTGGGTAACTGCCGCACCCGCCATGAGCAGCCGCACCACGTCTTGAGCATTATGAACGCCACTGGTGGCGGCCAGATCCGCTGGAATACGGCCATAGAGAAGACCAATCCAATGCATCGGTAGGCGTAGGGATTGGGGGGTACTCAACAAGAGCTGAGGCCGCACTTCTAGGGCTTCGATGTCGATATCGGGCTGGTAGAATCGATTGAATAACACCAGCCCATCGGCTCCCATTTCGCAAAGGCGTTTTGCCATATTGGCGGTATTGCTAAAGAAGGGGCTGAGTTTGACCGATACTGGAATCTGGACTTGGGCTTTAACCTGTCGCAGAATTTCTAGATATTGCGCCTCGACATCCGCGCCTGAAAGGTCGAGATCCGTGGGAATCCAATAAATATTGAGTTCAATCGCATCCGCTCCAGCCTGTTGGATATTTTGGGCATATTCGACCCAACCCCCCATTGAAGAGCCGTTCAAACTTCCAATAATTGGAATCTCTAAGGCTGCTTTTGCTTGCCGAATATGTTCTAGGTAATGCTCGGCTCCAACATGGAAAATCTCAGGTTCTGGGAAGTAGGTGAGCGCTTCGGCAAAACTATGGGTTCCGTATTCGAGATGGTGGTGCAGTTCCAAGACATCCCGCTGAATCTGTTCTTCAAAGACCGAATGCATGACCACCGCAGCGGCTCCGGCATCTTCTAGGCGCTTGAGGGTATCGAGCTCTTCACTCAGGGGGGCAGCAGCTCCGACGACGAGGGGCGATCGCAACCTTAAACCTAGATAATTTGTGGTTAAATCCATTGAAAAACCTCCGATTTAGGGTGCGGGTGCGGTAGGACGAGCCGCTAAGTATTGATACATCTGCCAGCGGGTATTGGCATCAGCTTGGGCTTCCTTCAGAAGTTGTTTGGCCTCGGTTGGGTTGCTGCGGGTAAGCATCTTGAATCGATTTTCGCTGTAAAGGGAAGCCTCGATGGGGAGCTTAGGCGATCGCGAGTCTAACTGAAGTGGATTCTCACCCTGTTCGGTGCGGCGCGGATCGTAGCGGTAGAGCAGCCAGCGTCCTGAATCGACGGCGAGTTTTTGCTGCTGCATCCCCTTTTGCATATCGATACCGTGAGCAATGCAGTGGGAGTAAGCAATGATGAGGGACGGGCCATTGTAGGATTCAGCCTCTAAGAAGGCACGAAGCGTATGTTCATCCCGTGCGCCCATGGCAACGCTGGCCACATAGGCATTGCCGTAGGTCATTGCCATCAAACCCAAGTCTTTTTTAGGCGCGGGTTTGCCGCCAGAAGCAAATTTAGCGACCGCACCCTTGGGGGTCGATTTGGACATCTGCCCGCCCGTATTGGAATAGACCTCCGTATCTAGCACCAAGATATTCACATTGCGACCGCTGGAGAGGACGTGATCCAGACCGCCGTAGCCAATGTCGTAGGCCCAGCCATCCCCGCCGATCATCCAGACGCTTTTCTTGACTAGGTAGTCACAGAGGGATTGGAGACTGGTAATTTTTTCCGTCAAATCAGAGGGCAAAATGGGCTGATGAAGCCAGTGGGCAAGGTATCCCTTGAGTTGTGTCACCCGTTCTCGCTGTTCAAAAATTTCGGCTTCGTCAGTTTGAGCGGTCGCCAGGAGAGCCGCTGTTAATTCGGCAGGGATGGGGGATGGGGCTTGGTGGGTCAGGTCTTGAAGCAGGGCGATCGCCTGTTCAATATGCTGATCGAGAGAAATGCGGAACCCTAGCCCAAATTCGGCGTTGTCTTCAAATAGGGAATTACACCAAGCAGGGCCGCGTCCTTCGGCGTTGAACGTCCAAGGTGTGGTCGGTAAGTTGCCCCCATAGATGGAAGAACAGCCCGTCGCATTGGCAACTAACATGCGATCGCCAAACAATTGTGTCGCTAGCTTGATGTAGGGCGTTTCACCACATCCAGCACAAGCTCCTGAAAACTCGAAGAGGGGTTCTTGCAATTGCTGCTGTCCGATTTTATTGAGGTTGAGCTGGCTGCGATCAGGGTTCGGAAGATTCAGAAAGAAATCCCAATTCTCTCGCTCTGGCTCCCGCAGAGGGAGTTGCGGAGCCATGTTAATCGCTTTGAGACGCGGTTCGAGCTTGTTTTTGGCGGGGCACACGTCCACGCAAAGGGCGCAACCCGTGCAGTCTTCGGCGGCAACTTGAATGGTGAACTTCAGATCGTGCCAGTCATGATCGCGTGCGGCGATGGATTTGAAAGTTGCAGGGGCACTAGCCAACTGGTCGGGTTCGTAAACCTTGGCGCGGATGACGCTGTGGGGGCAGACCATCACGCATTTACCACACTGGACGCAGACATCTGGATCCCAAACGGGAATTTCGGTGGCAATGTTGCGTTTTTCCCATTGGGTGGTGCCTGTAGGATAGGTGCCATCGATGGGGAGGGCACTCACGGGCAGATCGTCGCCGTGGCGCGCCATCATGGGGCCTAACACGTCGCGGACAAAGGCAGGGGCTTGGTCGGAGACAGGGCTATGGCGTTGAGCGGCAGTTCCTACCGTCCCCACGGTAACGGGTGCGCCGATTGGGACTTCGTAAAGATGCTCAAGGGTTTGATCGATGGCGGTGAGGTTCATTTGGACAACGGCTTCGCCCTTTTTGCCGTAGGTCTTGCGGATCGCTTTTTTGATTTGGGCGATCGCTTCTTCCCGTGGCAAGACACCCGCTAAAGCAAAGAAACAAACCTGCATGACGGTATTGATGCGACCGCCCATTCCTGCATCGCGGGCCACTTGGGTTGCGTTGATGGCGTAGACCTTAAGCCGTTTGGCGAGGATGATGGTTTGAAGTTCAGTCGGGAGATGCTGCCAAGTTTCTGTTGGGCTGTAGGGGCTATTAAAGAGAACCGTGGCCTCCGGCTTGGCTTCTTTCAAGACCTCAAATTTTTCGACAAACTCCCACTGGTGGCAGGCCACAAAATTCGCACGCTCAATAAGGTAGGGGGCGCAAATGGGATCTGGGCCAAACCGCAGGTGAGAAACCGTCACCGAACCGGATTTTTTGGAATCGTAGACGAAGTAGCCCTGGGCGTAATTGTCCGTTTCTTCCCCAATAATTTTGATGGAGTTCTTGTTTGCGCCCACGGTGCCATCGGAGCCTAAGCCGTAGAAGATGGCTCTGACCACGGAGTCCGGTTCAATCTGGAAGCTAGGGTCAACGGTCAAAGAGGTATGGGTTACATCGTCCAGAATGCCGACGGTGAAATGATTTTTGGGCTTGGGGGCGGTCAGGTTATCAAAAACGGCCTTGACCATTGCAGGGGTAAATTCTTTGGAAGAAAGCCCGTAGCGTCCGCCCACCACCCGAAGGTTGCTACGTTCCGCTTCAACCAGACTATTCACGACATCCTGATAGAGGGGTTCGCCCAAACTGCCTGGTTCCTTGGTGCGATCCAAGACGGCGATCGCCTTAACCGAACCCGGCACAGCCGCTGCAAAGTCATCCAGACTCCAAGGGCGATAGAGGCGTACCTTGAGTACCCCAACTTTTTCGCCTTGACCCATCAGATAATTCACGGTTTCGTGAACGGTTTCGCACCCAGACCCCATCAGCACGATGACCCGCTCTGCTTGGGGATGGCCGTGGTAGTCGAACAGGCGATAGCTGCGACCTGTGAGTTGGGTAAAGTCATCCATTGCGGCCTGCACCAAATCTGGACAGACCTCGTAGAAGGAATTCACCGTTTCCCGCGCTTGGAAGTAAACATCTGGATTTTGAGCGGTTCCCCGAATCATGGGACGGTCGGGGGTAAGGGCGCGGTGACGATGGGCCAGTATAGGCGCAGCAGGGATGAAAGCCCGTAGCTCCTCGTCCGATAATAATTCGATTTTTTGGACTTCGTGGGAGGTGCGAAATCCATCAAAAAAGTGTAGAAATGGAATCCGTGCGTCGAAGGTGGCACGGGTGGCGATCGCCGCAAAGTCTTGAGCCTCTTGCACCGAAGCCGAACTGAGCAAAGCACAGCCCGTCGCCCGCACCGACATCACGTCGCTGTGGTCGCCAAAAATAGAAAGCCCTTGGGCTGCCAGCGATCGCGCTGCAATATGGATGGCAATGGGCGTCAGTTCCCCCGCAATCTTGTAGAGGTTGGGGATCATGAGTAACAGCCCTTGGGAGGCCGTAAACGTGGTGGTTAGCGATCCGGCTTGGAGTGCGCCGTGAACCGCTCCCGCCACGCCACCTTCACTTTGGATCTGTACTACGCTGGGGATAGCGCCCCACAGATTGGGTTGCTGAGCAGCGGCCCAGGTATCGGCCCACTCTGCCATCGTCGAGGACGGCGTGATGGGGTAAATGGCAATCACTTCATTGAGGCGATAGGCGATGCGGGCAGCGGCCTCATTGCCATCCAGGGTTGCAAAGGTTGGAGATCTCATGGGGCAAGTACTTCCAGCTGATTCAAATCTTGTAAGGTTTTCTGCGCCTCATCTTCATCTAAGACGCTGAGGGCAAAGCCGACATGGACGATGACATAATTCCCCACAGTGGCTTCAGGGACGTAGGCTAAGCTGACATCTTTGACAATGCCGCCAAAGCTGACTTTCCCCGTGCGAAAGAGCGTGTCATTCTCCTGATCGGGGAGTGGTTCAGCAATGCTGATAATTTGTCCCGGCACGGCTAAGCACATGGTTTTTCTCCTAGAGAAATTTGTTGTAGCGCCCAGCGAGCGCCCAGGATCTGCCCTGCGGCAAGGCCACCATCATTGGGCGGAATCTGATGGTGCCAGTGGGGCACAAACCCCTCGTCTCGCAGCCGCTGAATTGAGCGTTCGAGCAAATAGCGGTTTTGGAAACATCCCCCCGTCAGGACGACTTGCGCGATTCCGGCTTGATGGGCGATCGCCGCAATCATATCCACCAGGGTGTTATGGAACTTGGCTGCGATTTCTCCGATTGGGTGTTGGATGGGTTCTATAGCGCCTTGCACTTGCCCCCTAAATCCCCCAAATTTGGGGGACTTTGAGTTCGGAGTTTCCCCCATTTCATCTAGGATGCTCGCTAGCATGGCTTGCCAGCTTACGATCCAAGTTCCAGTTGCATCTTGATTCAGTTCGTAGGGGTAGGTTTCATCTGTGTGCATACCTTCCAAGGCGCTCTCCAGTTGCATGGCTGCTTCTCCCTCAAAAGTGGATTGGTGGCAAAGGTCGAGGAGGGAGGCGATCGCATCGAACAAGCGTCCCATGCTGGAGGTTCTGGGCGAATTCACACCTTTTTGCAGCATGGTTCGGAGTAGCTTGAGTTCTTGTGGCTGAAAGGCTTTTAGCGCAGGAGTATCTAGATCGAAAGCTGCTTCTCCGAAGGCTTCGTATAACAAACCCAAGGCCGCGCGGCGCGGTTCTCTGGCTGCGCGATCGCCCCCTGGCAGGGGAAAGGGTCGCAGATGAGCCACCCGCTGAAACCCCTGAGTGTTGGGCACCGCCATCCACTCGCCACCCCACAGCGTCCCATCTGTGCCGTAACCAGTGCCGTCCCAGGCGACACCCAGGACAGGCGGTTCCAGCTTGTTATCGACCATACTCGACAGAACGTGAGCATAGTGGTGCTGGATCGGGATAGTGGGGACATCCAGTTGTCGGCTCAGGGCTTGAGCGTATTGGGTGGAGGCATAGTCTGGATGGGCATCATGGGCGATCGCTACAGGTTTGGCAGCATACAGATCTAGGAGTTGGGCGATAGCTGTCTGAAACCGTTGAGCCGTTTCAGCCTCGTCCAGATCGCCCAGGTGTTGACTGACAAGGATTTGACCTTGATGGGAGAGTGCAACGGTATTTTTGAGATGACCGCCAACCGCTAGGATGCAAACAAGCGAAGCAGGTTCAAAGTCCCCCAGAATGGGGGATTTAGGGGGCCAATGCAGGGATGAAAGAGTAGGCATAATCTTTTTCGCTGCATTCGATGCAGCAACAGGTGCAAGAACATACCCCCGCGATCGCCGCAATACCATCGGGCGATCGCCCATAACCCTGACCACTGAATCATCCACGGGTTGGGCAATGGGACGGTTATGTACCAGAAATACATCGGCGATCGCCCCCAATTCCTTGATCGCGTCTCGCTCATCCGCACAAATCGGTGCGCTAGACCGATTGCCGCTGGTCGCCACAATGGGAAACCCCAGTTCCGCCAATAACAAATGGTGCAGGGGTGTAGAGGGCAGCATCACACCCACGGTTGCTTGGTGAGGTGCAATCGATGTCGCCAGAGACGATTCCGAGGGTTGCTGGAGCAACACAATCGGGGCAGCGGCGGAGGTCAAGCTGTCTGCCTCTGCTGGAGAGACTCGACAATCCTGACGGATCGCGTCCAAGGTCGGATACATCACCGCAAGGGGTTTGGTGGGGCGATGTTTGCGATCGCGCAGCCTTTGCACCGCGCCTTCATTGCGCGCATCGACGATCAGATGAAAGCCGCCTAATCCTTTAAGCGCTAGAATTTTGCCCTGCCGAATCCGATCCGCAACAAAGGTGATTAACTCAGCAGCAGACCCAGGGGCGATCGCTTTTCCTTGGTTATCCCATAACCCCAGATTAGGGCCGCAAGCAGGGCAAGCATTAGGCTGAGCGTGAAATCGGCGATCGCGCGGATCGTCGTACTCCCGCTGACAGTCGGGACACATGGGGAAGGATTGCATCGTCGTATTGGGGCGATCGTAGGGGAGCGCCGTCAGGATGCTGTACCGAGGGCCGCAGTGGGTGCAGTTCGTAAACGGATAGCCATATCGTCGATTGCGAATATCAAACAGTTCTTGCAAGCAATCGGGGCAAGTGGCTAGATCGGGTAAAATCCAGGCGGATTTGACATTGGCATTAGCATTGGCAGTGGCAGTGGGCGCTGAGGGCTGAATTTCAAACTCGCTGTAACCGCAAGGTGCAAGCCAGTTGGCTTCCAGTTGGGACAGAATTGAGTGGGAGGGGCGATCGCATTTCAACCGTTCTAAAAAAGTGGTCAGGCAAGCCGGACTCCCTTCAACTTCAATATCGACCCCGCTTTCCGTGTTTCGCACCCATCCGCCTAACCCTAACTCCGTTGCCAGGGTATAGACAAAGGGACGAAACCCAACCCCCTGCACCAACCCCTGCACCCGCAGATACAGGCGCTGCAGGGGAGGTTCCGCAAAGATTATGGGTGTGAGGCAGGTCACGAAAGAGCCTCGCTGGGGATCGGCGCTTCATGGGTCACGATTGGATGCAATCGATTCCACTGGGACTGGAGATAGATCAGCCAGGCATCCATCCCAAAACCTGTCCGGGCAGATACCTCAAACAGTTTGGCCTGGGGAGCCATGCGGCGAATATTGGCGATCGCCGTAGCCTGATCAAACCCAACCGCTTCGGCAATGTCCATTTTCGTGAGCAGCACCACGTCCGCCGACTGAAACGCCGTGGGATATTTCAGCGGCTTATCTTCCCCTTCAGTGACGGATAGCAGCACCACTCGCAGGGTTTCGCCGAGGTCGTAGGCCGCAGGACAAACCAAATTCCCCACATTTTCAATCACCAGGAGATCCAGCTTGGCTAAATCCAGATAGGCGACCGCATGGGCGACCATATCCGCTTCTAAGTGACAGGCAGTTCCGGTGGTAATTTGCAGTGCCGTTGCCCCCGCTGCGCGGATGCGCTGGGCATCGTTTTCCGTGGCAAGATCCCCGACGATTACCCCCACTTGACCAGCCCGATGACCGTGTGCTTTTGCCATTCGCTCAATCAGCGCCGTTTTTCCTGACCCTGGTGAGGACAACACATTTAGCACCAACAGGCTATGAGACTGAAAGATTTCTCGATTTTGAAGTGCAAAACGATCATTTTTAGACATGAGTCGTTCGTGGACTTCTACCGTCTGCGTTGAAGAAGCGTGTTGATCATGATCATCATGAGTATGAGCGTGATGGGTATGAGCGTGATGATTATGAGCGTGATGATGAATGGCCGTTGCACTATGCAGAACAACAGAATCTATTTCATTACAGCCGCAATCGGTACACATTAGGAAACCTCCAAGGAAGCAAGTTCAAGTTCTTTGCCCTGGAGAATAGAGGTACTCCAAGTTTGACAAGTTGGGCACTCATACCCCAGTTCCATCGGCCTAAATTCAATCTGGCAAACATTGCAATAGCAGAGCGTTGGAAAAGTTTCAATGATCAGTTGAGCCTGTTCGGCAATGGTGCCTTGCGTCACCACGTCAAAGGCAAATCGTAGAGCATCCGGTTCAACGCCAGAAAGATCGCCCACACGCAAGGCAATTTGATGGATGCTGATTGCTCGTTCGCGGGTGGCATAGTCGAGAGCGATCGCCAGGGCATTTTCCATTAAGCCAACTTCATGCATAAAGCCTCCTTCCCGCTGGGTGAGGGAAGATTATTGAAATAGTGCTTCAGTGTTTCGAGGCTCCATGCCCTACCCTCACGGGCGATCGCCGAGAGCGGTGCGCCGTAGTCAAACTGAAGGGCTGGAATCAGAATTTGATAGGCGATCGGATCAGCACCATAAAGAGTTTGGGCGAGATGGACTAAAACGCTAGGACTCCAAAGATGATCGATTCGACTCTTTTCTGGTTGAGGCGCAATGGGTTCAAGGCAAGCCTGCGTTTTTCCTGCTTCCATTACGCAAGCATCAATAAAAAAGACCACTTCTGCCTCCGCTACCTCTGTGGCTAGTTCTGGGGTCAGTTGATGGACGGAGAGCGATCGCACCTCCGGCAAGTTCCACTCAGCGACCTGTTCTGCGACCCAAGGGCCAACGCCATCATCGCCCCGCAGGGAATTACCATAGCCGATCACTAAGGTTTTCATCGGTACACCTCATCCAGCAAACGGCCATCAGCGGCAACAAGTTGAAGGTGGAGGGGCATTTGTCCGGCAGCATGGGTGGAGCAAGACAGGCAAGGATCGTAACAGCGAATCCCCGCTTCCACGCGGTTCAGCAAGCCTTCAGGAATGTCGGAACCGTGGATGTAGTGTTTGGCAATTTGGGCCACGGTTTTGTTCATCGCCAGGTTATTTTGTCCAGTGGCAATGATTAAATTCACCTTTTCTAGTAAGCCATTTTCATCCACCTGATAATGGTGAAATAGCGTTCCCCGTGGGGCTTCGCTTACACCCACCACATTGAGTTGATTCACTGCACCGTGGGCGCGACATCGCGTGGATAAAACATCAGGGTCATCGACTAATTCCTGAATTTTTTCGAGACAGGCCAGAATTTCAATCAGGCGGGCATAGTGGTAGAGGAAGGAAGAAGTAGGAACACCCCCCGCAAGATCGCGTAAATTCCTTAACTCTCGATCTGCGCCTTCTGTCCCAATGTGGCTGCATACATTTAGCCGCGCCAAGGGGCCTACGCGGTAGATTCCATCGGGATAGCCGTAGGGCTGGTAGTAAGGAAACTTGAGGTAAGACCAAGGTTCAACCGCTTCTCCTAAAAACTGGTGGTAGTCATCTTCACTCAGTCCATCAGCAACGATATTGCCTTGGCTATCGGTAAACCGGAGCTTGCCATCGTAATGCTCCCACTCGCCGTTTGGCCCGACTAATCCCATGTACAGGGTAGGGAACTCGCCAAAGATATCGATTTCGCGCTTAAGCTGCTCGTCCAGCATTCCCTTGAACAATCCCAGCGCCAGATTTGCCGTCTCGAAGGCTTCTGGCAGGCGATCGACAATCCACTGACGGCCTTCTTCGGAAAGGGGCGATCGCACCCCACCTGGAACCGTCCAAGCCGCATGGATTTTACGCGCCCCCAGTTTTTCGATCACCGTCTGCCCAAACTGCCGCAGCCGAATTCCGGCACGGGCGAGATCAGGATTTGCGGCAATGAGGCCAAACACATTGCGAGTGGCAGGGTCACTATCCCAACCCAGCAGAAAATCAGGGCTACTCAGGTGAAAAAACGAGAGGGCATGGGATTGGGTTAACTGCGCTAGATTCATCATCCGTCGCAATTTATCGGCAGCAGGCGGAATTTTGACCGCTAGAATTTTATCTCCCGTTTTGGCAGCGGCAAGGAGATGGCTCACAGGGCAGATGCCGCAAATCCGGGCGGTAATGCCCGCCATTTCGGTAAAGGGACGGCCTTCGCAGAACTTCTCAAATCCTCGATACTCCACCACATGGAACCGAGCATCAGAGACTTCTCCAGCATCGTCGAGGTAGATGGAGATTTTGGCGTGACCCTCAATGCGGGTAACTGGGTCAATCACAACAGTCCGAGTCATCTGCTCCTCCCAAAAATAAACGATCCAATCCGGGAGACTGCAAGTTAGAAATCAGAGAAGATCTAGATTCACAGTCAAATTGGAATTTCTCAAGCCTAATCGTCGTAGGTTCGTGCTTCGACAGTGTCTGGATTTTCGTTGCAATAGTCTTCAAAGGCCGTTTTAGGATGGTTTGCCTGTTGATGAGCGGCTTCAGCCTGTAATTCCTCAACAGTGTCCCAAGCCACAGCACTCTCTTTAGAGTTTGCGCCCATCTTTTCTGAGACGGCATGGGCTTCATCAATGGCCGATTGGATTTCATCCTTGAGATTCATAGCTTCTCCTGAGTCTAAGCACTAAATTTATCCGAACTTAATCATGTCGCGGCCTTCCATTACGGGCATTTCCCCGCGCAGTAAAGGCTCCAGGGTAGCCCGAATGCGATCGGCTGGAGGCGGACATCCCGGCATATAAATTTCAACGGGTACCACTTGATGGACGGGCACGACCTGCTCTAACAGTTCCGGTACAATTCCAGGTTCGTGGGGAAGTTGGGGCGTATATTCCGCCAGCTCTAGGTAGCTGCGCTTCAGCACTTCTTCAGCACCGCCTAACATATTCCGCATGGCGGGGACGTTTGCCGTTACAGCACAGTCCCCAAAGGAAATTAAGGTTTTGGTGTGTTTGCGAACTTTTAGGAGTAATTCTAAATTGTCTTCATTGGCAACCCCTCCTTCCACCAAACACACATCCACATTTTCGGGATAGTCCTTGATATCAGAACCCACCGGACTAAACACCACGTCTACTTGCTGCGCCAGATCGATCAGCCACTCATCCAAATCCAAAAAGGACATGTGACAGCCCGAACACCCCGCCAACCAAACCGTGGCAAACCTTATCTTGTCCATTGGCGTTTCTCCCGTGCCGTCACTAAAAATTCCAGCTTGGCGCGATCGCGTTCTTTCTCGCCCGTGGTGCTGCCCTTACGGAAAATGGCACCCGTGGGGCAAGCATCCACACACTTGCCGCAGGATGTACAGGCATCCACCTCGCCCCAGGGTTGATGCAACCCAGACACGATGAAGCAATGTTCGCCCCGCTGGGCTATATCCCAAACGTGCGCCCCCTCAATTTCGTCGCAGACCCGCACACAGCGGGTGCAAAGAATGCAGCGATTGTGGTCAATCCCAAACTGCTCGTGGGAGACATCCACCGGGCGATCGGGGAAGCGGTAGGGAAAGCGGGAGTGATCCATCCCTACGGTAATGGCCATATCCTGAAGTTCGCAGTTGCCGTTTGCCACGCAGACTGCACAGACATGATTGCCTTCGGCAAACAGCAACTCTACGGTCATCCGCTGATAGTTTTGCAGCTTTGGCGTTTTGGTATGAAGGATCATGCCCTCTGCCACCTCCGTCACACAGGCAGGCAATAGCTTATTGCTTCCCTCCATTTCCACTAAACATAAGCGGCAGGCCCCCACATCTGAAACCCCATCAAGGTGGCAGAGGGTTGGAATAGAAATTCCATTTTCCTTTGCTGCTTGCAGAATGGTGGCACCCTCTTCAATGGCGATCGCCTTTCCGTCAATTTCAAGTGTTTTGACCGACATCGTTTCACCTCACAACGGCTTAATCAGGGACGGCATAGGCAGGAACAGCATAAATAGGAGCTTGCAATAGCGCCTCATACTCTTCATGGAAATAACGAAGGGTACTGAGCACTGGATTGGGCGCACTCATCCCCAACCCACAGAGGCTCGTTTCTTTGACCATCTGGCACAGGCTCTCTAGCTTCTCCAGATCGGCCTTTGTCGCCTGCTTTTTTAGAAACCGAGTCAGCAGTTCATGGAGCTGTACGGTTCCGGCGCGGCAGGGAATACATTTACCACAGCTTTCTTCCCGGCAGAATTCCATATAGAAATGGGCAACCTCCACCATGCTGGTCGATTCATCCATCACAACCATGCCGCCGGATCCCATCATGGAGCCGATTTCAACCAAGGAGTCGTAGGCGACGGGTGTATCTAATAACGTCGCGGGAATACAGCCCCCTGAAGGCCCCCCTGTCTGGACTGCTTTGACCGTGCCATCGGGCACCCCGCCGCCCATCTCCTCTACAATTTCTCGCAGGGTAATGCCCATTGGAACTTCAATCAGCCCGTTGTTGCGGATTTTGCCAGTGAGGGCAAAGATCTTTGTCCCTTTGCTTTTTTCTGTCCCGATGCCTGCGTACCAGTCAGAACCATTTCGGACGATGGGGGTAATGTTTCCAAAGGTTTCGACGTTATTAATGAGGGTTGGGCATTGCCATAGACCCGACTGGGCAGGATAGGGAGGACGGGGACGAGGATTGCCACGCCCACCTTCAACGGACTGAATCAGCGCTGTTTCTTCGCCGCACACAAAGGCCCCAGCCCCAATGCGGATATCAATCTTAAAGTCCCAGTGCGAGTCAAAAATTTGGGTGCCTAACAAGCCATACTTTTTCGCTTGCTGGATGGCTTTTTGGAGTCGTTGAATCGCCAAGGGATATTCGGCGCGGACATAGATGAAGCCGTGGTTGGCTCCCACCGCATACCCGGCGATCGCCATTCCCTCCAGAATCAAATGGGGATCGCTCTCCAGCACACTGCGATCCATAAAGGCCCCTGGATCTCCTTCGTCTCCATTACAAATGACGTATTTCTGACCCGCTGGCATCTTGGCAACCGTCGCCCATTTAAGCCCCGTCGGATAACCGCCGCCGCCCCGTCCCCGGAGCCCACTCTTCGTAATTTCTGCAACCACCTCTTCGGGGGTCATCTCAAAGAGCGCTTTATAGAGCGCGCGATAGCCCCCCACCGCAATGTATTCTTCAATCCGCTCTGGGTCGATTCTGCCACTATATTCACGAACCACTTTCTTCTGGCGTGCAAAAAAAGGATGCTGCAAATCCCCTTTAAGGGCAGTGGTGACGCCTCCATTCAGGGCACCAATAATACTGGTCGCTTCCGCTGGCTTTACTCCTTCATAAAAGAGATCTTCCACAAGGGCGGTCGACCTATGAGATTCATCGTAAAGGGTCGCAGAGGGTTCCACCTGCACTAAAGGGCCAAGCCCACAAAATCCCATGCAGCCAACACCCACCACTTCAACCCGATCCGTTAAACCTTCAGCTTCAACGGCTGCTTCTAAGTTCTGCATCACTTCTAGGGAACGAGCAGCTCGACACCCTGTTGAGGTACAGCAGTTTACCCGCAAAGGCTTTTGCCGCATTTGTTCCGCTGTTGCAACGTCGATGAGATTTGCTAAGTCCATGATTTAGTCCTCTGCTTCCCATGCCTGAATGCGCTTGAGGGTTTCTTCGGGTTCAATTTTTCCCGCAACAACGCCATCAAAAACGACTGCTGGAGCAATACCGCAAGCTCCAATACAGCGCGCTGATAGCAGTGATACTTTCCCATCTGCACTGGTATTGCCGACCGATGTCCCCAACTCCTGCTCTAAAGCTTGCAAGACCTTGCTGCTGCCTTTGACATAACATGCAGTTCCCAAACAAACAATGCAGGTATGGGCACCACTAGGCTTGAGCGAAAAGAGATGATAGAACGTGGCAACGCCGTACACTCGACTGAGGGGTAGCTTCAACCCCCTAGCAATGTAGATCAACACCTCTTCTTCCAAATACCCAAAAGACTCCTGGGCTTTGTGAAGGACTTCAATCAGGGCATCATGCTTGAACTGATTCCGCTTCATCGTCATATCGAGGGTCTTAAAGCGGCGATCTGAAAGGGCTTGATCCTTTGCCTTAGAAGATTGAGGAGATTTAAGGTCAGGATGAGACGGAGACTGAGGATTGAGAGTTGGCATAGGTCATGTCTTCCTGTAAGACGGCATCGATTGACCAAATTTAAAGCTCAACGCAATCGGTGAGATCTAAAAATAGACTCACAATCATAAAAACGTTGATTAAAAAATATTTAATAAGAATATTAAATTTGAAACAAATTTGTTGACTAGAGTCGACAAATTTGCTGTTTAAAGGATGCAAGACTTAGATTTGATTGTCTCTTAGCAAATGAGTTCCATAGAACAAAACAACAAAGATGAATCATTTAACAATCATTAAGTTGTTTTATTTCCTATTCTTGCTTACCCCTTTATTATATTCTAAATAACTTTTTCTGAGTTGATGAAATTGAGAATTTCTGAGTAGTCTAGTTTTGTGCTCTGGGCTTCAAGGCATTCTCCTAAGGGCACTGCTGTTCAATTTGAGTAATCGTTTGCCGAAGCGAATGCCACTGAGTCCATAGATGCTCGTAGCGATCGCTATCCTTAAGACTATTCCACGCCATGCTATTGATGGCATTCCAGATGAATGTACGCTGTCCCCTTAATTGATAGAGCTGTTCTGAAGTGGAGTGGGGATACTGCGCCATAGGAGATTCCACTGAGGTATGAACGAGGGCATCTTTGTTGCAGTTACGTTTCAGTTAAGAAAATTGCAGCTTATGTTATTCGTTTGATGATGCAAAGAATTGGAGCGCACAAAAGTTATGGGTGAACCCTTCACGTAAACTTTTCTTGCGCCGTAGCGAGTGATCGCGCACGGTAAACAACCCCTGCTTACGATGCGGGAGAGCGAATTTGACTCCAGGTCGATCTAGGGAAGTGGGATGCTAGGACGGATTGATCGTTGCGACCACTAACCGAGGCGATCGCCGAAGTCCAAACCCGACTTTTTCGCAGACCCGCTGCATTGCCGTATTTTCGGGCAGGATTTCTGCGGAAACCAGTTCCAGGTGTTCGGCACGGGCAATGTCTAACAGGCGACTCAACATTTCAGTCCCGAGTCCCTGGCGCTGGTAGCGATCGCTCACCATTAGCGAAAACTCGGCCTCGTTGACGCCGTGCATTTTGCTCAACCGCGCCACCGCAAGAATTTCGTGTTCGCCTGTTTCGGGGTTTTTGTAGTCTGCCACCAAGGCCATTTCGCGATCGTAATCAATGAAACAGAGGCGCATGAGCCGTTCGTGGGCGGTACGCTGACTCAGCTTCATCAGGTGGAAGTATCGAAAATAGACGCTTTGTTCCGACAGGGTTTGGTGAAATTTTACTGAGAGGGGTTCATCTTCTGGACGGATCGGACGGATTTTAACGGAGGTGCCATCCCGCATTTCCCAAGCGCCCACGTATTGGATGGGGTAGGGTTGAATCGCAGGCTTTGGCAGTTGATTGAGCGTCAGGGTTGGGTCGTGGAGCACAACCCGCGCATCCAAGGCTATGAAAGGCGATCGCGTACCGTCTGGATCGGTTGTGACCAGCAGTGGATTAATATCGATCTCCTTAATCCAACGCTGTTCGACGACCAATTGGCTGAAGCGCACCATCAGTTTGGCTAAGGCATCCAGATCCACAGGTGCACGTCCTCGCACGCCTTTGAGGGCTTTATAGATTTGGGTTTGCTCCATCATTCGCTGTGCCAGGGTTGTATTGAGCGGCGGGAGGGCGATCGCCCGATCTCGATATACTTCCACCAGTTGACCGCCACTGCCGAACAGCAACACAGGGCCAAACTGAGGATCGATACTACTGCCGATAATTAACTCGTAGGCATCGCTAAGGCGCACCATGGGCTGCACCGTTACGCCCTGGAAATGCTCTGCTCCCACCCGTTCACTGACCGTTTGGGCAATGGCTTCATAGGCTCGACGCACTGCATCGCGATCGCCCAGATTGAGCTGCACCCCACCCACGTCGGTTTTATGGGTAATGGTTTCCGACCAGAGCTTCAGCACCACCGGATACCCCAGGGTATCGGCTTGCGCAATGGCCTCCTCAACGGTAGAGGCCGTTAGGGTTTGCACCGTAGGCAAATGGTAGGCCGCTAAGACCTGCTTAGATTCAGTTTCCGTCAGCAGGGTGCGGCCGTCAGATCGCGCCCGATCCAGAATTGCCGTCACCGCATCTCGATCCGGTGAGCCATCAGCATCATCTGCCAGACTAGGGGTTTCATACAGCGCCTGTAAGTTATAGCTAGACTGCCACATATAGTTGAACACCCGCGCCGCCGAATCTGGGTAGGCATAGGTAGGGATGCTGGCACTATTGAGAATAGCCTCTCCCGCAAGAACCTCTGCCCCACCCATCCAACTCGCTAGGATTGGTTTTGGCGATCGCCCTTCCTGGGGGTGCTGTTCTAAATAAGACTTCAGTTTCTCTGCAATCTGGGTAGGGTTGGTCATGGCTTGGGGCGTCAAAATGACCAACGCACCGTCGCTGTTGGGATCTTGCAGGACAGCATCCACGGTTTTAAGGTAGCGATCTGGGGTTGCATCTCCCAAAATATCGACTGGGTTGCCGTGGCTCCAAAAGGGCGGCAACACCGCATTTAAGCGTTCCGTTGTCTCTGGAGAGAGGGTTGCTAACTCGCCCCCTGTGGTGGCTAACATATCCGTCGCCAACACCCCAGGCCCACCCGCATTGGTAATAATCGTCAGGCGTGGCCCCTTGGGACGCGGCTGCTTTGCCAGCACCTCCGCCATATTAAACAACTCTGAAATGCGTGTGACCCGCAACACCCCACAACGCCGAAACGCTGCATTGAGCACATCATCGCTTCCGGTCAAGGCTCCCGTGTGGGATGCCGATGCCTTAGCGGCTGCTTCCGTGCGCCCAGCTTTAATCACAATAATGGGTTTTGCCAGCGCCACTTCTCGCGCCGCCGACAGAAAAGAACGGGCATCACCAATGGATTCCATATAAATGACGATGCTCTGGGTTTTGGGATCGTCGCCCAGGTAGTAGATCAAATCCCCCCAGCCCACATCCAGCATGGAGCCAATGGAGATAAAGGCGCTAAACCCCACATTCTCCCGAAAGCTCCAGTCCAGAATGGATGTACACAGCGCTCCACTCTGGCTAATAAAGCCCACATTGCCGGGACGCGCTATGGCACTGGCAAAGGTTGCATTGAGTCCTGAGTGGGGATTCATTAAGCCCAGACAGTTAGGGCCGATAATCCGCAGTCCATTCTGACGGGCTTCCGCTAATATTTCTTGTTCCAGAGCGATCCCCGCTGGCCCAATTTCCTTAAAACCCGCCGAGACAATAATGGCGCTTTTGACCCCTGCGGCGACACATTCGCGCACTAACCCCGGCACAGTGGCGGCGGGGGTAGCAATCACCGCCAGATCCACCGCATCAGGAATTGCTGCCAAATTGGGATAAGCTTTCACGCCCATCACGCTATTGCGTTTTGGGTTCACCGGAAATACAGTGCCGCCAAAGGAATTCTGTAGGAGATTGCGCAGAAGAGTTTTGCCAACGCTTCCAGGGGATTCACTGGCACCGATGACGGCGATCGATTGGGGCTCAAAAAAAGACTTTAGGGTTTGGCGCTCTGAGCGCAGAATGTCGTAGGCGGGATCGGTCATCCAGTTGTCGGTTGTCGATGTCATGACGCTGCCTCCTTTGCGGCTTGTCGCCGAGATTCATGCTCGATGCAGTGGGACTCGATGCTGTGGGAGGATACCACTTTTGAAGAAGTTTGTGCTTTCAGTCTTAAAAACCGCAGCAATTCCAAATTCAAAATCTTGACAGAAAAGCCAGATATTCTCAGATATTCTAGAGTCTGAATCAATGTCCCCTTGCGGCTAACAAGATCTTGAGGCTACCAAGATGGAGTCGCTGCCACTGCGTTAAAAGGTTGATTGGGGTTTCTCTATCAAGCCATCTCTGAGATGAGAGAGCCCCGAAAAGCCAGCAACGCAACGCGCCATTGCCACACCTATTGGACTTCATGCTTGATGGTTCTCCTGCTTCATTCGCCCAAAATACCTCATAATTTTTTGAATTTGGAATTGCTGTACTGGTAATGACTTCTAGCGTTTCGCGTTAAGCTAGAGGAGCTGGTCAAGTCAGTTGCCCCTCCTAAGGGTCTAGCAGTTTTCAATTGCCTGCTCAAGCTGTTTGCCTAACCTTCTCTATCCCCTGGAGTCTTCCTCTCAAGAATCCCCACCGCTAGAACCTTCACCCAATCTCTGAGAATGCTTCTGCCTGATCTCTCTTCTAGGCTTTTAGCTTCTCCAGGCTTGATTTTCGATTTTCTCAACTCAATTTGTGCAATCTGTTGCGCAATCTACTGTCCCATGATCTCCGTTTTGTAGAAAAACTTGCTAGCTTGATTGCAGAACTCTATCGTTTGGCTCCTCAAACCCATGCTGCGAATCATCACATCTCTTCCTGAAGCAAAGGCTGAACTTCAGCGGATTTGCGATCGCATTCATGATGACCAGGTGCTGCATAAGGAAGCAACGGTTCGTGAAATCCTGCAGGGGGTAAAGCGGCAGGGTGATAAGGCTGTGCTGCACTACACTGCGGAGTTTGATGGTGTGACGCTGGAGGCCAGTGGGCTACGGGTCACTGGGGCTGAGCTGGATGCCGCCTATCAGCAGGTTTCTAAGGATTTGCTGGATGCCATTCGGCTGGCGCACCAAAAAATTGAGGCATTTCACCAGCAGCGCAAGCCCAAAAGCTGGGTGCAGTATGGTGAGGATGAAGTGGTCTTGGGGAAGCGGTACACCCCCGTAGACCGTGCAGGGCTGTACATTCCGGGTGGGCGGGCTTCTTATCCCAGCACGGTTTTGATGAATGCTGTGCCTGCCATTGTGGCGGGAGTTCCGGAAGTGGTCATGGTGACGCCGCCAGGGCCGGATAAGCAGATAAATGCGGCGGTATTGGTGGCGGCTCAGGAAGCAGGGGTAGAAACCATCTATCGCGTCGGTGGGGCTCAGGCGATCGCAGCTTTAGCCTACGGCACCGAAACGATTCCGAAGGTGGACGTGATTACGGGCCCTGGAAATATCTACGTGACCCTCGCCAAAAAGCTGGTGTACGGCACCGTGGGCATTGATTCCTTGGCAGGGCCTTCTGAGGTGCTGGTGATTGCGGATCGTACAGCCAATCCAATTTATGTCGCGGCCGATCTGCTTGCGCAGGCAGAGCATGATCCGCTGGCAGCAGCAATTTTGATTACCACTGATCCAGACTTAGCGGAGCAGGTCGTCCAAGCGGTGGAAACTCAGCTCACCGATCACCCTCGCCGCACCCTGACCGAAAAGGCGATCGCCCACTACGGCATCATCATTGTGGTGGACTCCCTAGAGCGTGCTGCTGAGCTTTCCAATGAGTTTGCTCCAGAGCACCTAGAGCTAGAGGTTGCCGAGCCTTGGGCACTCCTCGACAAGATTCGTCATGCGGGGGCCATTTTCTTAGGAACCGATACACCAGAGGCGGTTGGTGACTATCTTGCAGGGCCAAACCATACTCTGCCCACCTCAGGGGCAGCAAGGTATGCATCGCCCTTGGGGGTTGAAACCTTTATGAAGCATTCCAGCCTAATTCAGTACTCTAATACCGCTCTTAGCAAAATGGCGATCGCCATAGAAACACTGGCTGAGGCTGAAGGATTAATTTCTCACCGAGATTCTGTGCGTCTGAGGATGCGCTCTAAGTCCCTATATTCCTAAAGCTCTATTCCTAAAGCTCTATTCCTGAAGCTTAGACCTCCAAAACAGATGACTAAAGTCTCGATGACTAAAGTCTCGATTCCTTAAAATCTATGCTGTCAGCCCCAAGCGTAAGGGGACTGTAGTAAGGTCAAAGAGACAGGCGATCGCGCCGTATGGGGCAGGAGGTCTCTGGATGTTCAAGCAAGTCTTGGTCGCACTGGACAGTTCCAAGCAGTCAGATCTTGTGGTGCAGTGGGTACTGCAGTTTAAGCTCACGCCAGAGACGAAGGTTGTGCTGTGTCATGTAATTGCGCTGTCAGAGTCCAATCTCGAAAGACCCGCTGACCTCCCGTCTATTGAACCAGAACTGGGGCAGTTTCAACAGATTGAAAAGGTGCTACAGGCTCATCAGGGATTGCTGCCTTGCCAGACAGCGCTAGAAATTGTGGTGGGCGACCCTGCCGAAGAAATTATTCGCTTAGCGAGTATTCATGCCGTTGACTTGATTGTGCTGGGTAGTCGCGGACTGACGGGTGTCAATCGAATATTAAAGGGTTCGGTAAGCAGCCAGGTGGTCAGCGATGCACCCTGCACGGTGATGGTCGTCAAACTCAGGGAAACCGAACACATTTCGAAATAAATGCTAGAGACTATCTTGTGAAACTGCTTACAGCAGTTTTCGGTCACACTAAGGACACCCAAATCGACAAAACCTTTTTGCTTAATGCTCCTGAAATATAAGATTCATTAAACGGTTCCCCATATCACTGCAAATCTCTGTGAGCCATGGTTATGAGCTATTGTAGTGAGCCATTGCTGTGAGCTATTGGAGCTTATCTGCATTGGATTGAGCCACTTCACGACCACGGGAATGTCGTCAACCCGCTCAGAACTAATTTTGACGTGAGTTCGATGATGCACTTAAAGCCCCTCACCCCAAACTCCTTTCCCAAAGGCGACTAACGATTGTCCATGGTCACTAAGACCTTCAGGACACCGCGTTGCTGCGCATGATTAAAGGCTGCCAATCCTTCACTGAGGGGGTACCGCGCCTGAATCAAGGGAGTAACGTTGACCTGTTGAGTCGCCAGTAGCTCCAGGGCTTGTGCGAAAGGCCCGCACCGTGAACCCACCACAGTGATTTCATCCACCACGATCGCAGAGGCATCCAGGGTGAGCCGATCCGCATAGGTACTCTTGAGGACGAGGGTACCCCGTGGCCGCAACGACTGAAGGGCGATCGCAAAGCCAGAAGAATTCCCTGTACATTCCACGGCTACATCAACACTGCGCGTCTGCACCCCATCCCCCGTCCGGATGCCAAGGGCCTCTAAATGGGCAAGCTTTTCTGCGTGCCGCCCCACCACTAAGAGGTCACACCCAGTTAGCGCCAGCGTCTGGGCCACTAGCTGCCCTAGCTTGCCGTCCCCGATGACCAAAACGCGATCGCCTGGGCCAATCTTGACCTGCTGCTGAATTTCAAGGGCTGCTGCCAAAGGTTCCGTAAAGGTTGCGGCATCCATCGAAACCGTCTCTGGCACCCGATGGAGGTTTTGCTCAGGGAGACACAGATACTCCGCAAAAGCGCCATGACGGTTCACAATTCCCAGCACCGTCCGATTTTCACAGTGGCTGCGCTGATGGCTGAGGCAAAACGCGCAGTGACCACAGGCCGCATTGATTTCACCAACAACCCGTTTCCCCACCCACTCCGATGAGCCTTCCTCAACAATCCCCACAAACTCATGCCCTAAAACGCCAGTGTAGGGATAATAGCCTCTCATGAGTTCTAGGTCTGTGTTGCAAATGCCTGCCTGCAAAACACGCACCAAGGCTTCATGCTGGGCAGGCTTAGGGACTTCTAAATCCGTCCGTAATTTTAAGGTTCGGTCATTTAACCAAAGACCCTGCATGGTTCTGAGTTCTCCGAATCTGAGTTCTCTTAATCTTAAAGCCTGAGCCCACTTAACATGAGTTCGATAAAGCCCTTGAAGCCCCTTACCCCAAGCCCCTCTCCCAAAGGCGAGAGATTTTAAGAAGCTTGATTTTTAATTGCCCCTCCGTCTCCCTAGGGAGAAGAAGGAGGGGAGGATGAGGGGCGGTTGTTTTTTGTAGAGCTCACGTCCACTTACCCTCATTCAAACTTAACCCAGCCCAAGAAACCCAACCCAAGAACCCGAACCCAAGAATCTATCTCAGAATTAAACTACTGCTCACACTGCTTGCCGGACAGCCGGACAGCTTTGCCAAGTTGGAGGCTTGCCCTCTGCGTCCTGTGGCAACAAAAACATAGGCCAGATCAATTCCAGAATTATTAACTTTGACCTGCCAAAGATTTTTCACAGGAGTTGTTTCTGCCGCCAAAGATGAAATCGATAAAGGGCGAGGGCGAGTTTCTCCACAAGGTTCGCAAAGTTCGTAAACGGTGTCTCCCACATTTAAGCTAGCCAAAGCAAGTAGAGCCTGCTTTTTTGTGGTATAGGCACACTGATCTGCCAATGCTGGCAGAGCGAACATTAAGCTTAGCCCTGCCATTGCAAAGATTTTGAATGGCTTCATAAGATTGTTGATTAATGCTTGTTGATTGATTTGATGGCGCGTTTATATCGTGTTTACATCAGGAATTGACGTCGAAAAGACCCCCTGAAAGAACCTCAGGGCCGCGTAAAAACGACACGAAACCCAGATGAACCTGTGGACTTACGCATTAAAGCAAGCCTATGGACGCAATGAAGCCGCAACAGTCACAAATACACCCAGATTTGCTCAGCATTTTAGTCTTAGATTGCCAGCATAAAGGCTTTTACCACAAAAGCTTTTACCACAAAGACTTACTTGGCACTGGAGGTACAAGAGTGGGGCTGCTTGCGCTTGCACCTATCGGGAGAACTGAATTTTCGACAGGGGCTGTTGCAAGATAGTCATTCACATCAATGTATTGACTCTCGTCAATGCTGACACCCGCCGAACTTTCGTTGAGGGGTGGGCCTGCTTGAACTCGAACGTTCATTAACCGCGTGAGCGTCAGCCAGGGGTTGCTACCGGGCTTTAAGGTAAAGAGAACGCCGGAACAAGGGCCTCCTTTGGTCGATGCGACGCAAATGACGGGCTGCCTATTGGCAATACCGGTTGTAAGATAGTTGAGCGTCCCGGCCTGGAAGTATTCTTGGAACTTCTCAGAAACTACTTTACAGCGATAGTCTGCGGTATAGCCTGCTTCGGCAAAAGTGCTCGAAACCCACCGAATAATTGGAATTTTTCCCCGTGAGGTATGGGCAACCGTTGCGGGCGCACCTTTGCTAGTGCTGCAGGAAAACTTGGGGCCGCTGGCTTGGGCGGGGGGCATCATTGACAGCACAGAGACGCTTGCCAATAATGACAGAGCTGAAATGGATGCGAGGTTGAGCCGTCTCATAGAAGTCTCTTAGCCTGTATTTTAGTCTGAGGTTTGTATGGTGGAGTCTGTTGAAGCAGCAAATAAACCGCATGAGCTAGAGTGAGGTGTCTCAAGCTGAAATGAGTCGAGTGAAATCAATGATTTTCTTAACTCTAAGCCCTTATAACCCTAAGAATTCCATAAAATACTGCCTGTGGCTGTGATCTGGATCATAGAAATGCGAATGACTTGATCCCTTTCTCCAGTCCTGCTGTCTAACGGTATGGACGGGTTATTTTAGCCCAAGGTGCTGGCTATTTCATTTTGTCCGTTTACTCTATCTCATGTATTCCATAAATCTAGCTGCTGTGCTGGCTGAGATCAAGCTCAGATCAAACAATTTAAAACACAATTATGAGCTAAGTTCATTGGCTTTTTTGGCCCAGTCCGTATCTTTTGTGGTGATGCCGCCAGAATCATGGGTGGTCAGATCCACAACAACTTTGTTGTAGACATTAAACCATTCAGGATGATGGCCAATACTTTCTGAAAAAAGGGCCATGCTAGATATAAAGCCAAAGGCTTCAACAAAGTCCTTAAACTTAAATTCTTTGTGCAGCTTGTTGTCTTGTATTGACCACCCAGCTAGCGTGAGAAGCTGAGCGTCAAGTTCTGCTTTTGAAAGTGCAGCAGCCATGGTATTTATTCCTTTGCGATGGCGATCGCCCTGAGACGACTCTGTTGTAATTAAGGGGTCGGTTGCAATTATGGGGTTTGAATCCCCGACAGCACTGGAAGTGACCTCTGTTAATAACGGCTGTATGGGCGCACTGCCAGGGAGGTATAGTGCTTTAGATTGGAGAGGCATCAAGCTTATCAGCACGATCCACAGCCCCAGGATGCCTGCCCAGGCTAAATTCTTGAGAGATAAAGTTTTTTGTCTCATCAAGGACTCCTGAAAGCTATCAAGCTTGTTTACCTATTTGTTAGGCGACGTCAGAGCAAGGTTTTGATTTTCAGATTAAATTTTCAGAACGCTTACATCAGAACGTTTACAGAGGATGAACCCTTATAAAGCCCTAGGGCTAAAGTCTAAAAGCAGAGAGGCTAAAAGAATTAGCTCGCTTCCTTATTCTAGCGAGCCTAGACTGAGCGTGTCAGAGCAATCGCGCTCTGGGACGTGCTTTAGGACGTGCTTCTGGAATGTGCTTTAGGATGTGTTGATCCAATCGGCAACCAATCTAGGGGCGGTGCTAGGGACGATCAAAATATCCCAGAACAGGATCTTGCAGCGTGCCACAAAACCCTATTCTGGGATATTATAAAAGACCTTGAAATAAGGATGTTGTTTTGCCTTGGAACGCTCATGCACTCCAAAGTAACCCATCATTCTTAGACAAGCGCCACTTCGTCTGTTTCAACCCGTAGGCTTGGAAACAAAAAGTGATTCTCTTCAACGTACTGAGCGCCAAACAGACCTTTCTCTGCCCAGAAATAGCGATCAGTCGTGTGCTCATTTCGTTTCACCAAGAGAAGCGCGGGTGGTGCGATGCCTTCTGTCTGGATGAATTTCCGGGCAGCTGTTACGGGCTTATCTTCACCACTCTCGATACTGTATTGAGGAACACATTCTAAAATGCGTCGTCCTTCTTGACGACGACGACTTTTGCGCTTCCGCCTTCTTGCCAAACCCCGTACCTCCTTACTCTGGCAATCAAATGTAGTGAACGTTACCAAACTGGTCGGAAGTATAGCTTTTTTGAGTCAGAATTTCAATATTCCTTAATCTTTTGACATGGCTTGGTAAGCTTTGCTACTGTTTTCAGGGGTTTGAGCGCTTTCTTGTGTAAACTTTCTCAAAGTTTTCTCAGGATTTCATGAATTTGAGACAGGAGTAGCGCTGTTTCTTAGCGCGTTTAGCCAACCAGAGCTTGCCCCAGAGTCTATCCCAGAATCTTATCCCAGAACTCGGCAGAGGTGGCTAACCTAGGCGCTCACCAGTGATCTGTACCCTAGTGATCGGCAACTTGGTTGCGGTATTCCGTGGCAGACAAGGTGTGTGAAAGGTCAGGAGCACCACTGAGCTGTACTTTAAGGAGCCATGCGGTTCCATAGGGATCTTCTGCGAGCTGTTCTGGGGCATCAGCGATCGCGGTATTGGTTTCGAGTACGGTTCCCGTAATGGGAGAAATTAGATCTTCTACGGCTTTGACGGACTCAACGGAGCCAAAGGTTTCACCTTGGGTGAGGGTGTCGCCCACCCCTGGCAGCTCTACGAAGACAATGTCGCCAAGCTGATCGACGGCAAAAGCTGTAATGCCCAGGGTTGCGGACTCTCCTTCGACGCGCACATATTCGTGGGAGTCCAGGTATCGTAAATCTTCGGGGTATTCAAAGCTCATGGGGCAAGGTCTCGCTAGGGATGTCGATAGGGTTAGGGAGGGGTGCGGTTTGAGGGAGATACGGCTGCTGACAATGCATAGCACGTCCATACACATCAATCCATACACATCAAAATGACGATGTGCGCCAGGATAAACGCTTTCCATTAGCGCCTCTGGTAAACGCCTCTGGTAAACGCTTTTGGCAACCGCTTCTGGTAAACGCTTCTGAAGGCTAGAGATATTGTGCCTTAGAGGCTGTCCAAAAGTCGATGGGGGGAGCAGATTAACTCGCCTTTGGTCTGCGATAGAACGGACGCTTGACGACCGTTGCAGGGCAGTCCTTGCCGCGAATTTTGATGCTCAAGACTTGACCGACTTGGGCCAGACGAGGCGGCACGTAGGCAAGGGCGATCGCTTTTTCCAGGGTGGGGCCAAAGGTGCCGCTGGTAATGACACCAACAGCCTCGCCGTCTGCATAGACTTCGTAGTCGTGACGGGCGATATGGCGTCCCTGCATTTCTAGTCCAACCAAGCTGCGAGTGAGTCCCGCTTCTTTCTGGTGCAGGAGGGCAGCCTTTCCGATAAAGTCTTCTTTATCAAAGTTAACCAGCCAGGTTAGCCCTGCTTCTAGGGGTGTAATGGATTCGTTTACATCTTGACCGTAAAGCGCCATGGCGGCTTCGAGCCTGAGGGTATCCCTTGCCCCTAGTCCGCAGGGCGTAACGCCAAGGGACTGGAGATGATGCCAAAGGGCAATGCCTGCCGCTGGATCGACCATCACCTCAAACCCGTCTTCTCCGGTGTAGCCTGTACGCGCCACCCACGCAGGTTGGCCTAGGAGTACAATGTCCCGATGCCAGTAGTTTGGAATACTGGAAAGGTCTTCTTCCGTGAGGGTTTGGAGAGTTGCGATCGCCTGGGGGCCCTGCACAGCAATCAAGACTTTTTGGGCAGACCAATCGGTAAGGGTGACTTGACTCGCCCTTAAATGCTCGCTCAACCAGGCCTTGTCTTTAGGGGTGGTGGATGCATTGACGATCAAAAGGGCAGAGGCTTGGCCATCTCTGTTTTGTCCTTGGTCGTAAATAATAAGGTCGTCAATAACGCCGCCTTCAGGGTTCAGCATGACCGTATATTTAGCCTGTCCTGGCTGGAGTAACGAGATATCCGACGGCACCAGCTTCTGCAGCGCGGCCAGGACGTTTTCACCCTGCACCTGAAATTTACCCATGTGGGAGATATCAAACATGCCGACCCCTTGCCGGACAGCCTGATGCTCTAGGGTGATGCCCTCATACTGAATCGGCATAGACCAACCGCCAAATTCAACAATGCGAGCCTTAAGTGCCTGATGGATCTCGAATAGAGGCGTCTTTTGGGGCGATCGCGCGGATTCTGTCATGGGTTCCTCAATTCGATATAGTGACGTTGCCCTAGGGGTGTTCTTAGAGATTTACCATACTAAGACTTAGTTTATTGATTCAGTGCAGAGACTCTTAGTTGAGATGGGGACTGCCCTCATAGAAAACACAACCCTGACAAGGCCCACCCGGATTGACAGCACAGCGCAGCAAGGGAGAATGGGCATTAAATCGACAGCTTGTATCGCCCACATAGCCTGCTGGGTCAAGCCAGTATAAATTCATCCACTGAAACGAACTCTGTTGAGATCTGCGGACGTGTCCCCCTCGACCACGGTAAAGGCGCGGATGCCTTGCCAGGTAGTGGATTCCCCAAATCGACAGCAGCATGGGGGCAAGACCTAAAGTCAGAATTCCAAGAATAGCGAGTAGGTTGAAGATCATGAGCTATCAACGCTAACGGAAAGCCACAGTATTCACAGTGCCGATATTCACAGTGCCGATATTCACAGTGCCGATGTTCACAGTACCGATATTCACAGTATCAGTGATGAACAGAAGCGTATGAATGCATCTGCACACAGCGCAAAGCAGCCGTGGTGCTACTGTAGCAATTCTGGAAACGTCAGGCCATGTAGTCCCCTGTAACCCTTGGACGATTGCGAGAGGTCTGCAACAGGTCAGCGTGAGCTTCGCTCATTCCACCCTGTCGGCCAAGAATGTTGTTTAAGTGTTGTTTAAGTGTTCGGAATTTCTGAAAGCATTGAAGCAAAGGGACGGAAGCCAAAGGGTAGAAGAACTGGCGAACTGCTTCGGTACCGCCGCTATAGAAGGTTAACGTAAGACAGGTTTTGAGACCCGAAGTGAGCGCACCAGGCCAAATTGAGTTTTTCGAGGCACCCCACTAGCCAGCGAACCGAAGAGCGTGTCTGGGACTCATAATGCTGAAACAGAACCGAAAACCGACGGTCAAGGTAGGGCTTTGTTTTACCGCACAGCAACACAACCTTAAGCACCAACCCTACCGTGAGCGTAGAGCCTAGATTATTCAACAAGTCCATAAAAACGGAGTGAGCAGGACGCTGTTTGCTCTCAATTACCATGAAGTTCAAAACCTGATTACAAGTTCGCACCACCAAGAAATCACTCAGGGGGGCTGCTGCACTCTCTGGGTAAAGATTCTTCAAATACCCGTGAAGCTGATCGTTAAAGCGGCAACTGCCATACTTTGCCGGAATGCTGCTCATCAGGTACTCATGAAGGGAGGTCTTAAATGCGGCGTAGGACTTGGGCTGGTAGGCTGGCGTCCAAAACTGCTGTGCCAGATCTCGGTAAGTCTCTCGGCTGTCAACCTTCGTCAAATAAGTTTTGAGCGTGAATGCAATTTCCTTTGAGCTCAGCAGCGTAGGGTTTTTAATTTCAACCTTGGAAGAGGCTGAATTTTGCATCAATGGGTTTTGCGCTAATGAATTTTGCGCCAGCAATGAATGGGTTAAGTAGCTTGAGAGATCCTGCTCAAACTTTTTTTGTGCGGTCTTTTTTGCCGTGCTGATCATTTGAAGATAGTCAGCTTCATCTTCTTGCTTTGTCATGCAGTGGGAGTAAAGATATGGATAGCGATAGAGCAGCGTGGAGAGGGGCTGTCGCTCGTCCTGATCTTTTTGAGGGTTGAGGAACTCTGCAAGCTGACGCAGCCGACCAAACAGTGGGCTACGGACATATTCCTGAACTGCAAACCGCAGACGTCCGGAGGGGCTGGGTTGCCCCACAATAATAGAAGGTCCCCGAACCTGCTTGAGCAAATCGACCAGCTGCGCCACCCTAGAGCGCTCTAGAGGATTGATTTGCCAGCGGTTGATTAAAATAAAGCAGCACCGATTAAAAAATGGCAAAAAGCGCTGTGTTGCGCTGCCGCCCCGAAGCAGAGAATCTAGGGCCACCCGCATTTCATACTCTGGATACGTTCCGTACTGAATAAAAAGCTGTTGAAAGCGCTCAAGAACTTGATCTGGATTTTCTGTCCGCACACAGTCCAGGAGATGCTGATAAATCGTTTGCTCTAGCAGATCGGGTGACGGGTTGCGATGGGAGTCCAAAACGTTCACGTCAGTAAAGAGTAGGGGTTTATAAGGATGGGCTGCAATGTGAGTAAAAGAATAAGAAAAACTTTAAAAATTAAGCGGCTGGAGTTACAAAAAGCGCTAGACAGGGGGCACTATGAGTTTAGAGACGACACATTTAGATTGAAGTTTCGACAGAGAGTGTGGATCGAGACCGTACAGTGTCAAAGGCTGAAATGTCTAGGTGATGTGGAATGACATAGGCTGTTTCTACTTTGTTTCTAATGAGACTGTCCCTTTTGAGGCTTAAGAAACATAGGCTAATAGCTGTCATTCCCTAGTGTGGACAACTTTGCATCGGTTTTTAACACTGACGGAAAAATAATCCTGATGGCATTTAGGCGAAAATGTCATGATGCTCTCTGGATGGGGATTCTGCGGTTTCTGGACGTTTTCTAACAGGCTGGATGGGTCAGATAGGCGATCGCCGTTTGCATCTGAGGCGGAAACCGTCGCAGAATACGACGGTGGTTTCGGTCTACCGCTACCAAGGTGACTTGTCCAGCGACAAAACAGAGGTCTGAGTCCAGCGGCGTAATATTTTGAGTCCAAAGGAAGCGTACTTTTTCAACGCGGTCGAGACGCGTTCTGACCCTGGCGCGATCGCCCAGCTTGAGCGATTGACGGTAGGACAGAGAAAGATGGATCACGGGCAAGTCGCACCCAAGGTTAACCAAGTCAGAAAACTCAACCCCAGCCGATTGGAGCGCCACTACCCGTGCTTCCTCCATCCAGGTTAAATAAGCACCATGCCACACCACGCCTGCATAATCTGTGTGGTGAGGCTGCACCGTCAGCGGATAGTCAAACCAGGCAGATTGCGAGGCAGAAGCAGTCATTGAATTTAACCGCCAGAATTAGAGCATAAAATTAGGGCATAAAAATTATGGCACAGGTGCAATTGAGGGGATTTTGCATCCCCTCCCTAGAATCGTGAATTTACTAGAACTGTGAATTTAACTGAAATCCAGAATTGCTGAGTCACGATGCCCTTTACCCTCTCGCATTCCCGAACCCCTTTTTTCAGGTTAGTAAATTCGTGATCCCTAGCCATAAAAACGCGATCGCTCTCGTTCTTCAGCTTCAATGTCTTCAGTTTCAAGGTTTTCAGTTTCAAGGTTTTCAGCTTCACCTGTTCTAGAGCCACTTTTTTCTACAATTTTTTTTCTACAATTTTCTACAATGCAAATGCAGCTCAGCTCAGTCTAAAGAGGTTCAATGGCGCACTCGAATCATCGCATCGGCATTGTGGGGGCCGGAACCTCAGGAGTCTACTTGGCCAGCCTGCTTTCTCGTCAAGGGTTTCAGGTATCTCTCTTTGAGAAATCTCCTCAGTTGCGAACCGATGGCTGCGGTATTCTTTTGGTGCAGGCAGGCATGGAAGCGCTACAGGCAGGGAGTCCAGAGGCCTGTAGCGCCATCATCGCCGCTGGTGCTCCGGTGAAGCTCTTTGAGTTTCGGAATCTACGGGGCGATGTGTTTAATGCAGAGCCTGTGAGCTACGCAGAGAAAGAGCTGCCCGGAATGCTAGTGCACCGGAAGCCAATTCTAGAGGCGCTTTTAGCTGAAGTACCGCAATCTTGTCTGCGTTTTGGTGCTGAGCTTGAATCCGTAAGCCAAACGCCAGAAAGCGTGGTAGCTCACTTTAGTAATGGGCAGCACTGGGAAGGCGATTTATTAGTGGGTGCAGACGGAATTCTCTCAAAGGTTCGGCATTTCGTTGTGCCAGGCGTCAACCTTTACTACTTGGGTGATTTAGTGTGGCGAGGGGTGGTCGCAGATTCTACCTTTTGCCCTGACGGTACGTTTCTGGTATATGCCCGTGGGCGCGGCATTTATGCCAATTTTTTCGATATTGGGGATGACCGCACCCACTGGGGATTTTTTATTGAGAAAAATCAGCTCCCTCATGAACAGGGGATTCTAGTCCCCTCAGACACTGATATCCCGCCCCAGGAGTTGGCCAAACTTCCAGACGATGCCCGCGCCATTATTGAAGCAACGCCGCCTGAACAAATCGTGAGCCGATATTCCTACGACATTGACCCGCTGCCGCAGCTCTATAGCGGTCGGGTTCTGCTCATTGGAGATGCCGCCCATGCCAAAAGCCCCTCCCGCGCAAGGGGAATGACCTCAGGATTTGAAGATGCCCTTGCTCTAGCACGATATCTTGGCGAAGGTGACTCGATTGCGGGTGTCTTAGCAGACTATCAAGCAGAGCGGATGCCGATTGTCCATGAATACCAGCGGACGAGTCGTGAAATTAGCCGTAAGATTGGGCGCAGCCATCGGCAGGCGGCTTAATTGCGCTGCGCTAGGGAGGATCAAAGATAAAGCGATGATTGCTGCTAAGAAAGCTGCCGAATACAGGGTAGCCCGAACCTATAGCCCGATGGAACTTGTTCTAGCAGTAGGGCGTGACGTCCTCTTTGCACTCGTCTGCCAGATAGGATAGGGCGCGAAACCGTAGACCCACGAGCTGCTCATACAGCGGATTGAGCTTACACATGGGGGGAATATGCACCACCTTGTGGTTAAACAGTTTAATGTCTCGCTCAAAGGGGCATTGGGGCGGGATCATTTTACATAGGAAGCGCGCAATGCGAGGGTCATGCATCTCTAGACCATCCAGCCAATGCTGAACGGGGGCAAGGATATTAGTAGACTCGCCGCCGTGTTCCTGGGCGATCGCCCCTTTCTCTGAATCGAGCGCGGTGGATTCATTCCCGTCTAGGGTCTGCCGCAGCGCATCAAGCGCCGTCGTCTCAAGACGCAGTGCGCTACAAAATGCCGTCAAAATCTGATCTTCAGCAGAAGAATAGAGACCATCAGCTAAGGCAACCATTACGGCGGTTCGCAAAAAGTTTTCTGCTAGGGATGAGCCAGCACCCAGCCTTTCCACGAGCGCTTCCGGTGTAATGGGGTCGTAGGCTGTCTCGTTGAGCTTGGGCGCAAGGTCTGTGGCAACAATGCTATTAATCAGCGATCGCTCTTCTTCCGAAAAATTGCCGTCTGACCAAGCTACGGTCACAAGTCCCCTTAGCCAAGCGATGATTTGCTCAGGAGACTGGGGGGCTGGCGGTATTTCGGAGGATGAGCTGCTAGGGGATTGGGGGTCTGAAAACGCGAGGTCTGAAGGGGCGTTCACAATCTTCTCCTGCACAAAAACATTAAAGACCAGACATCTAAAACTCTGGCGAGATCACCGTTCCTCTCTATTTTAGGCCGTTCCTTTAGGCCAGCATCATTTTTCTAGGCGCACAACGTACCACTGGAGGTAGTGGTCAGAGTCTAGATTGAAGTCGCAGCCCGTCTCCATCAGGTGTTTGGCCTGGGCCTCTAGGGTTGAAAATCGATGGAGATCCGGCGGCAAGCTATCTGGATGCTGTGCTAAAACAGCCTTGAGTTTTTCTAATAGCTCCGCAGCACTTAGAAAATATTCTGGCTGATTTGTCTCCAGCACCACATAGGTTTCTTCAGACTGATACATGAGCGAGTCTGGCATGGTGGAATCAGCTCCTGACAGGGTTCATGGGAAGCGCGGAGGACTATGCCTCAAAGCTATGCCTCAAAACTATGCCACAACCACACGTTTACGCAGAGAAGTTGCGCGCCGCTTGGCCGTTGCATTCTGCGGGTCGTTTTGTAAAACTTTTTCGTAGGCATCCAGCGCCTGGGACACCAGATTTTTGCGCTCGTAGGCATGGCCTAAATTATTGAGCGCGGTCACGTAGTTTTCGTCCAGCTTAAGGGCGTCTTTGTAGTGGCGAATGGCTAGGTCAAACTGCTCCTGTACAAAGCAGGCGTAGCCCATGGCGTTATAAATAGGAGCTAAGACAGGCTCTTCTTCAGTTTCGGCGGCTTTAAGCGCCTGCTGAAACTGCTGTATGGCGGGCACGGCCAGATTTTTGCTGAGGTACAGGCTACCTAGCTCAAAGTGTTCTTGAGTGGTGCCTTTGACTTTGCTCAGCTTACTTTGCAGCCGATTCATGGCCGATTCAGTGCGCCGTGTTTTGAAAACCTGCTGAAAAATAAACCAGCCCACTCCAGCGAGCAACACCAGCAAAACGCCCAAATACCAAATTGCTAAAGAAGTATCCATAAGCCTCAAGCTTGTATGCTGCTTTACCAAGATAAATCTTTCTTTAGCCTAGCAAACTTAAGATTTGTACCATTTGCTGAAGAGGAGTCCTTAGGGCAATCTCCAGCGCTGTCGCTGATTCTCTAGCCAGCCCTCGGCTTTCCAGTCTCGGAGGTGACGGTTCACCCACTGCTGAAGCGAATCGTGCTGTACGCCCTTGGGCAGTGCGATCGCCAAGGGCTGGACGGTCAAGGCGGTGGGATAGAAAAAGTATCTCGCGTTCTGCTGCGCCAAGTGAGAAAGCACTACCTGATCTCCGGCGATCGCCTGTACCTGGGCGTTGTCCAAACGCGATTGGGCTTCCCGATAGGACTTAACCCCTACGAGTGTCGCCTTAGGCAGTCTGGGCTTCAGATAGGCCAAGGTGACAGAAGGCGCTAAGACTGCAATTGTCTGCCGATAAAGTCCCTGAAGGCTGCTCCACTGCGAATGGGTGCTGAGTAGACCCGTACCGCTGCGATAGTAAGGCTCGCTAAAGCTAACCATGCGCTGTCGATTTTCCGTGAGGGTAATGCCTGCGATCGCCATATCCACTTCACCAGAGGCCACCGCTGTCAGTCGCTGTACGTTGCGGAGCGGCTTGAAGACAATTGCCTGCTCAGACTGAAACAACGCCTTGGCAAAGCGTTTGGCCAGGTCAATCTCAAAGCCCTGGAACGCTCCCGTCGTATCTCGGTAGCCCAAGGGCGGCAAATTGTCTTTTACGCCCACCACTAAATGACCGCGCTGCTGAATCTCAGCTAGGGCTGTAGCCCAAGCCGGAACCGTCGATAGCGCAATCCAAAGCGACAGGGGAAGACTCCAGAAGATGAAGGGTTTCATGGGGGTTCACCTTGCCGATTTAGCCTTATCTTATGAGCCTTATCTTGTAAGCCTTATCCTAATTATCCTAAAAGCCTTCCTGCGCCAGTAATGCCGCAAACTGATCCCAGCTCAACCCTGCCTCAATTACTTGGGGTTGGGATGGATTGTAAGGGCTCCGCAGCCGATCCACAGAAAGCACTTCCGCATCCGCTGGAATAACGGGGGTATCCGGGTCAAAGGCCGTTGGTCGCATCAACGAGCTGGAAAATCCCTTAAAAACTGTCACCTCATCCACCTCGTCTTGTCCCTGGCAATCCGTCCACTGAACTTTCACTATCAGGACTTCCTCAGGATGCTTGAGGGTATATTGCTCTAGCCGTTTTTCAAGTGCCATTGGCTGTTATCTCTAGCGGTCAGTCCCTAGCTTTCGGTTGCAATGCGTCCTTGCTTACTGAACTTAAAGAGGACAAAGTACGCTAGATAAAGGCCATAGAGCAGCAGCGCAATGATCGCAACAAACCCAAGTTTTTCAACCTTGGTCGAGGCGTGGAAGATGGTTTGATAGACACGAGGTGGCTCTAGCCAAGCCTGACATTCTGCGGTCGCTAAGGCTGCTTTAGAGCCAGCACACTTCAGATAGGGCACCTGCACGGCTGCTGCTGCGATGCAGTAGATTGTGACAGCCCACCGCCAAGCGTTAAATACGAGCTTCAGTAAACCCCGTCGATCCTCAATTTCTTCGTTCAGGTCAACCCAAAACCACAGGCTGAGGGGAATGAGCAGCAAGGCTGCAAACCCTGTCACAAAGCCAACGCGGTTTTGATCCATCAGGAGATAGACCGTGATCGCAAGCAGGCTGGAGACGCGCCAATAGATCATCAGTAGGTGGGTAATGGACTTGGCTTTTTTTGCCACTGACCAAACCAGTAACCCTAGCGGTATCAGCACACAGAATAAGACGGCCAGACGAAAATCTGTCCAGACTAGCGATCGCAACAGTTCAGGGGACATTCAAAAGAAATAGCGCTACAGCCCAAATTCTACTCCGCTTGGGCAGATCTATGTCATTTCTGGATACCAGTTCTCAATGTGGCCTCTAAAAATGAGAGCGGCTGACTCATGTTGGCGGCAAGACTCACGGTGGGTGCGATCGCTTTTGTACGTGATGCAGCCATCCCCTGGAGATTGCTCTGGCGGTCTTTTCTGGAGGGGAATTCAGATGATTCGATTACAATCTGGCGTGGCTACAATCTGGTGCGGCATGGCTGGGTGGGGGCACCGCAGGATTTGGAGTTTTCCAGTGTTCACAAGTCTGGGCGCGAAGGGAAGTATGGCGTGATGCGGGGGCGGATACTTCGCTTGAATTTGAGAATGGCCCTGAGTGATTCGTTGTAGGGTATGGGTTTCGTGCCTCAACCCAACCTACCATTGCTACTTTTTTGGCTTATTACTCCAACCACATTTGCTGCAAACAATGCGGTTTGATGCTTGAAATGGTGGGGGAAGTTTGCTATCACAACGCGGGCAATACTCAGGTATAAGAACTTCCTCAAATATCTTAGGTGGCGCTTCAAGTTGTGGAACCCATTCATTTCTTTGAGCAACTAGGGGATGTCTGTCAATAAACTTAACAAGTTTAGCTCTAAGACTATCCTCAGCATCAAGTATTTTTATTTGTGTTTCTCTTTTTATTTTCTCTATTTCTCGCTCGGTAGCTTTTTTGCTTGTCTTATCCAACTCAGCACCAATTAAAAAACCTGCTATCGGTAGGGCAAGCATAAGGAAGCCAATAAAAGCACCAGCAGTTGCAACAATGCTGGATGAAACCATCACTAAAAGCATTGATGCTCCACATCCATAACCACATCCAGTAGCAGCTTTTGAATTGTTCTGAATCTCAGTAATAAGTTTTTGACCTTGCTTCTCTATATTTGAGATAGATTCAAGATCTGGAGTAAATTCAGCCATAAAGTCATTGACAAATATCCGATCTGTTTCTTCAGATAAGTCAAGGTTTAGATTAGTTAATTTCTTTATAATTTGAAGTAGCTTATGTAGATCGGCAGCTTTCCAAGAAGTTCCACAGTTAAGACAGGCATTTACATTTCTATCTTCACCTGTAACGGCTCCAACTGCACCGCCTACAACTCCAAATACAGCCCAACCAACAACGGCTCGTCCCCAATTAACATCTGTTTCTCTTTTAAGTTGAATATGATCAGAACCACAGTTTGGACAATTCGCCATTATTCCCCCTGCTTACTGAAAAGCTAGACAATAGCTTTTCTTTTTTTGTATTGATTGAAAAAATTAAAGTCTAACGTTCTTGCTGAGCGGCTGTAAGTGACCTTTGCAATTTATCAAAGATCATTGTCAGTCCGCTCCAGCAAGTTTGTTAGGCGGCGGATATTCACCAACATATTTACTAGGTACAGCAAAACAAAAGTACTTGCTAGACAACTTTAGTCATTAGAGCGTCGTTCTAGCCTTAACTTTCAGCCGCACCTTTTTCTCGAAACTGCATTTTCAGTCAATAAGCAGCATCTCAATTACTTCAAATGACTCAAAACTTCCTAATTCAGCTTTATAAAAGTTAAATTAATCTACTGGCTCTGTATATTCGCAGAAAATGTTCAATCCAATTTTGACTACATATAGAACAATTATTGTAGCGATTGCTGGATTGATAGGTAGCGTTGTCAAACTTACTAAGTAAACAATTGCTCCTGTCAATAAAGAAGCACTACCTGGATTTTTGTTATAGTCATAAATTTTTGAGCGAAATCCCTCATCACCGCAGATTTCTTGACGAAGAACTCGAAGCGTGACTTCCCAGAGAGATTCTCCTGAAGCATAATCCTGTCTTCCGTATTCCTCTTCCCAAAGCTGATCGAAACTTGCATCAAGTCTGCCATCGTTTTCTTGTAAGACAGCTAATGCTTCTTGAGCAGGGGCATATTCCTGCAACAACTGCTGATTCTCATTAATTTCAGCGGTCGTTAATCTAGTATCCACATACTTCTCCAATCTGGAAGTTAAAGTTTAATATAATGCTTGGCTAGCAAGCTAATCAATTAGAATCTATCTTTCTGATGGAAGATAGATAGTAGTGTAAAATCTACCCTGAGTAGTTATCCAGATTTCTGTATTGTCAGGTAGAGCGTAAGAACTTGTAATGTCTCCATCATGTTTTACGCCCCAACAGTTTAATTTTTCATCATCGTCCATTGCCCAAACTCCTTCTCTATCTTCCTCTTCAGTTAGCTGTATGTTGTAATAATTGCCATACTTTCCCCAGTCGCCAGTTACATGCCGACGCAAATATTCATCTGGTTTAACATTATTTCTTTCAAATGCTTCCATTGCGCCATTAGTCCAAACAATTTGTCCTAGATCAAATAGAAAAGTATTATATCTTGTACGTTGCAAAACTCTAGCGGCAGCTGACGAAATTTTAGTGCGCAGCTCCTGAGTTAACTTTTCTTTTGTTACTTTTAGCCAAATCGCTTCAAACTTTTTATCTCCTACTGTATTAAATATCTCTCCTAACTTTTCAATTTTATTTATTGGTTTATCAAAATTCTCTAAACCATCTTCCATATCAAAAATTAAAATATCAGTTAACTTTTCAAGATAACTGATGGCTTCTTCATAGTTGCTTTTTTTCTGCGCTACTATAGCTAGCTTATAATTAATTCTATTGATTTGATGCCAATTTTCAGAAAGTTGATCCTGATTCTCTAGGTTTTCACAAACCCTTATACCTTTCTGATAATACTCTTGTGCTTTATCTAATTCGGTTTTCTCCTCTGCTATCTTACCTAGTTTACAATAAACTTTATCAGCATTATTTAAAAAGCCATGGCATTCATGAATTTCCACAGCCTTTTGGTAATAGCTGATCGCTGCATCTAACTGTTTTCGCTTTTCTGATACTAGACCTAAGTGCCAATATTGGATGGCAACTAAAGACAAATGCCCTGACTTCTTATAATTTTCTAGTGCTTTTTCATAATATAGAATTGATTCTTCAAATTTAGACAGTTCTTGGCTTATATTCCCCAAATTTTGCAACACATCGGCAGCCTTATGACTATAGCCAAAATCTTCATATATCTTTATTGCTTTTTGATAATAAGAAGCTGCTTCATCAAAGCTATACTCATTATGAGCTAATGTTCCTAAATTGTTATAAGTTTTAGCTATCTGAACTTGATCATTGAAGTGAATAAATTCCTTCAAAGCCTGCTGATAATAACGCTTTGCTTCCTCAAGATCACCTTGCGCATCTTCTATCATACCTAGTTGAAAATATTCAAAAGCCGCATTATACAAGTCTCCTTTTTTCTTGAATATTTTTAGGGCTTTTTTGTAATAATCTCTTGCTTTATCCAATCGTTTATAATGACTATATTCTATACTTCCTAATTGGTGATAAACGAGAGCTGTGTTGTTATCTTTTCCACTTCTTTCCCAGCTACTTAAAGCTTGAAAATAGAAATTAATAGATTCTTCAAAGCTATTCTGATTTTCTGCGACGTAGCCTAAATTATAATAGCAGCCACTAACTGTATCCATATCAGCAAATAATTCATTTGATGAAATTAACTCATCTAAAACCTCTTGGAAAATCATTTTTGCTGTGTTCCAGTCATCTTTTTGAGTTGCTTCAAGTCCATCATCTATACGCAAAGATGTCCACAGCTTAAAAGCATTCTGACCCTTGGCTTTTGCTTCTACTGATCTCAAGCCAATAGTTTTCAGTAATCGCTTCCGAAGTGAACTAAATTCAAAATTCCTTCCCATTCTTGTATAAGAATCCCCCAGAAATAACAAAAATTCTTGGATCTGGTTCCATTCTTTCTGTTTCTCAGCAAAATGTAGATTTTGTAGAATGTTCGGCTCTTCAAGTATCAATGCAAAAGTGGGGTTTTCCACCTCACCCGACTGTAATTGATGTTGCCAACCGGCTATTACTCTATTGTAAAGAAGCAACAATTTTTCTTTTAGCTCTTTTATTTGCTCTCGAGAGCAGAACTCAGTTAACTTCCGGTATAGATACCAAGGAAGGGCTGGATGAATTATATATATGTTTGAGTCTAAATTCTCCAACACACCTGCTTCTGTTGCTTCTTTGAGAAGCTCTGACCAATCAGATTGTTGTAAGTTTTCCCCAAAGACTGCTTGATATGTCCGCCCAAATTCTGAAAGGATATTATCAGAATTACCCGAGAATGCTGTAAGTATGTTCGTATTAACTCGTTTGGAGAATAGCGCTAAAAAGGACAAGTGTTTCTGAGTACGTTTAGATAACTTGCTGAAGGAATAATCTAGAGAGACTGTTAGGGATTTTTCTTTTCCTTCCTCTTCAAGCTCTTCAAAGGTATCAAACCCCTGACGCAAAGCTTCAATAAGATTTAGGGTAGTTTGCGTTTTCAGACAGGGCAGAATAACTCTCAAGGCAAGGGGATGTCCGTCTAAAAGCTGCAGTAATTCTAGATATTCTTGAGGTAGTTTCTTCCTATCTACGCCTGCGGTTTGCAAGATCCTAGCAGCTAGCTCTTCAGCATCTTGCTGGGAGAGTCCCCTCAAATTGAGTTGGGCATAGCCACAATCCAACCAAGATTCTTCACGTCGACTAGTAATCAGAACCCAAGATTCTCCCCCCCCCAGGTCTTTAAGAAACTGCTTCAGACTCTCTCGCTCCTCAGTAGGAAGTAGAGGTTCACTACTCGAAGGAAAACCAGCTATAGACTCAAAGTTATCCCAAATGAGCAACAACGGGTTAGCTTTCAGATATTCCAACACCCCCAACCGTTGATTTTCAAAGGGGTATTGAGAAAATTTCTCACCCATCAAAGCACGACCAATCTGATTAATTACATTGCTCAAAGTAGCACCATGCTCAAAAGAGGTGAAGAAAATACCTCCGGTTCGTCCCTGAGTTTGTGCTAACCATCGAGCATAACCTACAGCCAACTGGGTCTTGCCTACCCCTCCCATGCCTTGCAGCAGCACAACAGTGTTTTGACGAAATGCCCGTTCTAAAGACAAAATTTCATAATCTCGACCAATGAAGCCATAAGCGCTCTCTTCTGGTAAATCTATAGCTCCTGTTTTATCAGAGACATTGGATGCTGACTTCATTAAGTCGGCTAGTTTTCTAGCCTCTATATTTGGCATGAAGGGTGCATAGGATATCTGCTGATACAACACTGGCACCATCCAGTCAGCCAAAGGCAAATCACCTTTAGGGCTAGGCCGCAGACGCTGATTTAAAATTTCCTTACGTCCATCTGCTACCGCACGGTCTAGGCTAGCCCCCTTAACAAGTTGTTCGTATAAGCGCCCAATAAAATGCTTAGCAGCTTTTGCTTGAACTTTATACGCCATCGCTACTACGCCTTTAGCCCCTAAGGAGACTAGTCGTGTTGCTACTGAGGAAAAACGTTCGCTTCCTTCTTTGGCGGATTTGCAAGCATTTAATACAAAAATCGGTACACTGCAATCCGTTAAACTTTGAGCAATTTGGGCAGCCGTAATAATCTGTGGCGAACCATCTTCATTCTCAAACACCAACACTCCTTGTCCTTCACTCCCGAATGAGTGTTGGAAACCTTGGCTGGTAGAGTCAAAGTCACCATGCCCGTCAAAATGAACTATATGATAAAACCCTTTATGATCATTGAGTTCTTGCTCAAGCTCATCAAAGCTAGGAGGACGCAACACCTTAAGATTGACCTGCTGTCGAATTGGTTGTAAGGCTTCCAGCATAGGACGAGCAATTGTTTGCAAACCAATGTCTCTCTCCCCATAAGGTCGTGCAATCACCAACAAAATATTCAACTTATCTTGAGGCAATCCTTCAATTTCTGCCCGTACCGAAAAGTTGCTAAGACTGCGATACATTCCAGCTAGTGAAGGGGCAAGAAAATTTCTATCCAACGGTGAGTACAATAATTCCCAAGGCAAATTTAACACTTCAGAATCATCTGAAGCTATGCAAAGTTCACACTGATTTAGACCTTCTCTAGTAGCTTCCTGAAAATACCCTCGCGCTTCTTCACTACCACGAAATATCAGCTCAAATAATTGTTGTCCCCAAATTTGGAATTTTTGTTCAATCCTCGCTGCCTTTTCCGGCTCAATTCCGTAAGGAAATCGTAAGTACTTCTCAAGATACCAGCTCAATTCGTCTTTAGCTTTTTGGTCGAAAGGATGCTCGAAGGGAACAGGAGAGGCAAAACGCGGGGCAGCCTTTCCTCGTTGCCAGGAAAGCTGCATGGAATCCCTCAAATGGTTAATTACCAAAAGATTCTTTGCCATAATTCTCCATGCCAACTAGCTTGCTTCTTAACTCTATTGAATTGATGCGATCCTGTCAGAACAGTTTTTTGAATTTGAATTAAATAATTTTGTTAAGTTTCCATAGAATTGGACTGCCTGTAACTTGGGAATTATTAATTGATAATAAAAGCTATAGCAACGATAACCTTTTCTACTGGAATTGTCTTCACGCGCGACGAAAATTGCTTTTGTATTGCAGGCTACTTTTTGCTCAATCTCAACGCCCAGCTTGCAACTATACCTTAACGGGGAACTTAAGCCGCCTAACTATATATAGACGGACAACATCCGCCCATAACGCTCTAGAGGCGATATATACGGATAGCAGTCCACCTATGTCGTCTAATCTGGCATATAGACGGATAGTTGTCCATCTATATCGCTCTTTTCGTCATTTAGGCGGATAGCATCCACCCATATACCTGTTTTAGTCGTTTAAACGGACGCGTCCGACTATATCCCCGTTTCCGGTATGTAGACGGATAGGTATCCGCCTATATCTCTATTCTAACTGTTTAGACGGATAATTTTAGAGTTTCTCGGATGTCAATTTCGCCAACTCTTTTTTTCATTAATGTCAATGCCTTTGTATTTGTTTGAGTTTTGACATGGTTGAGCAGCCCAAAAAGATTTTGGATCAGTTGCGCGATGTTCTTCGCCTTAAGCATTATTCTTACCGCACTGAGCAATCCTATGTGGATTGGGTTTATCGCTTTATCGTATTCCACAATAAACGTCATCCCAAAGACATGGGCGCATCTGAAATTGAGGCTTTTTTGACCTTTCTTGCTGTCCAAAGAAAAGTTGCAGCGCCTACTCAAAACTAAGCCCTTAACGCTTTAGTTTTTCTCTACCGTCATGTTCTGCGCCAAGAGATTGGTGGTCAAATTGAGGCTGTTCGTGCCAAGCAGTCTCGCTATTTGACTACGGTACTCACCCATGAAGAGGCGGATCACTTCCAATCGCCAAATCCTGATCCAGTAAAATGACCGAGTCCATCCTGGGCGATTCACCTCTTGAAAACAGACTCCATTTTTTACCGCATCTTTCAAACAGACCCTGGCATCCTCTTTGAATTACTGGGTCAACCTGCTGATTTAGCCATCGGCTATGAATTTCGCTCCGTTGAAATCAAACAGCTTGCCTTTCGCATTGATGGCATCCTCTTCCCTAAACCTGATGCCCCTGACCAAACCGTTTGGTTCATCGAAGTCCAGTTTCAAAAAGATCCGCACTTTTACCACCGCTTCTTCGCTGAAATCGCATTGTTTCTGGATCAGCATCCCCACACAGTAGACTGGCAGGCCGTCGTGCTGTTTCCCCAGCGCAATATTGAACCAGAGCAGACCCATTTGCATCGGGCACAGCTCAACAGCGACCAAGTGCATCGCATCTATCTCAACGAACTGGAATCTAGAGACACGCTAGGCATCAGCTTGATTCAGTTGATTTTGGCAGATGCCACCAGTGCGATTAGCCAAGCCCAAGCGCTCATGGCCAGAAGCCGCAGCCAAGGTCAGCAAGACCCCAAAATTACAGCGATAATACGATTGATAGAGACAATCATGATTTACAAATTCCCTCAGCTCAGTCGAGAGGAGATAGAGCGAATGTTTGGACTCAGTGAGCTTAGACAGACCAAAGTTTACCAAGAAGCATTGCAAGAAGGCAGACAGGAAGGCAGACAAGAAGGCAGACAGGAAGGCAGACAGGAAGGCAGACAAGAAGGGGAACAGGTCGGTGAGGCACGGCTTATCCTTCGGCTCCTGACCCGACGGTTTGGTGTAATCTCTCCTGACCTTAGTGAACAGGTTCAGGCTCTATCGTTGTCACAACTCGAATCCTTGGGTGAAGCACTACTCGACTTTTCTCACTCTTCAGACTTACAGGAGTGGTTCCGCTCCCAAGTCTAGGCTGGAGGCTCATTTCCACGGCCTCACGCTCTAAATACAATCAGTCACGACAAATCGCCCATTTTTTAGCTCTGTTAGGGTATCACTAAATGACATTACTGCTAGATAGCTTCTAAAAACGAGAGCGGCTGACTCATGTTGGCGGCAAAGCTCAAAATCCCGCGATCGCGATATTCATAGCGGAGCGTCCCCTGGGCGTCAAACAGAAAGGTGCCGCCGCGCTGGGTCAGGTAGGCAGCATTGGGGACATAGGTTTGCCAATGGGAAAGCACTTCGGCCATGTTGCGTAGGCGCAGGGTTGCCAGCTCAAAGGGACGCTGAAAACCACTGCCCCCCGCCCATCGAAAAAAGGAGCCCTTCAGCGGCGGCAGGGGTGCAGCATGAACCACCGCTGAATCTTCAATCAGTTGCGGAGCTTTGCGATCGCCTCGATAGCCGCGAAACACTTCGGCTAAGGTTCCAGGGCTGCCAATCCCCGCGCACATGAGCAGCATATTGAGCCAAGCGGTCTGCGCTGGAGAAAGTCCAGGCACTTTGAGCGACAGACCTGCATAAAGATTGAGCTGTTGATGAAGTTCGGCACTAGGGTCAACAAACAACGCATCTTCAGGAAAGCCCGTAAACTGACAAAACTGCTGCCCAGCCGCGCGATCGCCAATGCCTACAGCGCGGACGGTAATCTGGTGGGCTTGGAGCGTTTCTCGTTCCCGCTGAATCCAGGCGGCATACTCTAGACTGTCGAAGTCGCCCAATTGCGGCCAGACCAGCACCAGTACCGCTCCAGCGCTGTCCCCATCACAGCCGCTCAAGATTGGCACCCTATCGCCATCGAGAACCCGCTCACGATGGGTTTGCTGAAAAATAAGGTAAGGGTAAGGGTTGGCCATCTGGGAATCAGTTATTTGGGAATCAGTTATTTGGGAATCAGTCATCTGGGAATCAGTTATTTGGGCAGTAATCGTCTGGCCGTTAATCATTGAGGAATCAGTCACCCGACACTTGCCCGATTGGCTTCTGGCGCAGACAGCGTATCTTTCGGTGTACCGTTGCCCGTGGTTTCAATTGACCAGGTTTGGTGTTCCGTGAGGTTGAGAATGGTCTGATGGTAGCGGTCTAA